>SABY01000040.1 GCA_009928785.1 Clostridia bacterium | reverse complement strand
CACCACCACCACGCCCACGCAGAAAAACCTGCTGCAGATGCTTCCGCAAATAAGCACGCTTCCGCAAATAAAACCACCAACGGCGCCTGGTACTGCCCCATGCGCTGCGAAGGTGATAAAATGTACGAAAAACCAGGCGAATGCCCCGTGTGTGGGATGGATTTGCTTAAAGACGAAAGCCGGGCGTCCTCCACAATTATTTACACTTGCCCGATGCATCCGGAGGTAAAAAGCAGCACCCCAGGCGACTGCCCCAAGTGCGGCATGGCGCTGGTTGCCGAGAAAGAAGTGCCCCAAAGCGAAGAACAAAATGCCTACCGGCGGATGCTGCATAAGTTCTGGATAGCGCTGGCGCTTAGCGTCCCACTTTTTCTGCTGGCTATGTCCGACCATTTTACTTTCTTGCATCTCGATGCAGTAGTTTCAAAACCTGTGCAGGGCTGGCTGCAGTTTTTGCTGGCTACGCCCGTAGTTTTTTGGGCTGGCTGGGGGTTTTTTAAGCGGGGCTACAGCTCCGTGCGCCGCTGGTCGCCCAACATGTGGACGCTGATCTCCATAGGTGTGGGAGCAGCCTATCTCTTTAGCGTGGCCGCGTTGCTGCTGCCCGGAATTTTTCCGGCACAGTTTAAAGATGCGGGCGACAACGTCCATCTTTATTTTGAAGCCGCTGCCGTCATCCTCACGCTGGTGCTGCTGGGGCAGGTGCTCGAGTTGCGCGCCCACAGCAAAACCAACACAGCCATCCGCGCATTGCTGCAACTGGTTCCTCCGGTGGCACGGCGCGTGCGCAACGGAACAGAAAAAGAAATCCCACTCGAAGAGGTAATCGTCGGCGACTTGCTAAAGGTTCGTCCTGGTGAGAAAATTCCGGTTGACGGCGTGATGCAGGACGGGAAAGCTGTGATAGACGAAAGTATGATCACCGGTGAGTCGATGCCCGTCGAAAAAGTATCGGGCGACAAAGTAACCGCAGGCACCATCAACGGCAGGACAGCTTTTGTAATGCGCGCCCAGAAAATTGGCAGCGACACATTACTTGCACAAATCATCGACATGGTGAATCAGGCGAGCCGCACCCGCGCGCCCATCCAACGGCTGGCCGACACCGTGGCCAAATATTTCGTTCAAATTATTGTAGCCGTAGCGCTGATTACCTTTGGCATCTGGGCGCTGTGGGGACCCGACCCGGCGTTGGTGTATGCTTTCGTAAATGCTATTTCGGTGCTGGTGATCGCCTGCCCATGCGCCCTGGGTCTGGCTACGCCCATGTCGATTATGGTAGGAACGGGTCGCGGGGCGCAGGAGGGGGTGCTGGTGAAAAATGCCCGCGCCATCGAAGAGATGAACAAGGTGGATGTGCTGATCATCGACAAAACCGGCACGCTTACCCACGGCAAGCCCTCCCTTACGCAGTATCAATCTTTTGGCAAACTTACCAACGAAGATATTCTGCAACTGGCAGCCAGCATCGACGCCGACAGCGAACATCCGCTGGCCGAAGCCATTGTTAGCGGTGCCCGCGATAAAAATGTGCAAGCCCTTCCTGCTGCACATTTTGAATCGTCAACCGGCAAAGGAGTAACTGCGATTATTAATAATAAAAAAATGGGGCTTGGCAACCGGCAGTTGCTCGATGATCTGGGCGCAACATTGAATGAAACGCAACAGCAACTTGCGCAGGCATGGCAGAAGAAAGCGCAAACAGTGATGTTTCTGGTGATAGAGGGAAAGGCAGAAGGGATGGTTGCGGTTTCGGATAAGATAAAGGAAACTTCGGCAGAGGCGGTGCGGGCGCTGCAAAAGGCAGGCGTTAAAGTGCACATGCTCACCGGCGACAACGAATTTACGGCCAAAGCCGTGGCCGATGAGCTGCGGTTGGATGACTATCAGGCCAACAGCCTGCCTGCCGACAAATACCACAAAGTGCAGGAGCTGCAAAAGCAGGGACATATCGTGGCTATGGCAGGCGACGGCATCAACGATGCGCCGGCGCTCGAGCAAGCCAACGTCGGCATTGCCATGGGCACCGGCACCGACATCGCCATGCAAAGCGCCGACATAACGCTGGTAAAAGGCGACCTGAACGGCATCGTCCGTGCCCGCGACCTTAGCCACAAAGTGATGCGCAACATCCGCCAAAACCTTTTCTTCGCCTTTTTCTACAACGCGCTGGGCGTTCCCATCGCCGCCGGTGTGCTCTATCCGTTCTTTGGTATTTTGCTCAGCCCCATCATCGCCGCGGTTGCCATGAGCTTTAGCTCGGTGAGCGTTATCACCAATGCGCTGCGGCTGAGGAAGGGTTAAAAGAATGCAGCACTGCTTTCCGCGAATTCCCACATATTCCTCATCCGCCGGCCCCTTTTGCTTAAAGACACTGTCCGCGAATTCCCACATATTCCTCATCCGCCGCCCCCTTTTACTTAAAGACTATTGTCCGCGAATTCACGCATATTAGGCGAATTGACACGAATTGGGATTTTTAGCTTTTCATCGATGGCCTCATCCGCCGGCTCTTCTTTAAATGTCCGCGAATTCACGCATATTAGGCGAATTAACACGAATTGGAAGAAGAAGGGGGGCGCCGACGCACAAGCCCTTGCTGTGGATGATTTCTGATAACAAATAAATTTTATTTATCTGACTTCAACTTTCTATCAGACTGACATAGAAACGTCAAAAAAAACCGATGCAATGTTTTTTCGCGGGAATTGATTTAATTCGTGTAATTCGCGGATTCTTCTAAGCATTTGACCTTAGTGGAAAAGTGCCTCCTCTTGTTGCAACCTTATTACCTTATTCAATATGTCCTGCTCTCACTCCTCCGTTCGTTCCACCTCGATGCTAAACCTGGCAGCCAGCGCAGCCAGTGCGCCGATGGCAGCAAAAACCGGAGCAAGTACGGCGCCAATCACACCAATGGTTACCGGTATTTCAAGGTAAGTTTTGCCCTCTTCATTTTTGATGATAATACGATTTACGTTTCCTTCGTGGATGATCTCCTTGATTTTTTTCAGCAGTTCATCGCCTGCCACCTGAAAGTTATTTCTTTTTTCCATGTTAGTATTGTTTTGGCAAAAATAGAAAGAATTTACGAAATAGTGTGGGTGTCATGTGAAGCCAATAGTCAGGTGTCAATCTGCAAACCCCCGGATGAGCATCTGCATAAGCACACGATTGTTACTTTTGCCACAATTGTAATGGATGGCTCTGAAATAAAATTTTGTGGCCAGGCTGTTCACTAACCGTGGCCTTTAGGCCGGGGGTAAAAAATACAATAGTATTTCAGTAAGCTCTATCCCAAATAAAGACCATGTTATGATAAGTTCGTGGAGAGATACTGATGTAAAAGTATCGGGCTAAAGCCCGCAGGTTTCTGACCGGGATGTCTGCCCCGCCCTGAAGGGCGGGGTTATTGAAGATGATATCCACACAATAAGTAATATTAGAGCCTAATGAATTAAAAAGATGACTGAAAGAACATTGAAAAAAACAAGGATAAAACTGCGATAACGCCGGCAGAAGCCGAGAAAATCGGCCGGGAGTTGTGCGGAATAGAAGCTACACTGCGTGGCAAAATTTTCGTAAACTTGCATTAAAATTTCGTTATGAAAATTTTATGTAGAACATATCAGCTTCTTTTTAGCAAAACGCAAACTCAAAAAGGAGAAGTTGCAAATTTTAGCCACATAAAAGATGGCGATGTATCCCAAACCAGCAATGCATATGGCGCGTACTAAGATACCATGTTTGAAATTTTGGTTGTTACTACTATTTTCCTCATTCATTTTAAAAATAGCAATGGGGCAAGACCAGTTTCATGATAAAATTTCCTTGTTAGTTCTTGATAAAAATACGCACCAGGGAATAGGAAATGCCAATGTAGTATTGAAAGATTCAAATAAAGGGGCTGCTACTTTACCAAATGGTTTTTGCCGTCTGACTGTAAATCACTTTCCAATCAAATTGATTGTTTCTCATGTGGCATATTATGATTCCGAAATAGCAATCAGCAGGCTTGGTGAAGATACTATTACAATATTTTTGGAACCTCGAATGAATACTTTAGAAGAAATCGTTGTTTCCGGAGCGCGGGAACGGGCGATTCCAAAAGACTTTTACATAATTGATTTTTCGATTTGCGAAAGCAAAGTATTTGTCTTGGGATTTTATAATAATGTGAAGCGAAATTACGAGGTAAAGATTTTAAATACATTACTGGAGCATCAACATTCACTGGAATTGACTGATACCATTTTAGCTGAGAGATTGTTTACAGATTGCTTTAATCAATGCCACATTTTAACCAAATCGTCTGCTTATCAGATTATAAAAACTGATACGACATGGGATGTTTGCTGTAAATACGAAATTGATAGCTTTCATGAGATTATGGATGATTGCCTTTTTCAAACAAAAAAATACTTGTTTTTTAAACGAATAGGAAATGGTGGATACACGCAGTCGTTTTACGGAGTTGACCTTGAAACCAAGAAGAGCAACCATTTTATTCAAAATGATGATATAAGTAGGTTTAAGCAACTGGCTGATGAATTGAATTTTCTTAAAAGGCACCCACCCTCAATAAGAATGGAATTTGAGGTTAGGTTTGTAAAAGAGTTTATGTATAAACCATATCGTGACGCTTTAATAAATTTTGGGGATACGATTTTCCATTTTAATTTTAAAGATGGTAAAATCGATTATTATTCGGCAAAAGAATTAATGAGGATTGGAGCGACTAAACTGGATTCTTCTTTAATTTCTTCTGTATGGAATGATGAACTCATTTTCGACAAAGTAGAAAGAAAAGCATTCATAATATGGAAAATGAAACTCTATGAAATTAATACTGTTACAGGAAAACTAATTGCCAGAAACAAAATCAAACCTTCGTACAAACAGCTCATATCCGGAGGGCATATTTTTTATTTGACCGGAATTGAAAAACCACTGGAGAGATACAAAATGGTAACCAGGGAAAAAATACAGTGATGGTCATTATAATCAAATATTTCTTTATCATTTAACAGCACAAGCGACTGGCTATAAAATCAAAGCTCCAAAGAACGGGTATTTTGTGGCCATGGAGTGGATTTACAGCAAGGAAAAGTACTATTACAACATAATCGCAGGTGGTGAACCGCAGCTTGTGTATGGACAGTCATTGTGTATTGTGCTTGGTAACATTAAACCAAATACCTGGGAAAAATACCTTGGTTATCCATGGCATTTTAGTGGCGATGTGAATACCGGCATAGCCAAAGGCGGTTACACCAATGCCTTGATAAATTCTGAAATTGAATGATTTAAATAGTATCGGTGATAGAGATTTCCCGACCGTACGTACGAGAGCGAATTGACCTCTTTGTTTTTCCTACCAAATCCTCACAACTGGATGTCGTATTGATCGAAGCGAAATATCTGATTAAAAGAGCCTTAATTAGTGCCTGTCTTTAAAGTAAGGTTTATTGAGGATATGCATAGCCCAGGCATTTATGCCTGGGATTATTTATGAAATTCATAGCCCAGGCATTTATGATATTCATAGCCCAGGCATTTATGATTGAAATGAAGTGTTGTTAAAACCCCGCCCCTCGCTGGGATTGCCTTCGGCAATCCCAGCGAGGGGCGGGGGAGACATTTTGCAAATCAATTGTTCCCAGGCATAAATGCCTGGGCTACAAAAAGTGGGACTTTATGGACAGGCACTAAATATGGGCAATTTGCTTCTTCATCCATCAAAGCAAGCACTAAGCGAGCGAAAATATTTTTTTTCACTTTTTAATTTTACATCACCATTTCCTTGTGTGAGCATCTGCAAAAGCACACGATTGTTACTTTTGCCACAATTGTAATGGATGGCTCTGATATAAAATTTTGTGGCCAGGCTATTCATTACCCCCGGCCTAAAGGCCGGGGGTAAAAAATACAATAGTATTTCAGTGGGCTTTAGCCCAAATAAAGAGAATGTTATGATGATGGATAAAACAGGAATAACGCCGGCAGAAGCCGAGAAAATCGGCCGGGAGTTGTACGGAATACAGGCTGCTGCCATAGTGCTGCCCGGCGAGGTGGATTTTAATTTTCGCCTCACGGACGCAGCCAATCACGGATATTTATTAAAAATCAGCCGGCCTGGTGCCGATGAAAAACAAATCGATTTCCAGATCGACCTGATGCACCATCTGAATCATCAAAACCTGCCTTTTGAAATTCCGCAACCCATTGCTTCAAAAAGTGGCCGCTTTCGCGAAATATTTACCGACCACCAGGGGCGTGTGTGCCATGTACGGTTGCAAAGCTGGGTGGAGGGACGGATGCTGGGCGACGTCAATCCCCGCTCAGTGGATTTGCTGCGAAACTGGGGCGAAACCTGCGGCTGGCTGTGCAAAGTGCTGAAAGATTATGATCATCCGGCAGCACATCGCCAATACAAATGGAATCCTGCTGAGATGCCGGCATCCAAAGAATATTTAAAATACATCACCGACAAGGAAGCTAAGGAAGCAGCCTTTTATTTTGTTGATTTATTTGAAAAAACCACCGCTCCCCTCCTGCCAAAACTCCGACAGAGCGTAAATTACAACGACGCACACGAGCACAACCTGCTGGTAAACTCCGATCTTAATAATCCCAGGATTACAGGATTAATCGATTTTGGCGATGCCATTTACACCCAAACCATCAGCGAGCTGGCCATAGCCTGTGCCTATGCCTGCATGGATAAGCCCGATCCGCTGGAAGCTGCCGGGGCGGTTATTCGCGGGTTCCACAGCATTTTTCCATTAGAAGAACAGGAGGTGGCTGTTCTGTTTTCTCTCATCACTGCACGGCTGGTGATAACCATTGCCACGGCGGCGCACAACAAATACATGGAGCCCAGGAATGCTTATCTGCAAATCAGCGATCGGTCTGCTATTGCTTTGCTGAAAAAGCTGCGAACTATTCCGCCGGCGCTGGCGCATTATACGTTCAGGGCAGCGTGTGGCCGGGAACCTTGTCCGCAGGCTGCCGCTTTTCAACGATGGGCTACTGTCTTTCAGGCCGACTTTGCTCCGGTAATTCATTTCGACAACAAAATCGTAAAGCCGGTCGATCTGAGCATCGGCAGTCTGGAATTGGGTAATAATACTAATTTTAAAGATGAAACAACTTTTGAACGCACGCTCAGCCGGCTTCTCGAAGACAAAGCGGCCGATATCGGCACGGGCGGCTATGGCGAGGTGCGCCCTTTCTACACCACCGACGCCTACCAGACCCGCGGCAACGAAGGCATGCAGTGGCGCACCGTACATCTGGGCCTCGACATCTGGACGCCAGCCGAAACGCCCGTTTATGCGCCTACCGCCGCCACCGTTCATAGTTTTGCCAACAATCAGGCTTATCGCGATTATGGCGCCACCATCATTCTGGAACATAAGACGCGTCAGGATCAGAAATTTTATACTTTATATGGCCACCTTAGCAAAAACTCTCTTTCAGGGCTTTCCACAGGAATGGCCATCAGCAAAGGGCAACAAATAGCTACAGTAGGAAATCACAACGAAAACGGAGGCTGGCCGCCCCATCTGCACTTTCAGGTAATGCTCGACATGCTGGGCAAGCAGGGCGACTTTCCCGGCGTGGCGTATGCCCACGAAAAAGAAACCTGGCTGAGCTTTTGTCCCGATCCGCAATTGCTGATTCCTGTAAAACTTCCTGCTGGCAGTAATTGCGACAAGCTAACTCAACAGGAAATTATAAAAAAACGGCAGCAGCACCTGGGCAAAAGCCTGAGCGTTTCATACAAGGAGCCGCTGCACATCCGGCGCGGCTATATGCAATATCTCTACGACGCCACCGCCCGCCGCTACCTCGACACGGTAAACAATGTGGCGCATGTTGGTCATGAACATCCCACTGTGGTGGCGGCCGCCTGCCGGCAAAATGCTGTGCTCAACACCAACACGCGCTATCTGCACGACAACATTGTGCAATTGGCCGGGGAGCTTTTGGAAACTTTTCCCAAACCCTTTTCGGTGGTTTATTTTGTCAACTCCGGCAGCGAAGCCAATGAGCTGGCGCTGCGGATGGCAAAAACTTTGACACAACAGAAAGACATTATCGCCATCGAAACGGGCTATCATGGCAATACCGGCGCCTGCATCGATGTAAGCAGTTATAAATTTGATGGCAAAGGCGGCAAGGGCGCTCCCGAACATACGCACATTTTGCCGATGCCCGATGTTTACCGTGACACCATCCGCGAAAGCGCAACAGCAGGCCGAGATTATGCAAATTACATTCATCAGTTATTGGAGCAAATCCATAATAAAGATCGCAATGCGGCTGGATTTATCGGCGAGAGCATCCTTAGCTGCGGCGGACAAATTGTGCTGCCGCAAGGTTATCTGGCTGAGGTATATGCTGCGGTGCGCAGCAGTGGCGGCCTTTGCATTGCCGACGAAGTGCAGACAGGATTTGGAAGAGTTGGTGAGAGTTTCTGGGCTTTTGAGCAGCAGCTCGTGGTTCCCGATATTGTGACGGTGGGCAAGCCTTTCGGCAATGGTCATCCGTTGGCAGCAGTGATTACCACACAGGCTATTGCTGACGCTTTCGCCAATGGCATGGAATATTTCAACACCTTCGGCGGCAACCCGGTGTCGTGCGCGATAGGCAGCGCCGTGCTCAAAGTTATTAGAGAAGAAAACCTGCAACAAAACGCACTCGCCACCGGCAACTACCTTATCGAAAATCTAAAAGCATTGCAACAACAGCTCCCCATCATTGGTGATGTGCGGGGCACGGGGTTGTTTTTGGGTTTTGAACTCACCAAAAATCCACTAACCCTTGAGCCGGCTACTGACCAGGCTGCTTACCTGGCCAACCGGATGCGGCAGCGGGGGATACTGATGAGTGTGGATGGCCCGGATAATAATGTATTGAAAATAAAACCGCCGCTTTGTTTTTCCGCTAAGGATGCCGATTTCCTGGTCGAACATCTTGATCATGTTTTGCGGGAGGATTTTATGCGGGTGTAAAAACCAACTTCAAATAATTTCAGAGCTTCATTATTTAACCGAAAGCACCGGCAATGCGGCGTTATTAGTGAGGATGGCGATTTTATCAGCGTCGGCAATGTAAAAATGCTCCTGTGCCGGACTGGCCATAATAGAAATAATGGCACCCGGATGCCGTGAGGCATAGTCGAGAATAGCCCGCGCGTAACCTACCGAGAATGTTTCGGGAGTTTCCTGTTTGCGAAGGTAGGGAATGGCGGTCTTTTCGAATCCCTCACTTGCGCTTTGAAGATTAGCTTTGATCTGATCGGAGAGTACTGTACCAGGTTTTTTAACAGTGAAAAGATGAACGCGCAGCGAGAGTATGCGGGCAAAATCAATGACTGCATCAATCTGATGCTGCATTTCAGCATGAGCACCCACAGGAAAAACCAATTCTCTAAAGCCTCCAGGCGGTATGATGGTTTCTTTTTGAACCACCAGAGCCGGAATGTCGATTTGCTTTAGAATTTTAAGAATGTCGGCACCAAAAAGCTTTTCGCGTAAGCCCTTAAAACCATGGCTACCGATGATCATGGTAGTGTATGCTCCTCCGTTGCAGGCATCTACTATTTCTCTGATAACATCTCCCTGTCGAACGACATATTGTAAATCGGCGTTGCCCGGGAGCTTCGCCTTTGCAAATTGTTCCAATTCGGTGGTTGCGTCTCCCTTATGGTTTTGCTGTGAAATGTATAGCAATGAAATTTGCATGTGGTTATTCGCAGCAAGATAGGCGGCTGTGGTAATAGCTGTAGCCGAAACATCACTAAAATCGATGGGAACAAGAATATTTTGATTCATCATTTTGATTATCATTTAAAATATTAAGACGTGAGTATTAACACCCTCAATCGCCAAAAGTATTGGTATAAATTCAAGATACCTGCTAATTAACAGTATCTTAACACGAGGCTGCGAATCGATGTTTCAGGACAGAATAATACAATGTGGCGGGGTATCAACAAGCCGCACTACTTCTCCAGATAAACTTCAAAAATCCTGTTCACAGATACACTGGTTCCCAACGGGCGCAGGAAAATATTGGGATGCGAGCTTTGCAGTCCGCCATAGATGTAGCCGATTAAATTTCGCCCCGGTGGCAGCCTGTCGAAGTCGATGATTTTGTGAGCGATAACTGGCACTCCGGGCGCAACGATAAAAGAGGCTCCTGCTCCTAACAACGCAGGCATTTTTATATCCAGCAAAGTTTCATGCAGCGATCCGTCGTCCATCCTGGAAACTTGCGCGATGGTGTTGATGCTTGGCACCAATGGATCATCCTTTATTTCTCTATTTTCGTCGTCGGGAAAATAGCGGGCCATGCCGCCAAAAAACAAATTATCCATTTGCTTCCGGTGTTGATGATAAACCGGGATGCAGGCGCAGTGATAATTGTTAAATTTTTGTTCAAAACCCGTTACCGCCGTCGTGGCGTCAATGGTGATATCAACCGGATACAACCAGGGGAAATTGCGATCGTACTGAAATACACCGCCAAACGCAGTATAACCCGAAGAACCGTCCGGAAAAATTTGTGGCAAAAGATTGTAGTCGCGTCGGTGAAAATGAATGGTGTCGGTTTGTGTGCCGGTATGCACAATGTTTCCATCAGAATCGGGATGGAATCGGCGAATCTGATGGGTGTATTGCTGCCGGTGTTCGCGGTTGGGCTGGGTGGTATAGCGGCCATCAAAGCGCTGACCAAACACCAGCATGTAATTTTTGCCGATCATTCCCATAGCTCCGCCAGCCACAGCCATTATCGAATCGGTTATTTGCGTAAAGCAAGCATTTGCATCTGTATTGTTAACAATGGCAGAGGAAAGTGCTTCCACATCTACCACCAGCAAATACGGATAGGTGATGTAGCTTTGGCGGGATTGGCTCCAGCCATAGCCGCCAGCAATCAGCAGTTGGTTTCCGTTTTGATAAAAAGCTGCATTTACAGCCTGCAACTGCTCCCGACAATTTATTGGCAAACTATCCAGCGTTTTTTGCCACACCTGTTGGCTCACCGGATCGATAAGCCAGATGGCATTGGCGGCGCTGTCGGGAGGATAGGAGCGGTCGGGGCGGTGGTCGTGCAAACCGTCGTGGCGTCCGCCAAGTACCAGCCACCGCCCACCGATGGTGGCATGTGCAAAACCATTCAAAGCGGGCGCGGCCGGGATTTTAATCTCCGTCAGCGATACTTGCAAGGTACCATCGTGAGCACCCGGATTGCTGCAACTGCTGGCTATCCATATCATTATTAAAACGAATACTATTTTCCGTAAGGAGACTTTCATTTTTTTGTTTTTTAAAAAATTAATACAAAAATACCATTCCATGTCGCAGCTTTGATATGGTTAACAAAAATGCAATTTTTTCAAAACCCTGCAACGAACCTTTGGTGGCGATGATAGAACAAAATGATGTGAGCTTTTGTGCGGAAACAATTTAATGCTTGCGCTGTTATTAGCTTTTGAAAAACACTCAACAGAAAACTTTTTATCAGCATGGTCGATAATTTTCCCCTTTTTCCGATAGGCATCATCATATTTCCCGGCGAGATACAGCCGCTGCATATTTACGAAACACGCTACAAGCAGCTTGTCCACGAGATGAGCGAATGTGATGGCTCTTTCGGCATTCCTTATCTCAACGAAGATTCGATAAGCGAATTTGGTTCGGTAGTAAAGGTTCACAAGATATTGGCCACCAGCCCCACCGGCGAAATGGATATTCTGGTGCGCGGCGAGCGGTTGTTTCGTATCAATTCTATTTATGAAAAGCTACCCGGAAAACTATACGGCGGCGGAACTGTAGAATTTTTGGATATGTTCAACAGAAAAGCCTCTGCCAGGCTGGCCACTTATTTTGGCAACTACCGGCAACAGATCAAAGAGATCGACAAAGACCTGTCGCGGCAGTTGATTGGTGATCCACAACATATTTTCGAAATCGCCGGCCAGCTCCCACTCGATACCGAGGAGAAATATTCGCTCATCCAAGCCACAAGCCATAGCGCACGAGAGCAGCTACTGATGGATAAACTTAGTTTCCTGCTGATGATCAACAAAAAACTCGAAGAGGTAGGATATAGGTTTTATTTGAATTAATGACTTTTGAGATGGTAGGATTTTTTCGTTCCCAACAATGTGGCTATTCTCTCCCCTTTTCCACGTATTCGGCACCGCATGGGATTTTGCCGTCGGTTCCTAATCTATAAAATTTGCCTTGCTCAATCAGCAATGCCTCAGGTATCATTTCGCTGGTGCGGATAGGAACATCGATGGCAATCACTTTGCCATCGTACATAGAAGTGAGCTGTTTTACTTCGGTGTGCGCGATGATGATTTTGTTGATATTATAATATTCGAGTACCCTTTCCACATCCTTCTGGCTGATAAGATCACCGGTGACCCCTTCCATCATATAGCCGCGGTACCACAATGGTCCCTGACTGTTGAGAACCAAATTCATCAAATCGGCCTCTGCGCTGGGCTCGTCAGGATCGCTGTTGAGATATTCCAAAAGCACCACGTTTATTTTTGCTAATGGTATTCCCATTTCGAGCACTTTGGGCGAAATGCCGGCATGAGAAAACAATTGATTGTTGATGGTGATAACCGTATTGCGGCTGTGCAGCCAGCGACCAAGCACCGACACGGTGTCGTAGAAGCTGGTATAGTCGCGCATGAAATAATTAGAAAAGACTTCGTACTTGCGGTTGAGATAGCGCGTGTCGTTGAGCATTACCATCACTTCGTGGTTGCCCAGCAGCATGTGTACCCTCCCGCCCTGGCGACGCGCCTGCTGATCCAACTGATAAATAAACCAAAGCGTTTCGGTGACTTCATTGCCCCGATCGAAAACATCGCCCAACATTACCACATGTCCGCTATCCCAGCTCCATCGCAGCTTTTCATCAATTATCCCGTGGTGTTGCATAAAATTTACCAACGCCGAAAAATGACCATGCACATCGCCAAAAGCCAATATTTTATCTACATTATCAAAAACCGTTGGCTCTTGTTCGAAATGTCGCGTGACGGTATAATGCAATGTGTCGCCGGCAAAGCCCTGCACCTGAACGGTATCGCCAGCAACGGCCACAAATTCTTCGTCGATCAGAAAATTATGAAGAGCAGTATCGTATTTCATATAAAACACCTGCAGCAAACTATCGCTGAGCCACTGCATGTGTGGCCCGTCGAAGTAGGCTGGCAGTTCTTTGTAATAATTTTGCATTTCTATTACGCGCACCAGATACTCAGCCATCGGCACGTCGTTTCCCAGATTGGCGTAATCCAGCGCTGACAATCCTTTGGCGTTTTGATACATTACGTTAGCACCATGTTCTACAAGCATCTTCACACCACTCATGTTAGGATTCAATGCGGCAAAAATCAACGCTGTATTTTCATTATTAACGGTAGCTTCGGTGTCGGCACCCGCACGCAACAAAAGATTCATGATAGGCAACTGGCGGCTTTTGATGGCAAACATGAGCGGGGTTTTGTTATCAGAAATCAAATCAACATCAGCATCAGCATCGATCAATAGCTTTACAGCCCGCAGATTTTGATATTTAATGGAATAGTTGAGTAGCGTATTTTTCTGACCGTCGAGAATTGCATTCGCGTCGCCGCCATTCGCAAGAAAATCGGCCAGCAGCCCGGTGGAACCCAGTTTGATCGACTTCAGCACGTGACGTTCAGAAACGTCGTGCCGTTGCGCCGGCAAAGCAAGTGAAAGCAATAGGGCAAAGAATAAAAAAAAGATTTTATGCATGTTTGTAGGTTCCCGGTGGCAATGAGCAAAAGCAGCAGAAGCGTTTGATCACAGTTTATGATTCGTAATACAACGATAAATAACTCTGTTTATGTAAGATATGTTCATAGGGGCAGCTAGTGCTTTTGTTTTTCCAGACAATTGTCGATGAATTCAATTTTAATCATCGCATCGTTATCAATCGTTTCATAAAACTTGTCGTAATAGCTCAAAGCGTCCTTTCGCTGGCGGCTGCGGAGGGGTTCAAAGCCTTCGTACAAAGCATATATTTCAGCTTTTTTATATTTAAAAAAATCAAAGTTTGCCTTGTATTCTTCCATCGTCCGGCATTGTCCGCGGAAGAAGCGGTCGCTCACTTTCTCGATATCGAAACGGGGCTGCGGCTCGGCATAGTCGGTGCTGATGACACCCGCCCAATCGAAATCGTAGGGAACGGCATAAGGCCTCTGCAGGCTGTCCACGGCAAAAAGTTTTATGTTGTGAAGCGTCGTTACCGCCCAATCGGTGTTGCCGATAAAATATTCGAATATGGCCAGGCGGCTAATGTGGTGAAGCTGTGTGCTGTCCTGCATCAGATATTTTTTCTTCGACTCTGTAAGTTGCAACCTATTCCCGAAATCCCCATCAGGTTCGATAAAGAAAGCATAGCTCTGCCAGGTTTTGTCTTTCCGGCCCTCATCTATGTAGGTTATCTGTGCCAGTCGGACGCGGAAGCTGGTGTCGGTGAGGATATTATACACACGATAGATCAGATATTCTTCGAGCACATATTGCTCGTAGGCTACCGAGTTGGGGCGGCATTGGGTCACAAGTTTTATTTTGTTAATCTCATCAAACAAAGTCCCCTTCACCTGCTTTTTCTTAAAATTGATCCGCAGCGGCGGAAAGGCACAGTTTTCGGTTTTTCGCCTAAAGTTGCCGCGGGTCGAAATCTGCACATCAAGCGCCACGGTGTCGCTGCCTGCCACATATAGCAAAGTAGCCGGATGTTCCTGGCGCTCCTCCCCTATGTCGTCGGTAATGGTTTTCAGATCGCCGCGAATAATGACTTGCATCAATTGGTGCGACGCGAAAAGTGGAACAGCCTTCCCCTGGCTGTAATCCTGCGCTTTTGCGGAAGCTAAAAGCATTGCGACAATAAAAATCACAAGCGCAATTTTTTTGGATTTAAAAATAATCATCATTCTTCATCCTCCTCTTTAAAAGAAAAGTTGTCCAACAATTCGCTCTCGAAGAAGTTGGTGGAGTTCTTATCCCAGAAATAATAGATGGTAATCTCGGCGGTGTCGCGCAGGAAGTTAATTTTACCAATCTCCACACGGTTTATCCGCAGTCCGGTGCGCTTCTGCAGGTCTTCAATAAACTTCTTCTGGTTCTGCGGTTTTATCAGGTCTATCTTTTCGTAAATAATTGACTTGCTCGACTCGTGGCGATAGCTCCAGAAATACTCGATCACCAACGTTACCAGCATCAGCATAACGTTGGCAAAAAGCAGTTCCACGTAGCTGATCTCCTTGTCGGATAAGGCATTCATCACCGAAACGCATATCACCAGGAAAAGATAAGTCATTTCCTTGATGGGAATAGGATTGGTGCGGTAACGAATGATGCCAAACAAGGCAAACAGTCCGAGCGCAAAGCCCAACTGTAAATCGACATTTTGCAGCAGATGCGACAAAAAGAATACGCTGATGCTGATGAGGATGTAGGTGAAAAGGTATTCCTTTCGACGGTTGTTGGCGTAATAAATATAACGCACGATAATGAGCGTGAACACCAGGTTGATGGTAAACCGGAAGGCCATCGTCAAAAAGTCGAGGCCGTTAAAAAATTCGATCCCAAAGAGCTTAGGATCGTTGATAAAGTGGAGTAATAGCGTTATCATAGTACATCTTGTTTTGCCTGATTAATAGTTCTTTAAAGCGGTTGTGCTTGATGGATGGTTGAATCAAAATGGTGCCTATGCAATATTTGCTAAAACGCGAAGGCAGGAACCGATGCTTACGCAAAATCTTTTCGAGATCGGAGAAACCGGAGGTCGCTTCCTGTTTTATTTCAGCAATCACCGGGAGCCATAAATTGATGTCAGCGGCGTGGCGGGTATAGCTCAGATTCAGGTCGATGGTTGCCCGTTCCTTGTGGTGCCGGTGCACCAGTGTAATGCGCTCGAAGCAATTGCTCATTGCCGGCTGAAGCTCACGTGGCTTATAGGGTGTATTTTTTTTCAAAAATTTACGCTCCTCCTTGTTCAATTCCGGGCTTTGGTTTGTGGTGGGGATGCGTTTTTTGATTGTGCGTCTTTTGTTGTTTTTGAATTTGATTTCAAAAAAAGCCTGTCCGGTGGTAAGGTACTCGCGGCGGCGCACCTTATAGCGATTGAGCTTGCGGTTGTGGTGCGCCAGATACATGCCCAGGTAAGGTGTGTCGTAGTATGTGCTTCGGTAAGCCAATATCCTGTGCCCTTCTATCTCCAATACGCGGTACCAGCGCGCGGCTTCCGAAAGGATAGCGGGCAAAGCAAACAACGGAAAAACAAACTTCTTATCAAAACGGTCGAGCAGCCTTACCTGATCCATTTCGTCAAGCGAGATATGCTGCATCCGGTCGGCAGCAGCCTGCACCTGGGCGTGTGTGTTGGCAAGATGGACTGGCTGGTTAAGCATCGACGAAGGTTTCACAGTTTTTGTTTTCTGTCATTTCAGGACAAGGTGGGCAAAAATACAGAAAAATGATTGTGCGTGCCTTTGTACCTTCGTTTATTAACAGCAATTTAACTGGAAGCCTCATTCCCGGAAGCCTCTCCGTCTTGCAGGTGCGATTTGCCTGCGTCATCATCCGGCGGTGATGAGTCAGAGATTTTGTAAATCAACATTTCAAGCAATCTGCACCTATTTCCGGATGCCCTGGTTTTTGTCGGAAATTCCAAAGCCTACGCATTAAAATATTAAGATACCCCAAGCCTGTCGCATCCCCAATCCATCTTTTCCAAAACCAAATATTTGGAGATTTCGCTTCATGAGATCGGATTTTATCATGGTTCCTTTTTAGAATCCAACTTGCTGATTTGTTAGCCTTTGCAATGTTTTTATTAAAGTCATGGCTTAAGCTAAAAATATTAGCAAAACTTCCGGCAGTTGCTGCTGCGTAGTGTAGAAATC
This sequence comes from Clostridia bacterium, assembly GCA_009928785.1. GTDB lineage: Bacteria > Bacteroidota > Bacteroidia > Bacteroidales > 4484-276 > SABY01. The sequence continues at coordinate 13,018 of SABY01000040.1, read as the reverse complement.
GTTCTCCGGAAGTCACAAAATTTTGCTGGTTGAACGGCTCGGTTATCAGATGAATTTCTGCCTCGGTGTCCATCACAAAAAAGCTGTCCATTGCTTCATAAAATGCTTCCGCCAATAGCTCCTCCTTTATCATCAAATAGCGTTTAAGATTAAAAAGCTGCTCGCCTGCTAAAGCAAATAGGGAACGAAGTATCGTGCGTGTAACCAACAGCAACTGAACAAGCACGCGGTAAAGCTGTCGCCACCATGCCTGCCAGTCGATAACCGGGTGCCTTAGGCTCCCCATTCTACAACTTTGCCCGGCCATGCGCCTGGCTTCTGTTTGTCTGATTTCGGCCACAGGAAGCGCCGCTTCTGTAAACCGATAATGTGTTGCGTTCATTGTATTAATAATTTAGTGAGTAATTAAGAATCTTAACTTTTCAACCATAATAATCAAAATCATCATTAGAAATGCGATGCAAAAATAAGCCATCAAGATGGCCGAAAGCAAGATTATCAGGGATTTACCCTTGTTATTTTTAGCTTAAGCAGCTTACTTACGTTTTTACCTGAGCTTAATATTATTACTTAATTAACTTAAATTATTACTTAAAAAAAGTAGTTGCTTTCTGAAGAAGTTTATCTTAGCGGCTGTTTTGGTTTGTTAGCTTTTAATCTCATCAAAAAAATACCTACTCCGATGCTTGCCGAATTTTCGTTTGTACGCCACCCAGTAGTCAAGCTGTTGCGCTACGGCCACTTGCTGGTGCCGGGCGTGGAGCGGGTGGATGTGGTGTATTGGGATGAGCAGCAACAGCAACTGTCGGCGCGCACCGTACGCAGCGGAAATGAGATGCCCTACGGCGAACCAATGAACATTAGTAATTGCGTGGCGGCAGTGGAAAAGCTGCGCAAGGGTCGCGCGTCGTTCGAGTGGCTGCAAAAAGAGGCGCTGCCATGGATCGACGATAACACGGAAAACATAAAAAACGATTTGCTGAGTGAGCTGCAAAAGCTGGTGCTAATGCTTACCGTTGATAATGCTGAAGTTGGCAATAGCAGCGACCTGGTGTTTTTTTATTTCCGTGCCGACTTCAGCAACCTGGGCATGACCACCGAAGCCAAAGCAGTGACCCTGCGCGAAAAAGATTTGGTGGGTCGCGCCTATGCAGCGTCTGTTGCGGCATTGATAGCCGAGGCGCACGACGACAAACTTATGTGGGACGACTTTCAGCAGGCTTTCAAAGCCAATGGTGCCATCATCGAAAATCTGCGTTCGCAGCTTAAGCAGATGCGTGGCATGTACCGCGAGCGGTTGGTGGACTCCTGCCGCTTCTATCTGAAAAACCTTTCGGAACAATTCCAACGAAATTATCAATTCTCGCAAGGAGCGCTGGAGCAAATCAGACGCTACGAAGGCGAGTATTTCCGGCTCGAAAATGCTATCAAAGCCGGCGTGCGCATAGCCAACAACCTGCACCCCGCCGGCGGTCAGGAAGTGACAGAGATTCCGGAGTTCTTCCTCAACTTCAACACCACGCAACGCCAGGAAGAAATCCACGACATCCATCTCAACAGCGTGCTTGAAAAGCCTTTTAATTATCTGAATATGATCGACGTCATCGTGACTGATCTGCGCAATAAGAACATTCCACTCACGGCCAAAAATGTGGCGGAGACCATGAATCCACCCGTAAAACATTCGGCCATAAAGATGTACCTCAACAGCAACTATGATAAAATTCTGAAGCTATTCAATTTTTATTCAGATAAGTGGCCGCTGCTGCGCACCGAATTTAAGCCTACCTACAACCTGCTGCAAAACTCGCTCAACCGCCCCCACCAGCGGCAGGGTGCCTCCTGAAACTAAAAGGTTAATACATATTGACGCATCGTAATTTTATTTTAAAACAAAACCATGAAGATCATCGGGAAATATTATCTGCACAACCAGCAACTCCAGGCTGTCGAAAATTTTAGTGGTATGCCGGAACTTCCGGCGGTATATGAAGTGCTCCGGCTAATTGATGGTGTTCCGTTGTTTTTGGACGAGCACTTGCTGCGGCTGCAAAAATCAGCGCTGTTATTACAACGTCAACTGGAAACGACGCTTGAATTGTTGGCCTCCGATCTACACCATCTGGCCAACAAAAACCATATCAGCAACGGGAATATCCGCATTACGGTAGCATTTCCACCCGAACATCAGGAAAGCAGACGCCAGGAGTTGTATGCTTTTTTCGTTCCGCACCACTACCCTACTGCCGCCGAATACCTCCGGGGATATAACCTAAAAAGTTTGCAACTGGAGCGCCCAAAGCCCAACGCAAAAGTGGTAAATACTTCCCTCACCCAACAGGCCGAAGCGCTGAAACAAGCCACCGGCGCTGACGAAGTTCTGCTGATAAATCAACAGGGACTGGTTACCGAAGGAAGCAAGTCGAATATATTTTTTGTAATTAATAATGAGCTGCTAACAGCGCCATTGGATTTGGTGCTGGGAGGCATCACCCGGCAAAAGGTGCTGGAGCTTTGCGCGAAAAATAATATCCGATGCCTCGAAAAAGTCATCAGCATGGATATGCCTGGCCAGGTACAGGCAGCCTTTATCACCGGAACATCGCCGCGTGTAATGCCTGTTTCCAACATTGATGACCATGTCCTCGACGCACATAACCCATTGGTGCAAAAGATAATGCAACTGTACGATCAGCTCATCATGGAAGCTATTGGCAAAGAAAATTCAAAATAAATCTCAATTTTAAAATTCTCAAGCAAGAAACTCTGCGGCCATGCCAAAAACCTGATCGACGGCTGCGCTGACGGCTGATTGGTCGGTGAGTGGGAAAGGATTTTCGTGGGAGTAGGGAAACGGGAAATCGATCACTTTTACCTCAATGGGGATAGATCGCTCGGTACCGCGTAAAGTATTCAGCACTTCATAATAAGGTACAACGGTGTCTTTTATTAATGCCACAGCCATCAGCCGGCTGCTGATTTGGTTCAGCTTCTCTTCGCGGAATTGGATCAGTTTATTATAATCAATCATCGAGCGAAACACAAGCCCTTCGCTGTGGGCACTACTGAAATAATGCGCCAAACGCCGGTCGGTTTTCAGGTAACTGTCAAGATGCTCCAGAAAAAACGAATAAAGCGCGATGTTGGCTTCGCTGTCGAGAATGGTTTTGCGCACCGGCGACATGCGGTTGAACACCGGCCCGCCGCAAAAGATAAACAAACGCGACTTATCGAGAAGCCCTTGCGGGTTATCCATAAATAAAACCTGCGTAAGAAAAGCGCCGATGCTGTAAGCAAAGAAATCGATGGTAGCATCTCTGTGGATGAGCGTGTGCTGCCCGGCGCGCAGTTGATTTATAAATTGAACGACATCACAGAAGGTTAGCACCCCCGACCAAAAGAAACGCTGTGGCAGAATGTGCAAGCGCGTGCTGACGGCCACATTGGCAAACGACGATGCCACCACCGCCGGAAACAAGCCCTCGCGTACATCCTTCAGATCGTTCATTAGGCGGGTATGCGACCAGACTTCGGGCGAGCGGTTCATGTGAAAAGCAATGGGAAACAGCACCACGGCTTTTCCGGTGCGCTGCATCAGTTGGCGTGCCCACACCAGATATTTGTCCCAGTTTTTTTCGTTAAGCCCGTGAAACATCATGATGATTCCGCGGGCTTTGGCAAGAAGTGCCGGCTTAAAAATCAGATAATCGAAATGCTGGTTTTCATGCACTTTCGAGTCGGCCAGGTTGAGTATTTCGTTGATTTCGGGCGAGACCGCATTCCGAAAATCAGGCGTACGCTGAAATGTGATGCCCTGGTCGGTGTACTGATCCTCACCGGGAAGAATATGGCAATTTTCAGAAATGAATGACTGACGATGGATACGGTATTCGCCCTGATAGATATCTATTTCCCTGGCAGGACTATCGGTTTTGTTGCGCAAATAGTGGTAATCGCTCTTGTAATCCATCCTGCAAAAATAAACCGAAAAAGCGCTTGACAGGTGCTTGTGGAAAAAATTTTGAAACACCCATGCTGCCCTTTCCTTCTTTAACTTTTACTCTTGAAGATTAGTTTTGAAATATTCCGGGATATAAAATTCATGTTTCCATGAAAGAACTTATTTTCTTTTGCCGTGACGTTTAGCTCATCTCGCAGCAGCACATTTGGGCTAAAGCCCACTGAAAGACTTTTGCCTTTACCCCCTGCCTTTAGGCTCTACGGTTAAACAAAAATCTTGATTACTTGAAAAAGGGGGATGAGGTCTTTGACATTAAAACCTTATTCAATTTTCTAAAACCTTAGTAGAGGACGAGGTTTAATAACGATTTCCCAACCTTATTACCTTATTGTCCGAATTGATAAGGTAATAAGGTTGTTGCGGGATGTTTCCTTTTTCTACTAAGGTTAAATGATTAGAAATAAGGTTTTTGCTAAAGCATTCTCATCTCCTCAATCCATTTCAACATGCTGTCGTTGGTGGCGGGGAGGTCGAATGACGGCTCATGCCGGTGGTTGCCCACTGCGCTGATGGCATCTTTGAGTGCCAGCCAAACCGAGAGTGCCAGCATCAGCGGCGGCTCACCCACGGCCTTGCTGTTTTGTATTGTAACCGCATTGGGAATGTCGCGGACAATCTCCACTTCAAAAACATCGGGAATACTACGCACGCCGGGAATTTTGTAGGTGTCGGGCGAATGGGTGAGGAGAAATCCTTTGTCGTTCCATTTTATCTCTTCGGTGGTGCACCAGCCCACGCCCTGCACAAAGCCGCCTTCTATCTGCCCCAGGTCGATGGCTGTATTTATCGAATCACCTACGTCGTGTACGATGTAGGTTTTCAAAATCTTATGATCGCCCGTCAGTGTGTCGAGCTGCACCTGCGAAACGGCCATGCCATAGGCGAAGTAGAGAAAAGGAGTGCCTTTGCCGGCTGTTTTATCAAAAAACAATCCGGGCGTCCGGTAATAGCCGGTTGCACTCAGACTCACCTGTTCGAGATAGGCGCGACTTACCACCTCATCAAAATCAACACATTTGTCGGGATGATCTTTTACAGCTACTTTCCCATCATACAAAACAAGTTCAACATCTTTATCCAAAGCCAGTGTCGTCCTTACTATTGGCGCAAGCCTGCTGATAAGTTTGTCGATGGCATTTTTAACGGCCATACCATTGAGGTCGCTACCGGATGATGCCGCCGTGGCCGACGTATTGGGAACTTTGGAAGTATTGGTAGCCGTAATGATGAGGCGGTGAGGCGGAAGCCCCAACGACTTGCACGCCACCTCCAGCATTTTGGTATGCAGCCCCTGCCCCATCTCGGTGCCACCATGATTTATCTGCACGCTGCCATCGCGGTAAATATGCACCAACGCCCCAGCCTGATTCAAAAAACTGGTGGTAAAAGAGATTCCAAACTTAACCGGAGTGAGCGCTACACCTTTTTTTATAAATTCGTTTTCTTTATTAAAAACGTCTGTTTCCCGCCGCAGCGCCCGATAATCGGAGCTTACCATGAGCCGCTCGAAAAGTTTCTCAAGACGCACCTCACTCAATTGCTGACCATAATGTGTATGGTCGCCCTCTTTATAAAAATTCCGTTTTCGAATATCCGTAGCATCCTTGTGCAGAATTCGCGCTATGCGATCGATCACCGTTTCCACCACCGCCATCCCTTGCGGCCCGCCAAAACCTCTAAAGGCTGTGTTGGGCGGCAGATTGGTTTTCCATACCTGCCCGGTTACGCGCAGATTAGGAACATAATAAGCATTGTCGATGTGAAACATGGCGCGTTCGAGGATGGCTGCCGAGAGATCGAGCGCTGCGCCGCCGTCGGCATGAAGCGCCACGTCGAGCGCCAGCAAATCCCCGTCGGCATTATAGGCCGCGCGATATTCCGAAAGGAAGCGATGCCGTTTGCCGGTCATCATCTGGTCGTCGTCGCGGAAGAGGTGCATCTTTACAGGATGGCTGGTGGCATAAGCCAACAAAGCTGTCCAGGCGGCTACATGGTTGGCCTGCGTTTCTTTGCCGCCAAAAGCACCGCCCATGCGCTTTACCTCCACCGTTACGGCATTGGCGGGCACGGCCAGCACCTGCGCCACAATGGTCTGCGTTTCGGTGGGATGTTGTGTGGAACTGTAAACCATCATCTGTCCAACCTCTTCGGGTACACAAATACACGACTGTGTTTCGAGGTACCAATGTTCCTGAGCGCCGGTATGCAAAGTTCCTTTTAAAACATGTGTTGCTTCTTCAAATGCCTTCTCCACATCGCCCGTTACAATCTTGCTCGGACTGGTGAGAAAGCTATTTTTTGCTATGGCCGTTTCGAGCGTGGTGATGGCTTCGCGAGGTTCATAATTTATCACAACCAGATCGGCTGCTTTTCGGGCGGCTGCTTCGGTACGTCCGGCAATGAGTACCACAGCCTGTCCGTAGAAAACCACCTCATCGGCAGCCAGGCAAGGCTCATCCGGCACCACTGGCCCCATTTGGTTGAGGCCGGGAATGCAAGCGGCAGTCAAAACTGCCATCACACCATCCACAGCTTTTGCCTGCTCCATCTCTATACTTCGAATCGTAGCATGTGCTTCACGGCTGTAAACCACACGCCCGTAGAGCAACCGACCACCAAAATCCATATCATTAACAAAAACGGATTTCCCGGTAACGTGCTGCAAAGCGCTATGATGCGGCAAAGGAGTGGAAATATTATTTTTCATAATCTGTGACATTGAGCGTTTGTGGGTTCCCGTCGGTTTCCGTCCAGAATTTTATCAAAAGATTTTTCATCATAATGTTGCGGGCCGCATCATCGGCACGGGCATCGCTAATGGGGGTAAATTCTTCCGGGAGCAGAACCGCCGCTGCCATTGCGGTAACGCGATTCCAACGTTTCCCAACTAAATAATTTTCGGTGCGTGTGGCTCTTTTTGGTGTGGCCGCCACCCCGCCAAAGGCCAGGCGCGCGGAGCTTATTATTCCATCTGTCGAAATGGTCAATCGCATAGCTGCCGAAACCGAGGAGATGTCGAGGTCTTTGCGTTTGGAAATTTTGTAGGTTTTTATCAGCTCTTTGTCGCCGGGCTTATCGAACCACACCAGGGTGATAAGCTCGTCGGGTGCTAAAGCTGTTTTGCGGTAGCCGGTGATGAATTCGTGCAGCGGTACATCACGCTGAAAATCTGTTTTCATCAGCCGCACCTTTGCCTCAAGCACAAGTAGCAATGGCAGCAGATCGCCGATAGGCGAAGCAGTACCCACATTCCCACCCAACGTAGCCATATTTCGGATTTGCAGCGAGCCAAACACAGCTACAATGTCGCGCAGGTATGGCAGCCGGTTTTCAGCATATTCCAAAAGCTCTTGCAGCGATGTGCCCGCACCAAACGAAACACGCCGATGATCCTCCACAATAAACTTCATGGCATCCACCGCTGAGAGATCAAGAATTTTGGCAAGCATAATATTTTTCTTGGTCTGCAAAAGCGCCGTATCGGTAGAGCCTCCTATTATAGTGGCATCGGGATGCCGGCTGCGCACCAGCAGCGCTTCTTCCAGCGTAAAAGGCTTCAGATAGCGCTGTCCGTGGCCTTGCAAATCGAGCGTTGTTTTTTCGGAAGCAATATCGCCAAGCAATGCCAGCACATGTTCTTGCTCGGCCGAAAAATGATCGTCGGCAGGATGGTGGCAAACATCCAACGCCGCATCAATAATGGAGCGGTAGCCGGTGCAACGACAAAGATTGCCCGTAACCGCGTCAGTAACGGTTTCGCGGGAAGGCTGCTGGTGATTTTTGTAAAGAGCGAACAACGACATAACGATGCCGGGCGTACAATAGCCGCACTGACTGCCGTGATGGCTGATCATAGCCGTTTGCACGGGATGAAGCTGCGTCTGTTCGGGTGTAGTGACAGCCAGATTTTCGATGGTGATTAGCTGCTTGCCATGGATCATCGGCAAGAACACCAGGCACGAATCGACGCTTTTGTATTCAAGTCCGCCACGGTTGTTAAGCTCGGCCAGCACCACAGTGCAAGCGCCACAGTCGCCTTCCGAGCAGCCCTCTTTCACGCCTTTGTACCCTTCCAGGCCTCGGAGGTAAGTAAGCACCGTAGTGGTGGGCGAAAGATGCAACTTTTCAAAATCAACCTCATGGATTTTATTATCCAATACAAACCGTACGATGCCTCCTGAATTTCTCATGAATGATGGTTTTAAAACGTCGATGTTTTTTTGATCTGACAAAAATAAAAATTTCGCGGTAGGGGCGTCCATTTTGGGCACCTATTATGAACGTCCATTTTGGGCGCCAGAAAACGCGTCCATTTTGGGCACCTATTATGAACGTCCATTTTGGGCACCAGAAAACGCGTCCATTTTGGGCACCTATTATGAACGTCCATTTTGGGCGCCGGAAAACGCATCCATTTTGGGCGCCTATTTTGAACGTCCATTTTGGGCGCCTATTTTGGGCACCGGAAAACGCGTCCATTTAGAGCGCCTATTTTGAATGTCCGTTTTGGTCGTCTGGTTATTATTTAAAAGCAATGAGGGAATCACGACCGTCCCTGCTCCTGGAGCAAACGGGTATTGTGCTTGAGGGTGCGCAAAATGAGCACTATCAGGATGGTAATAATGAGGATGATATTTACGGTGCGCAAAGGATCGAAAGTATGGGTAAGAAAATACCAGCGCAGATTGTCGATAAAGGCAAAGCCAATGACGGTGGCCAACACACCCGAATATTCGCGACGCAGGATAGTCTTAAAAGAAAACCCCATCGGCGACTTGCGGTAATTTTTGAACGAAGGAATAAATGCCGGAGCCGTGCACGACCATTCCAGATAAGCATCGCCAAACTTGCGCTCAAGAAAACGTTCTTCGGCAAACATAATGCGCTCGTAGTAGAGCCAGAATGCCAACGAAACGATGATGACAAAATAAATATTAAAAGTAAAAATTACAATGCCGATCCACATAAGGTAATTGCCCAGATAGAGCGGATGACGGATGGTGGAATAAATACCGCCGGTGTTGAGCTGTTCGGCCACCTGCCCTTCGCTGGTGTTGCGGCCGGAAGTACCCGCCGGCGTTGTGCCTATTGCAATGGCACGCACCACAAATCCTGCAATGCTGGCCAGCAGCGCCAAAGCCGTCACCATTTGGTACCAGAACCCATTAAGCCATGTAATATTGGTAAACCATACAACGGCTGCCGCCGGAACGAACAAAAAAACCGGAAGCCAGCTCCGGTTGCGAAACAAATAATTACCGCTGCTTTCGAAGGAGTGGATAAGCGCCATCAAACATAGTTTTTGTAGTGTAGGTGGCAAAAGTAGGTTTTTATTTGAAATGCTTTTTCAGACGAAAAAGTTATACATTTGCCCGGAGCTGATACGCTGGATAAAATGAGCAACTTCTAACCGGTTTGTCCCGGTACAACAAAGCAAACCAGTCGTAGCAAGATAGTTTTGATGAGAATTTACGCAAACAAAAAATACATCTCAATCAACAAACACTTAAACATGGAAGATTACAACAACTCACTAAAGAAATGGATCGACGACGAGAAAGCCGCCGTAGAGTTTGTAAACGTCACCGCTCATCTGTGGTTCGACAAGTCCATCGAACTGATCCTGCTGCGCAGCCAACTGATAGACCGTGGCGCTGCCAAAATCCTCAACAAACACATCCGTGCCGAAACGATTCTGAAAATCCCCGTCAAGATACAGGATAGTTTGCTATTGGCCAAAGCCATCCTCGCCGAAAATTTGGCTCCCGCCCGAATCGATATCGGCAGGCTCAACGCAGAATGGACGCAGGAAAAGAAAGAATTTGCCAACGTCAACGAATTTATTAAAGTCAAGCTAAAAGAATTTATCGGAGCGCCGCCCCGCAGCACACAGGTGCAGGATGTAGTGCTTTATGGCTTCGGGCGGATTGGTCGATTGCTGGCGCGTGAGCTGATAAAAATTACCGGCAGGGGATCACAACTGCGGCTCAGAGCCATCGTAACGCGTACCAACAATCCCGAAGATTTGCGCAAGCGCATTTCACTATTTAGAAAAGATTCGGTGCATGGTCCTTTTCAAGGCGTAGCCAACGAAGACATCGAAAACAACTGCTTCCATATCAACGGCAACATCGTGCATCTCATAGCCGCCTCCGATCCATCAGAAATCGACTACACCGCCTATGGCATTCACGATGCGCTGGTGATTGATAATACCGGTGTATGGCGCGACCGTGCCGGACTGAGCCGTCACCTGCAAGCCAAAGGCGCTGCCAAAGTGTTGCTCACAGCGCCTGGCAAAGGCGACATACCCAACGTGGTTTATGGTGCCAATCAGCACGATCTCGATTTGGACAGCGAGACGATTTTCTCGGCTGCCAGTTGCACCACCAACGCCATTGTGCCCGGGCTTACGGTGATAGAAGAAGGTCTTGGCATTATAAAAGGCCACATCGAAACAATCCATGCCTACACCAACGACCAAAACCTGCTCGACAACTACCACAAAAAGTCGCGTCGCGGACGGTCGGCACCATTAAATATGGTAATCACCGAAACCGGCGCCGGGTCGGCAGCAGCCAAAGTTAATCCGGTGTTTGCCGGAAAACTTACCTCTAACGCTGTGCGGGTGCCCACGCCCGATGTATCGCTGGCCATTCTTACTTTGGAAGTAAAAAAAGAAACTTCTGTGGACGAAATCAACAACCTATTCCGCGAAGCTTCGCTACGTGGGAAACTCATCGAACAAATCCGCTACAGCAACTCCACGGAGTTTGTGTCGTCGGATGGTATTGGAGATTCTTGCGCCTGCATCTACGATCAGCCCGCCACCAAAGTTTCGGCCGACAAAAAAACTGTGATCGTTTATCTTTGGTACGACAACGAATTTGGTTATGTTTCGCAGTGCGTGCGCCTGGCCAAGCACATCGGTAAGGTAAAGAGTTACAGATATTATTAAGAATAACTACCGCATTACTACAAGGGGCATCATCTACACTTTGCCCCTTTATTTTTTTATAATTTCAAAATAAAATGGGCAAGACAAAATACATTTTCGTTACCGGTGGCGTAACGTCAAGTCTGGGAAAAGGCATCATCTCGGCATCATTGGCCAAGTTGCTGCTGGCGCGTGGTTACAAGGTGGCCATTCAAAAACTCGATCCTTACATCAACATCGATCCGGGCACCCTTAACCCATACGAACACGGCGAGTGTTATGTAACAGAAGATGGTGCCGAAACCGACCTGGACCTAGGGCATTACGAACGATTTTCGAATACACCCACCTCACAGGAAAACAATGTTACTACCGGCAAAATTTACCAGGCGGTGATCGATAAGGAGCGGCGCGGCGACTATTTAGGCTCTACCGTGCAGGTGATTCCACACATCACCGATGAGATAAAATACCGCATCAAGCTGCTGGCCAATAAAGGCAATTATGATTTTGTAATCACCGAGATTGGCGGCACCGTGGGCGACATCGAATCGCTGCCCTACATTGAGGCCGTGCGACAAATGCGGTGGGAAATGCTGCACAGCTCCGTGGTGATACATCTTACCCTGGTTCCGTATCTGGCAGCAGCACAAGAATTAAAAACCAAGCCTACCCAGCACAGCGTAAAAACCATGCTCGAACAAGGTGTGCAGCCTGACATCATCGTATGCCGCACAGAGCATCCGCTCAACCAGACTTTGAAAAACAAAATTGCCCTGTTTTGTAATGTGGAAGTATCGTCAGTGATCGAATCCATCGACGCCGAAACAATCTATGATGTGCCGCTGCTCATGCTTGAAGAAAAGTTGGATGTGGAGGTATTGCGTAAGCTAAACATGCCTATAGAAAGTGAACCCAAGCTGGAGAAATGGAAGGAGTTTCTGCGGAAATACAAAAACCCGTCGCGCGATGTCACCATTGGTCTGGTGGGGAAGTATGTGGAGCTGAAAGATGCTTACAAGTCAATCATCGAGTCGTTTATTCACGCCGGTACTTCCAACGACTGCAGGGTAAACCTGAAATTAATCCACAGCGAAGAAATTGAAGAACATGGCATCGGCGACCGCTTCACAGGCATCGACGGGGTGCTGGTGGCGCCGGGCTTTGGCGGCCGCGGCATCGAAGGAAAAATAATGGCTATCAATTACGCACGCACGCAAGGCATCCCGTTTTTGGGTATCTGCCTGGGGATGCAATGTGCGGTAATAGAATTTGGCCGCAATGTGTTGGGATTGGAAAAAGCCAACTCCACCGAATTTAACAACAAAACGCCCCACCCGGTGATAGATATGATGGAAGACCAGAAGAAGATTTCGGGCATGGGCGGCACCATGCGTCTGGGCAGTTACGAGTGCAGCATTGCGCCCGGCACGTTGGCATACAAAATTTATGGCAAAGAAGAGATCACCGAACGCCACCGCCACCGCTACGAGTTCAACAACAAATACCTGGAAGAATATCAAAAAGCCGGATTGATACAATCGGGCATCAACACGCGCGGCCACCTGGTGGAAATTGTGGAGCTTACCAGTCATCCGTGGTTTGTAGGCGTGCAATTCCATCCTGAATACAAGAGCACGGTGGCCAATCCACATCCGCTGTTTGTGAGTTTTGTGAAAGCAGCAATCGATCATTCGACGGAAAAGAAGGAAGTTGGAGGATAGAGGTTAGAAGTTAGAGGTTAGAAGTTAGAAATTAGAGGTTAGAAGTTAGAGGTTAGAAGTTAGAGGTTAGAAGTTAAAAGTTAGAAATTTGTAGGGATGCACAGCACCATCTTATTTATTTGGAACTTTTGATTAGTGTTTTACAGGTGATGGTTTAATAAAAAAGTCAGTAGCATTTTGATGGATTACCAACAGAGGACTGCCAACTGTGGGCTGCCGACTTCTTCTTCTGCCGACTTCTTTTCCTGCGAACTGCCAACTGTGGGCTGCCGACTTCTTTTCCTGCGAACTGCCAACTGTGGGCTGCCGACTTCTTTTCCTGCGAACTGCCAACGG
>SABY01000171.1 GCA_009928785.1 Clostridia bacterium | reverse complement strand
GATGCATTTCATCACCTCCTCGCGCGCCACCGGCGCAGCCTGGAAGCGCCTCACGCTGAAGCGTTGTTTTATTAACTCTATAAATTCCATCGGGCAAAAATATGGTTAAATTTTGACAGGTGTCTGATTGTATTTTTTTCTATTTTTACAAAAAATTGGTTGCTAATGAAAAAACCAGCCCACCCCCATACGAAGCGTTCTGCAAAATTTAATAACCCATTGCTTACAAACAATGCCGTATTTGACGAAGATGCTGGCCTGCATCGCTCTCCCGACTTTCTTATTGTTGGCATTGGTGCTTCAGCAGGTGGCCTCGAAGCGTTGGAGCAGTTCTTCGACAATGTGCCATCACAAACAGGGATGGCTTTTGTAGTAATTCAGCATTTGGATCCTGATCACAAGGGCATTATGCCTGAGTTGCTCCAGCGTTTTACCACTATGGACGTTCTTCAGGCAACCGAACGCATAAAAGTTTTGCCGGACTGTGTGTATGTAATTCCGCCCAACAAGAGCATGTCGCTGCTGCACGGATACCTGCACTTGTTCGAGCCTGTTGAAGCGCGGGGTTTGCGCCTGCCCATCGATTTATTTTTTCGCTCGCTGGCCATCGACAAGCAGGAGAAAAGCATCGGAGTTATTCTTTCGGGCATGGGCAGCGATGGCAGCCTGGGCGTAAAAGCTATCAAAGAGAAAAATGGCGTTGTTCTGGTTCAGGATCCTGCCAATGCCCGTTTTGATGGTATGCCCCGCAGTGCTGCTGACGCCGTGATTGCTGACTTCATAGCTCCTGCGGGCGATTTGCCCGGTATGTTGTTCACCTTCCTTAGCCGAAGTACAAAAGGACGGCAAATCATCCTTGACAAGCAAGAAAACAAAAGTAATATCGAAAAAATAATTATCCTGCTGCGCGAGCAGAGCGGACACGATTTTTCGTTTTATAAAAAAAATACCATCTTCCGTCGCATCGAACGCCGCATGGGCATCCATCAAATCGAAAAGATGGAAAACTATGTTCGCTTTCTGCAAGAGAATCCCCACGAAACAGGAATATTATTCAAGGAGCTACTGATTGGCGTTACCAGTTTTTTCAGAGATAAGGAAGTCTGGGATTATCTGAAAGAGGATATTCTGCCGCAACTCTTGCACAGCCTGCCCGAAAAATACACCCTGCGTGCATGGATTACCGGCTGTTCCACAGGCGAGGAGGCTTATTCGCTGGCCATCATCCTTGCCGAAATCAAGGAGAAGACCCCAAAATTCAGCAAATTATCATTTCAGATATTCGCCACCGATCTGGATGCCGAGGCTATCGAAAAGGCACGCAAGGGATTTTTTGTTGCAAATATTGCAGCAGATGTTACGCCGGAAAGATTACACCGATTTTTTATTCCCGTTATTAATGGGTATCAAATTAATACCTCAATACGCGAAATGGTGATCTTTGCTCCACAAAATGTAATTAAAGACCCGCCTTTTACCAAACTCGATATCTTGCTTTGCCGCAACATACTGATTTATATGGAGCCTGAATTACAACGCAAGCTGATTGCACTTTTTAATTACAGTCTCAATCGGGGCGGCTTGCTGGTGCTTGGCTCCAGTGAATCGTTGGGGATCCGGGCCGAAGGCTTTGCCGAGATAAGCGAAAAGCACAAAATCTTTAAGCACACTGCCCGGGCCATGACCACCGAGTTTGCTGACTTTCCCAGTTCATTTTATCATCGAAAAGCCATTACGACAATGCGAAGCAAAGTATTACCTCAAAAAGATGAAAACATCCAAAGCCTGGCCGAACAATTGCTTTTGCAGCATTACACTCCTGCCAGCGTAATGGTAGATAAAAATGGCGACATACTGTATATCACAGGACGCACCGGAAAGTTTCTGGAACCGCCTGCCGACAAAGTCAACTGGAACATTTATGCAATGGCGCGCCAAGGGCTTAACGAATTGTTGCCCGGAGCGTTTCGCCGGGCATTGCGAAGTTATGAGCCTGTTAAGCTGCATCATGTAAAAGTTGGCAGCGAAAAGGACGTTGTGTTAGTGGATGTTACCCTGCAATGTGTCGAGCATCCTCAGCAAATCAAAGGGTTTGTGTTGGTTCTGTTTAAACTTGTACCGCCACATGCAGCATACGAAACGATACAGCAAAAAAACGCCGACTATCCGCTTGCACAGCCTGATAAAGAGCTAATAATCGAATTGCACCGCAGTCACGAAGATTTACAAATAGCGCGCGAAGAGCATCAAAAAGCACAAGAGGAATTAAAAACGATAAACGAAGAGTTGCAATCCACCAACGAAGAGCTGCAATCGACCAACGAAGAACTTACCACCTCGAAAGAAGAAATGCAAAGCCTCAACGAAGAGCTGCAAACCGTTAACATTGAGTTGCAAAGCAAAATAAGCGATCACGTAAGGGTCAATGAAGATATGACCAATCTGCTCAACAGCATCGATATTGCGATACTTTTCCTTGATAAGAATCTCCACATCCGAAGGTTTACCGACCAGCTTACCCACATTTTTAAACTTCGCGAATCGGACATCGAACGCCCGTTTACCGATTTGGTAAGCACGCTGAATTATCCTGAATTGGAAAATCATGCCCGACAGGTACTCAAAACATTGGTAAGCATTATTACAGATGTTGAAACAAAAGACAAGAAATGGTTTTCGGTAAAAATTATGCCTTACCGCACTACCGACGACCACATTAATGGCCTGGTACTAACTTTTACCGACATCAGCATAGCTAAAAAACTAGAAATAGAATTAACCAAGGCCAACAGTGCTCTGCGCAACGCTGATAAGAAGCAGGCAACTGATGCAGATAAAAATGATGAATAATAAAACCTGATGATGAGAAATCCTGACAAAAAAACGGAAGCGCAAAAGCTGCGCGAAGCCGCCGAAACCCAGGCAAAGAAAAAGCCCGGCCTGAGTGCCCGGGCACTTACGCATGCCGATGCGACCAAACTGGTTCATGAGCTGGAAGTTCACCAGATAGAACTCGAGTTGCAAAATCAGGAGCTTCTTAGCTCAAAAAACAAGCTCCGGATCGAAGCCCAAAAATACACCGAACTCTACGATTTTGCTCCTATGGGGTATTTCACCCTGTCGCACACGGGCGAGATTACGGAGCTAAACCATAGTGGCGCAAAAATGCTTGGCAAGAGCCGGTCTGACCTAATGAACCGTCGCCTCCAATTGTTTATTTCACCCGAAGATATTCCTGCCTTTAATAAGTTTATCGAAGATGTTTTTAAAAAACCCGGAAGCCAAAACTGCGAAATTGAAATATTGGCCGGGAAAGACCAAAAATTATTTGCGATGTTTCATGGTGTTGTAATAGAAAGCACAGCACAATGCCTGTTAACGGCAGTGGACGTTACCCAACGCCACCTTGCCGTGCAGGCACTAAGGGAAAGTGAGGAAAAATACAAAACCATCACCGACTCGACCACCGATATTATTTTTATTGTTGATAAAACTGGCAAACACCTCTATTTTAACGAACAGGTAGAGCATATTCTCGGATATAAAAGAGATGCATTGATCGGTCGGAATTTTTCGGAATTTGTTCCCCTTAAAGAGTTGCCACGCTACCTTGGGCAGTTATCGAATGCCTTTTTAACGAAAGAATTAAAACATTTCAAAACCCAGATTTATCACAGCGATGGCCATTTGGTGGATGTAGAAATCAATGGAAAACTCATCCGGCAGAAAGGCGAATTGGTGGGCGAAGGAACCATCAAAGATATCAGCGAGCAAGTAAAAGCCGAGGCGGCTCTGCGGAAAAGTGAAGAGCGTTTTAGCCTGGCCATGGATGCTGCCAACGATGGATTGTGGGATTGGGATTTGGCCGCCGCCACCATTTACTTCAGCCCGGGATGCTATCGCATGTTAGGTTATGAACCCAATGCTTTTGAATCAACGTGGGGAAAATGGGAAAAGCTCATCCACCCCGATGATCTGGATGTTGTTCTGAAATACATCAATAATTACCGTGAAGGCATAGAGAACAATAATTCAATTGAGTTTAGGGCAGTAACAAAGGATAAAAAGTGGTGCTGGATATTCAGTCGTGGAAAAATTGTAGAACGTGGTGCCAAGGGTGAAGTCGTGCGGGTAATCGGCACGCACGTTGATATTACCAAACAAAAACATGCGGAGATGTTAGTGCAGCAAGACCACGAGCGTTCGTTGCGACAACGCAACGCCTTGTCGCAGCTTATGCTGGATGAAGTGCATTTGGACGAAAATTTTGAAAAACCCTTCCATCAAATTACCCGCGAGGTGGCCACCGCCATGCATGTGGAGCAAGTAAGTATCTGGCTGCTCCGTGAGGATAAAAAATTCATGCGCTGTGTGTCGCAGTATAAAAGTAGCCCTGAGCAGCACAGCTCGTGCGAAATCCTGAATTGTGGCGACTTCCCAGAGTATCTTAAAATTATAGCCAGCGAGAGTAAAATATATTCGGACGATGCACAGAATGATCCCCGCTTCAAAGAGTTTTTAAACAACTTTCTCATCCCTTTGGAGATAAAGTCGGTACTTAATATGGGGGTTTTTGTTGAGGGCAGCCTTGAAGGGGTGGTTTGCATAGCACATACCGGCTCTGCGCGTTCCTGGCACCACGACGAAGAATCCTTTGCCACAGCAGTAGCGGCCATTGTGGCACAAACTCTGGCCAATATTCGCCGCAAGCGAGCTAACGATGCGCTGCTGGAAGAGCGGCAACGATTGTCGAATGTAATACAAGGCACCAATGCTGGCACATGGGAATGGAACATCCAAACTGCTGAAACATTTTTTAGTGCGCGTTGGGCCGAAATGCTGGGGTACACTCTTCCCGAAATATCTCCCTTTACCAACCAAACATGGAATGACCTTTCGCATCCTGATGATTTGAAAAAAGCAGAAAGCCTTATGGAAAAACACTTTAGTGGCAAAGTTGGATTATTACGACTGCCACGTAAGGATGAAGCATAAAGATGGTCGTTGGATATGGACATTACATCGGGGTAAGGTAATATCGTGGACCGAGAATGGAAAACCCCTGCTCATGTCGGGTACCCTGCAGGATATAAACGACCATAAGCTGGCCGAAGAAGCGCTAAAGACGAGCGAGCAACGCGCAAAAGCTCTGCTTGATGCTATCCCGGATTTGATGCTTAGAGTTAATAGTGAGGGGGTATTCCTGGATTATAAAGCAGCCATCGGCGAATGGTATTACCCGGGAGAAAATATTATTGGTAAACAAATAACCGATGTGGTTCCTCCCGAGATCGCCGGTATAATGCTTGAGCGTATCGCCAAAATCCTCAAAACCGGAAAAATGGTCATTGGTGAATATCACTTAAATATACCCCAAATGGGTGCTATTGATGTTGAAGCACGCGCGGTACATGGTGCTAATAGTGAAGTAATCATCATTGTGCGCAATATAGGTGAACGTAAAAAAGCAGAAGCCGAAATAAAACTCAAAAACCAGGAGCTTGAAAAACTAAATGCTACCAAGGACAAGTTTTTCTCGATAATTGCACACGACCTGCGAAGCCCTTTTAATGCTATCGTCGGATTTAGCGATTTGCTTGTTGCTCAGGTACAAGATAATGATTTGGAGGGTATTGAAGATTATGCACAAATTATTCAGAAATCATCGTACCTGGTCATGGAACTGCTCGCAAACCTGATGGACTGGTCCCGGTCCCAAACAGGCAGAATAATTTTTAAGCCAGAGCAATGCGACCTCTTTGATATCATCAACGAAACAATGTGTGTGCTTTTGGAGATAGCCCATCAAAAGTCGATTGAAATCAATAGTGATGTTATGTCTGGCACTTTCGTTCAGGCCGATAAAGAGATGATTGCTACCGTACTAAGAAATCTGATAACAAATGCCATAAAATTTACGCATCCGGGTGGATGCATTAAGCTATCAGCCGCAGAACAAGCGCAAGGAATAGTGGTATCGGTGCACGACAACGGGATTGGAATTTCAGATACGAATATTAAAAAACTATTTCGTATCGACGAAAACTTCACCACCATCGGAACTAACAGCGAGCAGGGAACCGGATTGGGGCTT
Source organism: Clostridia bacterium (assembly GCA_009928785.1). Classification (GTDB taxonomy): domain Bacteria; phylum Bacteroidota; class Bacteroidia; order Bacteroidales; family 4484-276; genus SABY01. The sequence goes on along the minus strand of SABY01000171.1, from coordinate 277 downwards.
GTTCTGTGCAAAGAGTTTATCGAAAAGCATGGAGGGCAAATTTGGATAGAGAGCCGGGAGGGGCAAGGGAGTGTATTCTCTTTTTCGCTGCCAGGTATCGTTTAGACCAAAAAGTTGCACCGTAATTGTGCGCACAAACGGTTCAGGCTTAGATAGCATTCAAAGTATTACTAGAAAGCCTTTGGTTTAAAATCTTTTTGGTTTATAATGGAAGAAGAGTTTCCGGTAGCTTTGATGACAAAGAAACCCAGCTTTTCGGCCATCCGGTCGCTGGCAC
>SABY01000039.1 GCA_009928785.1 Clostridia bacterium | reverse complement strand
CATAGCTATCTGATTTTTTTGCAAAAGTGCGACTTCTTCCTTTACGATACAAATCTCCTAACTAATTGATTTATAATTTCAGGGTCAGGAGTTCTGAATTTCTTAATGGAGGCGGTAGTAGTGACGATTTTCCGCAGCGCCTCTACAATCAAAATCCCTTTATTCTTCTTTTTGTTGTTCGCTACAACTATTGGATTGCAGGCACAGCAATCCAACGAAGAGTTGGCCAAGGCGGCACAAAACCCATTGGCTAATATGATTAGTTTTCCGTTTCAAAACAATACCAATTTCGGGTATGGCCCCGATAACGACCGTATCCAAAATGTGCTCAATATCCAACCTGTTATTCCTTTTTTTAAGGGAAAGCTCATTACACGCACCATTTTCCCATTACTTACGCAACCTGATTTTACAGCAGAGAGTGGCTCTAAAACCGGATTGGCCGACATTAATTTCACAGCATTCTATGCGCCCAAGATGAAAGGTATAACCCTGGGTGTCGGACCTATTCTCACCATCCCTACCGGTTATGAGTATAGCTCCGGGAAGTGGGGTATCGGACCCTCTTTGGTAATATTAGTAATGAAAACCAAAATTGTTTACGGATTTGTGGCCAACAATGTATGGTCATTTGCCGGCGATGATGACCGGGACGATATCAACCAAATGCTTTTTCAACCTTTCTTTAACTACAATTTTAAAGGTGGTAAGTATTTAAGCTTTAGCCCTGTCATAACATCCAACTGGGAAGCTGAAAGCGGACAGCAGTGGCTGGTTCCTCTTGGCCTTGCTGCCGGTAAACTTGTTCGTGTTGGGGGTAAGCTACCGGTAAACTTTCAGGCCGGAGGTTACTACAACGTTGTACGGCCCGATTTTGGCCCCGAATGGCAGTTGCGGGTTCAGGTGCAGATTCTTCTTCCAACAAGTATATTATAAAAAATGAGAAATCTAAAAAAAGTTATTGCCATCCTTGTCATGGCTTTGTTTACCACCTCGGCGAGTGCCCAGGTGCTGATATCCCTGCTTTTTGGGGAGGCACTGAATACCCCCAAAATAGAATTCGGGCTTGCCGGTGGGATGAGCCGTTCGTACATCAATGATATTAGCGACTCTGAAGGCCTCAACGCTTTTGACCTGGGGTTTTATTTTCATATCAATTTAATGGAAAACTCCTACCTAAGTACCGGCGTTCGCGTAAAATCAAGTGTAGGAGCCAAAGGAATGCCGACTTATCCCATTGGGAATGCCGATTTTGATACGCTTTATCAGGACGGCGCCTTAACAAAAAAAATCCCCTGCTTTTATGTGCCTATCCTGTGGCAACAGCGCTTCAACAACAGGTGGTATATAGAGGCCGGCCCAACGTTGGGGCTAATTTACAAAGCCAAAGATATTTTTGACGTTTCGGAACTCGACGGAGAACTTACCTACACCAAAGAGGTTATTGATGAGTACAATCGCATTGATGTCGGCCTGTCAGGCGGAGTAGGCTATAAATTCAGTCAGGAAATAAAGAGTATGAGTGTTGGGGTAACTTACTATTACGGCTTGGTGGATGTGAGTAAAAATCCTAATGAGACCATCAAAAACTCAGCATTTTATTTCTTTCTGAAAATCCCCATCGGATTGAAGGCAAAATCAGAATCGGGAAGTTAATATATATTAAGACCAACATGCAAGCAAATATTAGAATGAAAATAATTTTTAGTTTTAACAAATAAAAATCAACACTTATGAAAATTAAACTCGTACTGTTATCATGCGTGGTCTGGTTGATGGCTTCATGTGCGCCCTCAACCCAATTGACCAAAAGTTGGACTGACCCCTCGGTGACACCGGAAACGGTAAAACCATTTAAAAAAGTTCTGGTAATAGCCAGAATAAAAGATGAAACCAGCAACAGAATTGCCGAAGATAAAATTGTTTCGCAGTTAAAATCTGGCCAGGCTGTACCATCCTATTCCTTTCTTTCTCCTTCTGATACCGTAAGCACATCGGTGAATGCAAAATTGCATGAGGCCGGTTTCGACGGCTTGATAGTAATGCAGTTGACAGAAGTAAACAAATCACTCGACTATCAGCCAAGCATGGGTTATAGAGGGTTTTATGGCTACGGATATGGTAGCCCGGGAACGCTTTCCGAAGACCAGACTTTTAATGTTCAAACAAGTATTTATTCTTTAAACCCGGATAAAATGCTGTGGTCAGGTACAACTTCTACGTTTAACCCTTCGAAACTCGAAAAGGCTTTGGACGACATTATCAGCAGCGTCAAGATGGAGTTGACCAAAAAAGGGTTTATAAAAGAATAATTAAACCGTTTAAACTCATTTCTTAAATCAACAAATAATGCAAACAAATTTTCTAAACAACACAATAGCAGGCGTTTTCCTCCTGGCTGTTTTCCTCTGTACCAGCCAGCAAATATTTGCGCAAGCCGTACCTGCAACAAAGCCATTACCGGATACTTCGAAAATGACCTACAATCAGATTTCGCAAAGCATGAAGATGTTTGTCTATCCATCGAAGGGTCAGAGCCATCAGCAACAAAAGAAAGACGAATTTGAATGTTACAAGTGGGCTGTGGATCAATCCGGCATCGATCCTTTAGACCTTCCCAAAGTGGAAGCAGCGCCCGTTGAAACAGGCCCCACAGGCGGAGGCATCGTTGGTGGAGCTAAAGGTGCGGCGGCAGGCGCAGCCATTGGTGCTATTGCAGGCGATGCCGGCAAAGGAGCAGCCATTGGTGCTATTGTAGGAGGCCTGGCCGGCCGTCGGCAAGCAAAATATGCGCAGGCAGAACATAACCAGCAGTCGCAGGCCCAGGCCGCTGCAAGCGAGCAGGCCATGAAAGACAGCTTTGAGAAAGCATTCACCGTATGTATTGAAGGTAAAGGATACACCATTAAATAAATAATCAGGACATGAATAAAATAATATTTCTGGCTGTGATGATCACAAGCATGCTTGCTTGTACCTCCACCAACGAAAAGAAACAAAACGAAAATATCGACCTTGTAAAAAGCTATGTACAAGCTGTCGAAAACCTGGATTTCGATTCCATGAGCAGTTTTCTGGATGATAATTATTTAGGGATAGGTCCATCGTATGGAGATTCGATTGGGAAAAGCGATGCTGTAGAAAACTGGAAATGGAGCGTTGCAAACTTGTACGAAAAAATAAAGTATGAGCGCTCCCGGTTTGCTGCTGTAACTATTGCTGATGGCGATAACAAAGGCGATTGGGTTGCTAATTGGGCAGAGTTGAAGATCGACTACAAAGATGGCGGCTCTGCTATAATATTGGCCAACACCAATTATCTGATCGAGAATGGAAAGATTGTAAGGAGCCTGACCTTTTATAACGAAGCCGACGTACTGCGGCAATTGGGCTACATAATAATCCTGGATGAAAATAATGATACGGAATAATCAATTTGCCATTTCAGCATTACAGGCGTCTTGCAAAATCACATAACGTTGAATTCGGGAAGTTTTTTCGAACATATCAAACTAATCATTTACATTAATCATTAAAATTTTACTACACATGAAAAAGATCACATTTTTATTTGCATTCCTAAGCGTAGCTTTTTTTGCGAATGCGCAGAGTAACAACGAAGAAGTAGATTTTTATCAATCTATTTTTGGAATGGAAAAAAAGGCTGTTGTGGCCGATTTTCTAAATTTGGAAGAATCCAATCCGTTTTGGGCACTTTATGATGAATACGAAGCTGAGAGAAAAGAACTCGGCAAGGATCGTATTCTTACCCTGGCTTTTTATGCCAATAATTACGACAAAATGGATGATGCTAAAAATGACGAAATAATCAAGAGCATGATTTCTTTGCGTAATGCCAATGATAAATTGATCGACAAATACTATAAGAAAATCAAGAAGGCTTCCGGTTCGAAGGTAGCTGCTCAATTTTTTCAATTGGAATCTTATTTCCTGAGCGAGATACGAACCAACATAATGGAAAGCATACCCTTTATTGGTGATTTTAGTAACTAATAGAAAAAACGCGTTTCGTTTTTTTTAATCTTAAACCTTTAATATTATGAAGTTAAAATTCTCAATCATGGCTACCTTCACACTTTTCTTAGTGTTTAGTTGGCCAGGGACAGCGAGAGCGCAGGACGTGCTACCGTTTCCGCCCACACCATCAGCGAGCGAAGCCGGACTTACCATGCAAACTTCTACTTATAATAAAAGAGTGGATACCGATCGTCTTGCGAAGGATGCACCCAATATTCTCATTATCCTTATTGACGATGCAGGACCTGCCACACCTTCTACCTATGGAGGCGAAATTAATACGCCAAATTTAAGTCGGGTTGCTGACCAGGGGATTTCCTATAACCGATTTCACTCTACGGCTATGTGCTCCCCTACACGCGCCTCGATACTTACCGGAAGAAATCATACGGCTGTTGCCAATGGCCAGATCGCCGAACTTGCTAACGATTGGGATGGGTTTAGCGGCACGATTCCAAAAACTTCTGCTACTGTTGCCGAAGTATTGAAAGCTTATGGTTACAACACCAGTGCTTTTGGAAAATGGCACAATACTCCGGCTGAACTGACTACCTCCAAAGGGCCATTTGATTATTGGCCTACCGGTTATGGTTTTGAATATTTTTATGGGTTTCTTGCCGGCGAAGCATCCCAATACGAGCCTCACATGGTTCGCAATACTACCGTTGTAGATCACCCGCATACCACACAAGGTCACGATTATTACCACCTTACGGAAGATATTACGGAAGATGCTATAAAGTGGTTAAGAGAACAACAAGCTTTTTCTCCGGACAAACCTTTCTTTATGTATTGGGCTCCCGGAGCTATACATGGACCTCACCACGTTGTCAAAGAATAGGCCGATAAATATAAAGGTAAATTTGATGATGGTTGGGATGAGTACCGTAAAAGAGCCTTTAAAAGACAAAAGGAGCTTGGATGGATTCCACAAGATGCCCAATTGACCGAACGCAATGAAACAATGCCGGGATGGGATGCTATTCCAGAATCTGAAAGAGCATTCCAAAGTAGATTAATGGAAGTCTTTGCCGGATTTGGCGAACATACCGATTACAACGTCGGCTTACTAATTGATGAAATCGAAAATCAAGGTAAGCTCGACAATACCCTTATCTTCTATATCTGGGGTGATAATGGCTCTTCGGCCGAAGGACAAAACGGTAGCATTAGCGAGTTGTTGGCACAAAACGGTATCCCAACAACCATCCAACAGCATATCGATGCCCTGGATAAGCTGGGCGGTTTAGATGTATTGGGATCTCCAAAAACCGACAATATGTACAATGCCGGTTGGGCGTGGGCAGGTTCTACACCTTACAAATCAACAAAGCTGATAGCAGCACACTTCGGTGGTACCCGGCAACCAATGGCGGTTTCCTGGCCAAAAAATATTAAGCACGACAACACACCCCGGCCACAGTTTCACCATGTAATCGATATCGTGCCGACAATTTATGAAGTGGTGCATATTGAAGAACCCAAAGTTGTAAATGGTTTTCCCCAAGACCCGATAAATGGGGTGAGTATGGATTACACCTTTGCCGATCCAAAAGCAGAAGGTACCCGTAAAATACAGTTTTTTGATATTATGGGCAGCCGCGGGCTTTATTATGACGGTTGGTTTGCATCGGCCTTTGGTGTTCAAAACCCTTGGGTTCCCGGACTTCCGGCAGGTGCGGCTACCTGGAATCCTGAAAATGATACCTGGGAGCTATACAATATAGATGAAGATTGGAGCCAGGCAAACGATCTATCCAAACAGAATCCAGAGAAATTGGCAGAAATGAAGAACATGTTTTTGGTAGAATCGGCAAAAAATAAAAACCTTCCAATAGGTGGAGGCTTATGGTCTGTAATTTACCATCCGGAAGATGCACCAGCAACACCTTATACAGATTGGACTTTTACTGGCAGAATAGAACGCATGCCCGAATTTACAGCGCCAAAACTGGGTAAGTTTGACAATGATGTAAGCATGGAAATAACCGTTCCGGAAAATGCCAACGGTGTACTTTATGCTCTTGGTGGTTTTTCAGGCGGCCTGGCCTGCTATGTGAAAGACGGATATCTGTCGTATGAGTATAACCTTTTTGAAATCGATCGAACCCATATCAAGTCTAAAACAAAATTACCAACCGGGAAGGTCACCATAGAAGTTGTTTCCAGGTTGGTTGCTCCAAAGCCAGGGTCTCCAATGGACATTGTACTTAAAGTGAATGGAAAAGAGGTAGCGAACGGAAGGGTTCCAATTACAGCGCCATTGGTGTTTACAGCAAACGACTGCCTCGACTTTGGTAGTGATTTGGGTTCACCTGTATCGATAGATTATTATGATGAAGCTCCCTTCGTATTTAATGGAACCATAGGTACTTCAAAAATTTGGTATCCCAAAAAATAGAAGAAGTTACTTTTCATAATAATCAATGTTTGTTATGGAAGGCGACAGTACCTCATAAACTGTGTAAGTTTAAAAAAACTCAGGATTGAATTCAACCCTGAGTTTTTTTTTTGACCATAGTGCATCCCTCATAAAAATGAGAACTCCTGCCCCACCGTAAAGATATTGTCACATTTTTTTGATTTCTCTCCGCCGGTTGATGGATCGAATTACAGGAATTGGTGCGATAAGGGGGAGACGGGATTACTCCCCCAAAGCCGCATTAATCTTACTCACGCTCCTGCGGGTTTGGACTATTTACCCCGTTTCTTTTCGGAGAAACCCGATAATTTGCAATCAATTCGTGAGCGTCACTTTTGAGGTAGGATATTTAAGGAGCAGGCTACTGAAAGCCCACAGGAAAATCGCTGACATTTCAGCGAGGCCTGTTTCTTTTGCAATAGAAATCGAAACCGGGCATTCGTCGTTGGACTATCTTGCCATTTACAATTCCGGCGATTCAGCCCTAAGTTTTGAACTCACCACCACGCAGCCTGGCTTTCCCGGAAGGGATGCAAAAATAAAGTCCAAATGAAATTGGTATGTGACCATTCGCAGGGTCGGTAAGATGCAAAACTTCGGTGCACTTCAAAGAAAAAGCCCCGCCATCTTCCGGTCGGGAAAATGGTGGGGCTGCAATTTCGTTGCATGGTTTTATTACCAGCAATCAATATTTACACAACCAGCGGCAGCCAATCATGTGGTTAGTATATTATCAGCTTCTCAAAAGTTACGCCGGCGCTTGTTTCAAACCGTGCGAGGTAAACACCTTTGGGCTGTGCTGACAGATCAATTGTTGCGGAAAGAAGCAAACCGCCCGTGTATATCTCGTCACCAAAAGCATTAAAAATACTAACCTTTGCATCGTTATTCATCCCTTCGATGGTGAAAGTGCCTTTTGATGGGTTGGGATATATTTTCATGGCTGACGCAAGTGGATTTGCCATTCCGGTTGAAGACATTTTAACCGAACTAACGGCTGAGATTCCATTGTGCTCAAAATAGCCGGTGTTCATTGCGGGGTTGTAAGTTACTTCCAGGTCAAAAGATCCGCCGGTGGACGGACGGTACAATTTGTAATTCAGCGTGTTTCCGGGCACGAAGCCGTCTTGTTCAGCAGTGAAGGTGTCGTCGCCATTAACATTTAAAGCAAATGCTGATGATGGATTGGTGATTTCATTAGCACCCGCACATAATCCTTCGGTGGTAAACCCGCCGATGATATCACCGGTCAGAAATATGTTTTCTTCGATATCGAAAAGTACAAGGTGTGATGCCGGTGTAACTGAAACACTGTTCCACGGCGTAAGCAACGGCTCATCGGACAACGATCCAAATTCAACAGGGTTGGCCTTAAGCGGATTGTAATTGATGCTTCCGGCATTGGTCATCCTAACATAATAGGCTTTGCCCGGCTTCACATTCCCAATGGAATTTATACCATAAGCCGGCCAGTACACGCCACTTCCTGCAACATCCTTTACCACATCAAGGCCGCTTACTCCCGAAAATAATGACGCCACATTGTAAGCTGTTGAGCTGAGAACGGGTATTAGGTTCCAGCCCTGTATAAGGTTTACGGTTTTATTTGAAACTTCGTTGCCACTTATCGGCAGTGTAGTATTTTCGGTAACTTTAATGGCGTATCCGGAATATTCGCTCCAGGTATTGAGCGTGTTAATTCCGCCTTGAGGATAGTACATTCCATTAAAATTATTAAGCATCGTCAATTGAGAAATTATTGGCGTTAAAACAACATCCATTTCAGCGTTGTAAGGTTGGATATAGCTTGAAAGGCCGCTCCACCCTGCCGAAAGGCTAACATTTTGTACAGGAAGAGGAGCGCCAAACTCATAAGCTCCAATATCAGGAGGGTTGCTACGGCTGGCTCCTGTAATATCGGTAGGTACTTCAGGCATAAAAACGCCTTTGTTGTTGAGCGGCTCTGAAGTTGGCAACAGGTTTGTTTCGGAGGTAAAAACCGGATTGTAGGTCACCGAATGCATATCCTGTCCGGAATAACTTTGCCATGAAGGCAGGGTGGTATAGTCGTTAATAAAAGTGCCGCCTGCACCAAAAACCTGTACAACCTGACCATTGTATCCATCTATATAAAAATCGTTATTGTCGAAATCCAAACCCGAAATCTGATTTGTCATCATAATGCCATAGGCTTTTCCCCATGCATCAGGCGACGGATTCGGGGCATCATTGGTCATGGCATTTCTTAAAATATTGTTCTTTACTTCATAGGTGTTAGAGTTTACTGAACTCTGGTTCCAGAATGCAATACATGCTGATGAAGGTGCATAAGAATCGGTGCCATAAAGATAAGGTCCGCTCAGGTAAATGGAATTGTGCAGTATCCTGATATTTCCACCCTGACGTATCGTAATTCCCTGGGCATGCGTTAAGGCAACACCCGGATTTAAACCCCACGCACCAATTTTGTATATCACATTGTTTGAAATTTCAATTGGAGTGAGGTTATTGTTGTTGTCGCACTTAATTCCAATACTACCAATGCTGTTGGAAATCCAGTCGTGTATTTTGTTTTTGGTGATTTTGATGTTTGTACAGTTTTGATAAAAATTAATTCCAAACTGAGCAACAGCATCACTGCCGTTTGCAGATCCCATGATATTGTTTCCGGTAATGAGTACATTATCTGAATTGCTGAAAGCAATACCCCACCTGGTAACATATTCACGAGGATCGACAGATCCAATGGTATTGTTCTTGATCAGGATGTTATAGTTACGGTTTTCAGGCGTTGCCTCAATATACAATGCATGTTTAGTTTTTTTCATCCAGTTATTCTCCATCGTAATATTGTTGTAACCACCTCCATTCATTCCTGAATTATCATTGAATACAATGAGGTAAGTTTCCATTAGAAGATCTGAATTGTCACCTGAAATGATACAATTCTTCAAAGTTATATTTGTTGATGGATCTGAAGATCCGTTATTAGTTATCCCAATTACAAAAGGGTTCTGGGAAACGGAAGTATTTTCAAACGTGAGGCTTCTGTCAGTTCCTTCGCTATTCGATCCATCAATAGTCACATAATCGATTCCTTTGAATTTAAATATTGCTGATGATGACACAGAACCTGTGATAACCGGAGTAACGCCGGTATTAGGTTTGATGGTGAGCGTATTCGTAGCACTACTGCCACTATTTGGAGAAAGCACAATCGGAAAAGTTTCGTTGGGGTATGTTTCGTCATCAAGAATAAGCGTTAACGGGCCTTTGATATATTTTGAATTGACATCGTTAATGGCAGCAGTAAGGGTAGTATAGGTTTTGCCAACCCCAACATGAAATACTCCTGAAATACCAGGGATTACAGTATATGAAAGAGGTGTTGAAGGTGGAGTGGTGCAACTTGGTGGATTCGACAGATAGCCGCTTGCTCCAGGCCATGGAAAAGCTCCCACATTGGGACTTGCAGCCAAATCCTGCGCAACAATATAATAACTAACTACATCACCGGTACTGGTACCTGCGCCAAAATTGAATGTGTAGGTGTTTGCCGAAATAAATACAGCCTGTGCACTTTGATAAGCACCTGAATTTATTTTCCAGTAAAGCCTTGGCAAACCGGTTCCAGATGGAGGAATTCCTGTTCCATCGTTAATTTTAGTTGTCAGCATTCTGGATTGGCCGTTAACAGGATTTGTTAGTGGTGTAAACACGATCGAGGGTGCGGTTACATCAAGTGATAACCCTCCGAATTCATCGGCACCCAGGTCGGGAGCTTTTGGTGAAAATGAAGGGTTAACGGGATATCCCGAATTAGGATATCTTGGGTTATCATCAAAATCGGTTGTTATTGCCAATGGCAGCGCAACAATAGTTCCTCCGGCTTCACACTGTGTTGCAACATTTGTTTTCAGATGAACATCGAAAGGCGCAATTGTAACATTAACAAAAGGTGGCATTTCTGTAACCGAATGTGTTTCCTGAGGTGAAACTATTGTTTGATATGCGCTTAATGTTTGAGCACTTTGATTTCCATCATAGAAAAACAGTCTGGTAGATCCGGGAGTGCCGGTATAAAGATCATTAAAATCTGAAGTGAATCCTGTAATACCGGAATTTCTTAATCGTATAGCAACAGTCTTACCATTGGGTCCTCTATTTGCACTGGTATTAACCAGGATATTATTACGCAAATCAACTCCGTAGATCCTTTCTGCACATATTGCCGAAGATCCGAAATTTGCCTGGGTGCCAGTAACAGTACTATTGAGGTAAACTGTATTATTGTAAAACCCTCTCACTAATGTTGTCTGTTCGATATAAATTCCGTTCAGTTTATTCCAGGAGTAGCCTTCTGTAGCTTCCGCTGCAGGATTGCTAAGGTCAGCTACAATGTTATTATAAAAATACATGGGGCCGCCATCATAAGTAACGTAAAGGCCATTAAAACTTGCTTCGGTTGATACGGAGTTACTTTTTATATTTTGAATTTTATTCTTATAAAAATAGCTTAAAGCTCCGTTGGAACAGTACATGCCATTGAATGAGCCATTGACCCCGGTAAGATTTGTAACCTTGTTGTTGTATATTTTTCTGTATTGTGAATTGTTAAAAGAAATGAACATTCCGTAGGTCCCTCCAAGAGAAGCAATGGTATTTCCATCCACAATATTGTTGTAGGCGTCCATGGTAGTTCCTTTGCCTGACAGACCCAGCATAAAGGTTACTCCTCCGGCAGGGGCAGCCTGTATCCTGGTATTGCCCGTAACACTGTTGTCATGTACAACCAATGGGCCGGGTTCGGCAGATTCCTTCTGAATCCACAGATACCTGATTTCGCCGGCAGCCGTTGCCGTAGTGGAGCCAATTATATTATTGCTTACAACATTACCATACACATTGGCTGTAACGCCCATATTTTTTAAAAAAATGAACTTGCTTTGTGCCTGGCCACCACTATTTGGATATTGGCAACTGGTTACTGTATTATTATAAATGTTAGCCGTGTTGCTAAAACCGTTGGCTCCCATATCGCAATAGATAGCATTAAATTCCGAATTGCCCCATTCGTCATCGGGTCGGTAGGCCATGGTTACCGTATTGCCATACAAATCAAAGGTTGCATTTTCTGCGGTAGTCATGTAAATTCCATAAATTTTGTTATGTTGACTGAGGGTTGAAGTGACAGTTGTACTGGAAATGGTATTATTGGCAACTTTTAAAAGATTCTGGTAAATGGTGTAAATGCCATAGGCATCAAAATTTTCATCTCCGCCAATGTTAGTTATCAAATTGCCACCATCTTTTCCGATTTCATTGTTCTGATCATAATAAAAATAGGGTGATGACGGATCACCATAGCCTACTGCGTAAATACCAAAATAGCAGTTTGCCAGGGTATTATTAAATATCTTAAGATTTGAGTTGGTTCCTTCCGCAGAAGTTACAGTAAGCTGTGTAGATAATGCAATGGTATGATTGTTAGCATAAATACCCTTCGAAGCAGTATTTAGTCTGTTAAGAGTTATCGTACAGTTTTTAATGGTGATATGCTGTGAGCCATTGGTACCGGATGCTTTTAAAATAGCATATCCCCATTCCATTTGTTTTACTAAATTAGTATTGACAGCTTTTTCTGATAAATTGATACCATCGAAGGTTACATAGTCGCAACCGCCAAAAGCTATGATTGCGTCACTATAGCTTACGCCCGTAGGAGCTGTAATAACCGGGTTGTTTCCGGTTCCTGATTTTTGAAAAACAATCGGGTTAGTCTGCGATCCGGTTAAGGTTGTAATGTGCCCGGCGGTTGCGGTAGCAAATGATTCCGTATGACCCACAACTACATTAAAAGTTACCCCTCCGGTTCCAACGCCTGAAGTATTGAGTGCGGCAATTGCTGCAGCCACAGTTGGATAATCACCGGGGATAGATTTTGCCCCTGTCAATTGGGCAAAAGAAACAGCGCTAAACAAAAGCGCAATCGTAAGCATTGATAATGATTTTTTCATGACGTTTAGAATTATTTACGATTGAAAATTTTCGTTACAGAAATATGATTTGAATACGATGCAAAGATGGGTCAGGCTTTATTATCCTGCAAGTTTTATGGCAGTACAAAACCAGTACAATCACACAAAACAGCCTTGACAATACCTGTACAGGAATTTCAATGTATTGGCTGATAAATAATTATGCGGTGCGCCATCCGGCAGACTCTACCGCTCAATTTAATGGCAATGGAAAAGGGAAGCTCTTTTCTTATCGCATTAGAACACGTGACCTGTTAATTATTTTTCAGCGAGTTAAAATTTCCTTATCTCAATTCACATTGTCGCCAATACAAGTTTCTCCCCACACCTGCGGGATGAAGGGAGAAATCTAAAAAATGCGACAATAACTTTACGGTGGGTCAGGAGTTCTGCATTTATGAAATCCATAGCCCAGGCATTTATGCCTGGGCTACAAAAATGCCTGGGCTACAAAAAGCGTGACTTTATGGACAGGCACTAAATAGTTACTTCCTTATTGCATTAGCAGAAGAAATTAGAAATAAAAAAGCCGCAGACTTACGCCGCGGCTTTTCAATCAACGTTTAAAAAACAATTACAATTTACCTAACAATCAATTTACTAACTATTGTTTCATCCTGATATGATATCTTTACGAAATACAAGCCTGATTTGGCCGACGATAGATTGATATTATGAGCTGAGCCGGTCTGGTTGGCTTCTATCATTTCTGAATAGATCAACTGACCAAGGCTGTTTTCAACCTGAACGGTTACACGCTGTTCCAATGCGGGAACATCGAGTGTAAACACGCCGCTACCCGGATTTGGATAGAGTTTCAGATCGCTAAGCTGGTATTCTCCAATGGCTGTTGCGCCTGCACCAATTTTGGTGATCATCGAACGTCCGTTTTCTACAAATGAACCTGCATTTGGCATCGAAGCAGCAAAAGTAACGGTAACTCTGGTTTCCGACATTTGTGATGGTTTGTAAATTCTGAACGACATATTCTCGCCTTCCAACAATCCGTCGGTGGCATCAGTAGTAATATCGTTACCATTCACCACAAGTAAAAGGTTTCCGTCCTCACCATTGTATTGGGTAAATCCGGCACATACATTTTCACTTGTGAAAACACCAATGAAATTGCCTTTTTCGACTTCAGCTAAAGCTGATTTGTTTATCGAAATAAAATGCTGCATACCTGATTGCTGATAATCCCAAGGTGCATTCTCAAACACTTTTGCGTGAGCTTTTACATAGTTCAATTTGGGCTGATCATCGCAAGCATAGGTAGCTTGTCCTGCCTGATGCATAATTACAAGGTAGCCCACGCCCGGCTCTAAGAAGTCGATTTGGATAAAACCACCTTCCGGCCAGTAAATCGATTGGGTTTGGAGATCATAGGCAAATTCTAAATTTTCGCCAAATTGAGAGAAAACATCAGATGCAATAACAGGTTGATCACATAACACAGGAATATAGCTGGCACCTTTGGCAACATTTATTGTTTTATCTCCCACCATATCGCCAATTACATGGAAACAAGCAGCTTGATTCATTTTGGTTTTGTAACCTTTATGGGAATCCCAATTGCCAATAGTATTGATGTTTTGGGAAGGCCAATAGAAACCGGTGTTTGAAAGAATTATTTGCATTTGTTCTGAAATTTCAGACAAAACAGTTTCGATAGCTAAATCCTGAGGAGTATTGTAACTCGATATTGCTGACCAGCCTGTAGGAACACAAATGAGTTGGTAATCTCCTGTGGTTGCATCTGCTGTTACGCCTGTTGTGGAATAATTATTGGCACCGTCAACCGACCATGCTTTATAGTAAAAAGTGGTATTTGAAGCTAAACCTGTATGAGCGAATCCAGTTATTGATCCCTGATAAATAACAGTTCCGTTGCTTCCGATAACATTGCCAACCTGATAAGTAGTTCCACCCTGGGGCTGATCGAATGTATTAGTGCTATTGGTAGCAATAATCACATCATCGCCGGCATCATTCAGGCTGTAGGCCAGGTTGATGGTTGACAAGTCGGCAACTGCTGTTAATGCTGTTGGTGCAGCCGGTAATATTATTTCATTGATGGTAATATAATCCATATAGAAATCATGGCTGGGGCCGAACTCACTAAAATCATGAATACCTACATAGTACACACCGGTTGTTTCCGGAATCATTAGAGCGCAGGTAATCTGAGTATATGAGGTTGTTGGTGTCATTACGTCAGCATAATAAACTGGTGAACTTGTCATTCCTGCAGCGGTATTAGCATCTCCCCATTTAACTTCAATTTGGTGAGGTGTTCCACTGGTGTTTCTCGTGCGGTACCAGAATTTTATTTCATAGGCAGATCCGCCTGTTAAGTCAAGTCCGGAAGTAAAATACCAATCATCTTTTGGTGAAGCAAAAGAACCACCCAAAGCACGTAGGGAATAAACACCATCATAGGCGTAACCAAAATTAACAATCCAGGTATCGAAATTTTCATTCGCGTCAACAACCGATCCGCAGCCTAATTCACCATTATACTCAAAGCTTTCATAAAACGGAATCGTATTGGTAGAACATAAAGTGGCAGCAGTGGCGGATACGCCGCTTTGCGAATAGATATCCATATTGGTAGGATCGTATGACCATGCTTTGTAGTAATAGGCAGTAATATTCGGGATCAGGCCGGTGTGACTGAAACCAGAGAGTGGTCCCACATAAATTACTGTTCCTCCATCGGGAAGTTCGCTGCCCGGAGCATAAACAACACCATTAACAGGCTGACCAAAATTATCCCAATCATTTGCAAAAATGATAACATCATTACCGTAGCTGTTTTGTGTCCAAACAAGATCAATTTGTGATTCACTAACGGCGGTAGCAGTGAAATCGGCAGGAGGTGCAATATTGGTAGTCTCGCTAACGACAATACCGCGCGAATAACTATATCCGTCGTAAGAGAATGCTTTGTAGAAGAATTCGATAGCTCCTGGCAAATTGATATGGCTTGCCGGAGCGGTCTTTCCGGAGTACAGCAGTGTACCTCCTGCAAATGGCTCACCTGGTGCCGGCGGATCACCTGCCGGTGCAGTGAAATCACCGGTAGCACTCCAAACAATCACTACATCGTTATCGGATGGATTGGTCGAAAAGTTAACATCTATCTGGTGTGAACTTTGGGCTATAGCAATGACAGCACCTGGGTTGATTACACTAATTGCAACACCTGTAAATTCGTCGGCACCTATATCGGGAGCTGACGACCTGGCATCACCATCAAAGTCGGTGGTAATAGCAATGGGACTGGTAATCTGAACGCCGCCGCTTTCGCATGGTGTCGGGAAACCGTCGATCAAATGAAGATCGTAAGGTACTGCAGCGGTATTGACAAAAGGCGGAAGGTGCCTGAAAGAACCAGATTCCCTGGCCGGGCCAACAAAAGCCTGAAATTCTTCAAAAGTATAAGTTTGTGGGAAAATTGGAGGCTCAACAGATGTATTTCCTCCATGATAGAATACGGTATGGGTATCATCCTCAACTGCACCCGCATAAAAAACGTTTGCGTTGGAGGAGGTCGAATAATTATCAAGAGAAACACCAGCTCTGCGGTAAGCTGCAGTAACACCGCTGCCAGTTGGCTCTGATAAATTCACAAATATGTTGTTTCGTATCTCCACCATAACATTGATCGGGACGAATAATGCGGAAGAGGAAAAGTTTGCCCCTGTACTTGTTGTATTCAGGTAAATAGTATTGAAGTAAACATTCAAAACCTGAGGCTGTGTTGCGGATTGAATACCAGCAACCAGGTTGCCGCCTGCTCCGTTATTTGCCTCGGTGGCTCTGATATCATAGATATAGTTGTTGTAAACATTTACCTGCGTGCCACTTTGTATGTAAACACCGAAAGCTGAACCGGCATAATTTCCTCCATTTGCACTTAGGTCATAAATCATGTTATTGTAAATATTCAATTGATTTGCGTTAAAACCTTGAATACCATAAATAGTACCTCCTTGATTTGAAGCAGCCGAAGTACAATCATAATTAGAAAAAATAAAGTTGTCGTGGCAATCACTTGTACCAGACCCGGCAGCTTTTATCCCGACGAATGTACCCGATGTTCCGGTTTTAGTATTATTGGATACAGTATTGTGGTACATATCCATTGCCCCTGGACTACCACTATCCAAACCGGTAAAACCACCGGTACCGGCCATAACATTATTTTTCACCGTGTTATCGTACATGTTCAGTGTTACTCCCGACGAACCATTACTAATTCCAGTAAATGAAATATAGGAAGTGGATGCCGGAGAGATGCAATTTTCGACCACATTATTATAAACATTACCGGTATCACCAGGCTCACCTATACTAAGATTGATGCCGGTAAAACCAAAATTACCACCTGAAGGCTGAATGGTAACGCTATTACTGTAAACATCACTGCCACCTACTGTGTTTTGGGTATAAATGCCATACAAGGTAGTGATAGGCAGTGCATTTGTAAAAATAGTATTGTTGGCAACTTTTATGTTTCTCTGATACCTTGAATTAATGCCATAGTAGGTAAAATCCGTTATTGTATTTTCGCCATCAACACCAATTTCATTGTTTTGGTCATAAAGGTCAAGTGAAACATTTCCGCCAAGAATTCTAATACCATAAGTTACATTGGATATTGTGTTGTTATAAAACTTGCAGTTGTTCACTGCTTCACTGCTTTCAGTAAAGGAAATACTTTGGATGTCGTTAAAAATATGGTTACCTGAGTAAATCCCATTAGAGGTGAGCGAAGTTGAGGTGCCTTTGTTCAATGCTACCGAACAGTTCTTAATTGTTACATACTGGCAGCCATCAACGGGAGCTGTTTTGCTTCTTTTTAAAAGAGCGTAACCAAATTCCATCTTTGCAGTTTTATCGGCATTAGCTGCATTTTCCATGAGGTCAATCCCATCGAAAGTGATATAGTCGCCACCGGTGATAAGGATAATACCATCAATATTGGTGGTAGTCCCAACACCAGCAGTAATCAATGGATTGTTGCCGGCACCGCTTTTCTGGAAAACGATAGGATTTGCTTCAGTGCCGCTGGCGGTAATTATACCGTCCACGGCTGTAGCGAAAGTTTCGGTGTGGCCGGCAGTTACGTCAAATGTAACGCCTCCTGTACCAGCACCGTTGGTGTTTAGATCAGCAATAGCTGCTGCAACCGTTGGGTAATCCCCCGGTATCGTTTTGATGCCCGTAAGCTGGGCAAATGTCGTTGCACTGAAGAGCAGCGCAAAGAGCAGTGTAAAAATTGAACTTTTCATAGAATTTGAATTTGTGAGTAATTAATTAAATTAAACCTGAGTATTATTTTTGTTTGTCTGGCTTGGTAATTTTTTCAAGCAATTTCTCAAGAATCTGGTTCTGACGCCTTTTCATCTCAATGAACTCCTGAATGCTTTTTACCTCGCTCAGGTCAACATCAGCTTCGTCGGTCGAAAGACCCTCAACGAACAACTCCTCCGAATCAGCAAGGTTCGTATCTTCCTGCAATTCGCCGTGTTTGCTGGCCTTTTTTATCCTCTTTAAAGGTGACAAGTTTGTAGTGTTAATGTTTTTAATTGTATTTCGATTTTTAAACTGGATGCAAAGATTACACTGGCAGAATCATTCACCAAATTATTGGCCTGTACAAAACCAATACACCTGTATAAATGAACCCGTACATTACCTGCACAATGATGCCATGCAATTGATTTACATTAGGATACACATATCCAATGTATGATGAATTACCAAATATCCGTGGACAAGCGCAGGCGAAAAAGCCTACAAAGAGGATAGAAATGTAATAAGATTTACATCCGAATTGGCAATTCCGAGCTTTTGCCTTAGCCTGTATCTGGCAGTTTCGAGCGAGGTTACCCGCTGCCCGGTTAACTCGGCAATATCTTTGGACGACATGTTTAAACGAAGAAAAGCACAGAGCTTTAACTCATTGGGAGTGAGTGTTGGAAACTGCACCAGTATTTTATCATAAAAATCGCCGTGGACCTCCTTGAAACGAAGCGAAAATTCCTTCCAGATTTCTTTTTCCTGGCTTTTCTGAATTTCCACAGCTACTTTTTTGATGGTGTCTTTGCTTTCCGGGGAAGTAGTAGCTTCATCAATCGAAATCAACCGCTCCGACAGTCCGGCAAGCATTTCATTCTTTTTCATCAGCGACATCACATTGATTACCATCTCTTTGTTCTTAAACTCAAGTTCCTTCTCGAAACTGGCTTTTTCGAGTTGCATTTTCCTGGCTTTCAGCTTCAACTGCTTCCAGATTAATACAATAATTACCAGGCTAAGAAGCAAAACTGTCGAAATGATAAATATCACGGTATTCCTCCGTTGACGCGCTAAGTTGAGCTGATTCTCAATTTTCTCAAAATGGTATTGCAGTTCAAGTTTTGTCAGTGTTTTTTGTTTTTCCTCAAGAAAAAGGCTGTCTCTGTATTGCTGCTCAAGAGAAAAATACCTGAAAGCTGCGGCAGAGTCACTTAGGGCAAGGTTAAGATCCGAAAGCAACCCGGCTGATGAAACTATAATCTCTTTGTAGTTATTTTCAATTCCGATTTTCAGGGTACTTAACGCCAGGTCTTCACTTTGCCTTATCTGCCCGGTAGCAAAATATACCTGGCTCAGCATAACCCTTGTCTTTGCCAGCCGCAACTTATTTCCAAGTTTTCCAAACATTTTTTCGGCAGACTGCAGGGTAGAAATTGCAACAGGGTACTGTTTCATCTCAAGGTAAACTTCGGCAATGTTCAGATAATTGCTTGCAACCAGATAGGAATTTTCTTCCTCAAGGTTCAAAGCCAACGCTTCTTCAAATATCTCCAAAGCCTTCTCATATTCTTGCTTTTCAAAGTACACCTTTGCCAGGTTATTCAGGTTACTGGCGATACCCTCAATACTATTTATCTCTTTGGCAATGTCGATTGATTTGGTGTAGTACTCAACCGCTTTGCCGTAATCTTGCTGATCGAGGTAAAGCGTTCCGATTCTACATAAATTAGCCCCGATCCCTTCTTTATCATCAAGTTTTTCATAAATCTTAAGGCTGGCAAAAAAATTCTCCGAGCTTTTCGCCTGATACCCAATGTCATAATAGATAACCCCAATGGCATCTAATGCATGCGCTTTATCCCGGTCCAGATTCAACTCTTCAGCCAATGTCCGCAATCTGGTGGCGTATTCCATCGCATGGGTAAGATCGGATAAAAAATAAAATATTTTAGCCAAACGATAGCTTGCCTGCAGTTCCTTAAATTTATCACCCGATTTTTCAGCTAATTTGTAGGCTTCTTCAGCATAGTGAAGTGAAATGTTGGTGTTGTTGCTGAACGATTTCTGAGATAAGTCCATCATCAGGTCAAACTTTTCCTCATTACCCTGAATCCCTGCCAGCACCTGGTCAAGGCTGTCAGCCGTATTTTCTGCTTGTGCCATTGCTGCAAAAACAGTCAGCCAGCCAAACACAACAAATATCAACTTTTTGAAAACCATGAGCAAAATCGAATAAGTAAGTCAGACAAAAATAGTTTAATTTATGAGGGATGCTGGAACGAGCCCTTTCGTATTGCAGCAATAGGTGTAGTGACATAAAAAACCAGACCGAAAACCAAACCGAGAAAAATATTGTGCGTACTTATCCGCTTTACATTTTTGACCCATAAAAAAAACCAGCAGCTCAAAAAAAAACACATTTGCTGTTGGTCAATTGGTTTGATAAATAAAAATGAGAGATTGATCCTTCTCAATGAGATATTTTCTAAGTTTGCCGCGCAATTAAACTTACACATCAAATGAGGAATCCTTTGATCACAACGGCTAATGAATGCTACCGCGACATCCCGGTTGCGAGCCTGCGTTTTGAAAAGGATTTTGTGCTGGATGCCAGGGTAAAGACCACCAGAGGAGTTGGCTGGAGCCGGAGACACGGATTTTGCTCCAAAGCCAAAATATGCTTTAACGTAGCCTTTGCAAAGATTAAAAATCCATTTAATGACCATTTTTTTGATGACTGTTGAGCAGTGTAAACATATTCCAACTATTTGGAGGGGTAGGTTCACAAATCATGAAAAGCCTAAACAAATTTTAAGCACATGATAACATACACAATCGTTGCCAGCAAGGCAAATAGCTTCGGCAGAGATTATCTCAACTTACAAATGAACTATGGAAAATCTTAAGAAAAAAAATAATTATTCATACATCTATTTATTGATAGGTTTTGTATTCCTTTTCTTTTCCAACGGTCGGTGGACTTTACCGCTTGCGACATTTTTAGCTCCAATATTTCTAATACGTTTTCTTAGATTTCATAAACCTTTAAAAGGATTTGTATTCCTGGTCTTTGCCGGATTTATTTCCAATATCTTCATCTGGAAAGGGCAGGTTCCAACATCAGGTTTTGTTTATTACATTATGACTTTTATGATGAGCTTATTTACTGCTCTGGTATTTCTTATCGACAGGATTTATTCACAGCGATTGAAAGGCATTGTTTCAACTCTTGTTCTTCCCTCTGCCTTTGTATTAATGGATTATATTTCTGTTTCAACAAATCCGGGCGGAACATTTGGAGCTTTGGCAACCACACAATCATCTCTGCCTCTATTGCAGCTTCTTTCCGTTACCGGTATTTGGGGAATAACATTTATCATTCTCTGGACAGCTTCTACTATTAATTGGCTTTGGGATAATGCTTTTAATAAACAGACATTACGTAAAGCTTTGTGGGTGTATGTGGTGCCGCTCATTATTATCATTTCTTACGGACAGATTCGTTTAGCCCTGCAGTCTACCGGAGCTGCCGTGAAAATTGCTTCTGTCAATATCCCAAAGATGGGAATGCAGCATATTTTCAATGATAAACCGGACTCGGTTAATGAACAGATTAATAGCAGCTTTTTGAATAACTGCGAAATTGCCGCTGGGTCTGAAGCGAAAATCGTTTTTGGAAATGAAATAATGCTCAATATGAGTTCAGACAAAGAAGATGCATATTTAGAGAAAGCAAAGGCTGTAGCAGTTAGGAACAATTTATACCTGGGGCTTCCTATGTTGATATATCCGATTGAGAACCCAGCGGCAAGACCGATGAATAAGATTACATGGATTTCACCCCAGGGAAAAATTTTGTTTACATATTTTAAAGCAAAACCCACTCCCGGGGAAGGTTCATATGGCGATGGTGTGATAAAATATTTTGATTCGCCCTATGGCCGTATCAGCTCTGTTATATGCTTCGATATGGATTTCCCTAAATTGATTCAACAGGTAAGTTCAATGAATATAGATATTATGCTTGTCCCTGGAAACGATTGGAAAGAGATTACACCTTATCATACCCATGCAGCTTCTTTCAGTGCTATTGAGCATGGATTTAATTTGGTTCGATCAGCGTCGCGGGGATTGTCCGCTTCTTTCAATTATAAAGGTCAGGTTTTATCATCTCAGAATTATTTTACTTCAAACGATACACTTTTTTACTCCGAAGTACCAATGAAAGGTAAACGCACTATCTATGCTGTTATTGAAGATTCGTTTGCATGGTTGTGCATCATTTTCTTTATAATAATTAGTGTTATTTTTATTAAACAGGAATTTGAAAAATAGATTGAAAAGAAAGTGCCCATCAGCCAACAATTAGTCAGGATTGTTCGACTTTAGCCGCATTAATCTTGCTCACGCTCGCGGGCTTGGCCTAAAACCCGTTGGTTTGGAATCAACTCGAAAGTGTCGCTTTTGAGCTAAGATATTTAAATGGGCAAGCCACCGAAGGCTCATTGGGATTCAGCGCTGTATTTCAGGATTTGTAGAACTTTTTTGAGAATTCCGGTTCGGTATTCATTCATTTCGCTTCTGAGCAAACATAGCTCTCGCGGGGTTCCGTTATCAAAAGATATTTTTTTGGCTCTGATATAAAATATTGTGGCCAGGTTGTTCATTAACCCCGGCCTTTAGGCCGGGGAAAAAAAGCAAAAGTAGTTCAGTAAGCTCTATCCCAAATAAATAGCATGTTATGAGGAGTTCATTAAAAGATACTGATGTAAAAGTAGTGCGGGCTAAAGCCCGCCAGTTTCTGACAATGCTTTCTGACCTCGTCCTCCTGCAGGCTTGTGCGCTGGCATCCTCTCCGTCGGCTGACGGAGGAGTTAGAGGGGGTCTGCCCCTTAAGGGCTGGGTTATTGAGATGCTACAGATGAGCTACACACAATAAATAATATCAGAGCCTTTTTTTTTAAAGATTGTGATATTCTGACCCCTTGTGCGAATAATTAGGAAAATAGAATCCTGAATCCAAAAATATTTAATACAATGGGAAACAGAAAAAACTTAATCTTTGGCGTGGTACTTATTTCGACAATAACCCTGACGACGAGTTGTGGGATAACAATTACAAGAAACCAATACTATGGTACTCGCGGCCAAATTGAAAAACCTTCGGCAAAGAAAGAAGACAATAATAGTAACCAGACTTACACGCTGAAAAGCATGAAGAATGGACAAAACAGATAAATCCGACATTTTTCTTTCAGCTATCGAACTAAATAAGGGAATTATTTATAAGGTGGCAAACTCGTATTGCAAAAACGTTGAAGACCGAAAAGACCTTGTTCAGGAAATTATTATTCACTTGTGGAAATCGTTTGACAATTATGACAACAATTTCAGGCATTCGACCTGGATGTATCGAATTTCATTGAACGTTGCCATTTCATTTTACCGAAAAGAGCATAGCAGAAAAAGAATATCAAATCCCTTAACAGACGGAATTGTCGATTTCCCACATTACGACAGCGTTGAAGATAATGAAAGCAACTTAGGCATTCTGCAACAGATGATTTTGCAATTGAAAAATCTGGACAAAGCTTTGATGCTGCTCTACCTGGAAGAAAAAAGCCACAAAGAAATTTCCCAAATTATCGGCATTTCAGAAACCAATGTCGCTACTAAAATTAACAGAATCAAGAACGTCTTAAAACAACAATTCACGCAAATTAAAAATCAATAATATGGAAAATCCGGAATTGATTAGCATTTGGAAAGAACAAAATGCTAAAATCGAAAAAACTTTGGCGATCAACCAATTGCTTTTAAAAGATGCCATTAATAACAAAGCAAAATCTTCTTTAAAGTCGTTGATAAAATTAAAAACAGCAGGAATCATTGCCTTTGTTTTTTACCTTGCGATTTTAGGATACGCTTTAGTTTATGCTTTTTCTAACTATTCCACCGCCTGGAATTATTTTATCGTCTCAGTTTCAGCCATTGCCCTGATTAATATTAAAGGTTTTTCTGACTATGTTAAACATCTCGTTTGGGCTAATAATATCAATTACAATGGCAGCGTGATGGAAATTCAGCAACAACTGTTACGACTGCAATTGTCGATAATCAAACATGCCAAAATAATGAGTTTGCAATTTCCCTTCTTCACAACATTTTATTTGTCCAACAATTGGTTTCCCCACGAAGTAGGATTTGGATACATAATTTTTCAGGTATTATTGACGAGCTCCTTTGTCTATCTCAGTTACTGGCTGTATAAAAACCACAAACCCGAAAACTTAGACAAAAAATGGTTTCGGACAATGATTGCAGGCTCGGGCGGAAAATCGGTTATGAAAGCAATAGAATTTTACAGGGAATTGGAAGAATTTAAAAAGGAATGACATGAACGGTGGCACATGACAATGTTAAAAAACAATAGCGGTTTGGGTAGCAACCCGAATCGTTTTTGTTTTAAAAAGGAACTTTGTTAATCGAAAATCAAATGCATTTAACACGCTACTGCTCGTATGCCTGGCAGTTAATAAATCACGGTCATTTCCCTCCCACCACCAGATTTTCATCTTCTCAGGTTTGAAATTGTTTTTGATTTCCAAAAACCCATAAAACTGGCACGTTGTTGTTTATGTGGTGATTAACCAAAATCATCGGCCAGCAGTGTGATTAATTTTTATATTTAATGATCGCACATCTGCCCCTTTGAATCATCACCCGGTAAAAACTATAATTTTGAACTCTTTATGAAAATGAAAATGATGAAGACAATTTTTGTGATAACGCTCTCTTTGTGGATTGCAGCCTGGATGCCACTAAAGGCGCAGCCGGTGCAGAATGCCATGCAATTCGACAAAAAAATCACCCAGGAGGTGAAGATGAAATACTTGCTTTATCTGCCTGCCGATTACGCGGACGACGGCAGCAGTAGCTTCCCGCTGATGCTTTTTCTGCACGGCTCCGGCGAGCGTGGCGACGACCTGCAACTCGTCAAAAAACACGGCCCGCCCAAGGTGGCCGTAAAGATGAACCTGCCATTTATCATCCTCTCGCCACAGTGCCCGGCCAGCGAGCCGTGGTGGAATATTGAGGATGTAAAAGTGCTGCTCGACGACATCATCAGCCGCTACCCTGTCGATCGCGAACGCATCTATATCACCGGGCTGAGCATGGGCGGCTTTGCTACCTGGGACATGATAATAAAATATCCCGACGTGTTTGCTGCAGCGGCTCCCGTATGTGGCGGCGGTTACACGCACCGCGCACACCTTATCAAAGCGCCTGTTTGGGTGTTTCACGGACAAAAAGACAATGTGGTGCCCATCGCGTACAGCCAACAGATGGTAAATGCGCTGATAGACAATGGCGCCGAGGTAGAGTTTACGGTTTATCCCGAGGCCGGCCACGACGCCTGGACACCCACCTACAACAATCCGGAACTTTACGAGTGGCTCCTGAGCCACACAAAAAACAAAGAAGATTAACATCAAAATATTTATACCATGACCTTCCGACGACTGTTTTCGCTTATTTCATTTGTATTAATTTTTACAACAACCTTTGGCCAAACCACCACCATCCAACAGTTGGAGCCTCCCTTTTGGTGGAGCGGCATGAACAATCCCAACCTGCAACTGCTGGTGCATGCCGACAACATTGCCACCTGCAAACCTGCGATTGATTATCCCGGCGTGTCCATTAAGAAAGTTTCGACAACGGACAATCCAAACTATCTTTTTATCGATCTCGACATCAGCGAAGCAAGGGCGGGCATCTTTATCATCAAATTTGAATGCGCGGGTAAAAAGGCTTTTGATTACGAATACCAGTTGCTGCCGCGCACCAAAAGTTCGGCGTCGCGCAAGGGTTTCGACCGCAGCGACCTGATTTATCTCGTGCTGCCCGACCGCTTCGTTAACGGCGACCCCGACAACGACACACAGCCCGGAATGCTGGAAACTGCCGGCCGCAGCAATCCCAACGGACGCCACGGCGGCGACCTGCTGGGCGTGATGCAAAAGCTGGATTATATCGACAGCCTGGGCGTAACGGCGCTGTGGCTCAATCCGGTGCTCGAAAACAACATGCCCGCCTACTCGTACCACGGTTATGCCATAACGGATTATTACAAAATAGACCCACGCATGGGAACCAACGACGACTTCCGCCGCCTCAACGAGATGCTGCACCAGCGCGGAATGAAGGCGGTGATGGACATGGTTTTTAATCACTGCGGCCTCAACCACTGGTGGATGAAGGATTTGCCCGCCAACGACTGGGTGCATGAGTTCCCCGAATTTACAAGGTCCAATTTCCGCGCCTCCACGGTTTTCGATCCGTATGTTTCTGATTACGACCAAACGCTTTTCACCAAAGGCTGGTTCGATACTTCCATGCCCGACCTGAATCAGAAAAATCCATTCCTAATGACTTATCTTACCCAAAACAGCATTTGGTGGATAGAATATGCCGGCCTGGATGGCATCCGCATGGACACCTATCCCTATCCTTACAAAGAGGAGATGGCGCAGTGGTCGGAAAGGATTTTGGAGGAATATCCTGATTTTTCGATTGTGGGCGAAGTGTGGATGGGCGTGCCGGCGCAACTGGCGCCCTGGGAAAATGACCCCGCAGTAGAAACGGGTTACGAATCGCATTTGCCCTACATTTTCGACTTTGCCATGTACGATGCTTTCGGAATGGCTTTCACTGAAACCTCCGGCTGGTCAACGGGGATAACGCGGATGTACGATGTGCTGGCGCAGGATTTTGTGTATGGAAATGATCCGAAGGTGGTAATCTTTCCGGATAACCACGACGGCAGCCGGCTTTTTACAAAAGTGGGCCACAGCCTTGCCAACCAGAAGTTGGCCGTAGCTTTTACGCTCACCACGCGCGGGGTACCGCAACTTTATTATGGAACGGAGATATTGATGAGCGGCAACGAAAGCGATGGCCACGGAAAGATGCGCAAAGATTTCCCCGGCGGCTGGCAGGCTGATTCCGCCAACAAATTCACGGCTTCAGGACGCACCGCCGACGAGGAGGAGATGCTGCGCTTTACGCAAAAACTTGCCAACTACCGAAAAAACCACGATGTGCTGCAAACCGGCAAGCTCACCCATTTTATACCACAGGACAATGTATATGTCTATTTCAGGCACGATGCCGACGAGCTGATGATGATCGTGCTCAACAACAGTGGCGAAAGTCATCCTTTGGATTTGAAACGCTACGATGAGATGTTGCACGGAATAATTGCAGGAAAAAACATTCTCGATGGCAGCACGGTAAAACTTCAGAATTTGACCATTCCCGCCAAGGAGGCAATGGTGATTGAATTGCGGTAAACGCTAAACTTGCAGAAAATGAAATCATTTTTAAAAATAAATTTTTGCTCACAAATTTTGTCCGGTGCAACTCCGGCTCCGTAGCCCAGCCATTCAGGGCTGAGCTTTTAAAACGAGCACACAACTCATTTTTATGATCTATTTTTAAAGAAAAAACACCAATGAAATATTTCTACTTATTAATAACCATCCTGACACTTACTGCTGCGCTATTAAATCCTGCTGCTGGGCAACCCATTTTTCCGGAAGATGGCCCCGTTTACAGCGATGATGTGGTGGCGCGCATCGACATCACCATTAATCCCGATACGCTTGCCTGGCTCTACGAACCCGACAATCAACAAAGCGACATCGAATGGCGCGCTGAATTTGTCTTTGATAACGGAACGCTGCGCGACACCATCCACGAAATAGGATTCAGACTGCGGGGAAACACCTCACGGGCCTCGGCCAAGAAATCGTTTAAAGTTTCCTTTAATACCTACCAAAGCGGCCGCAAATATTATGGTGTGGAAAAATTAAACCTAAACGGCGAACACAACGACCCCACGGTGGCACGCGCTAAAATTTGCTGGGAACTTTGCCGCAACGCCGGCATTCCGGCACCGCGCTCATCTTTTGTAAGGCTTTTTATCAACAACGATTATTACGGATTGTACATCAATGTGGAGCATATCGACGAAGAGTTTGCAGAAAAACGCTACGGCAGCCAGGACGGCAATTTGTACAAATGTCTTTATCCCGCGGACTTGAATTATTTGGGCAACGACCCCGATCTTTATAAATTTACGGCGGGCGACCGGCGGGCTTACGAATTAAAAACCAACGAAGAAGCCGACGATTACAGCGGCCTGGCGCATTTTATCGACGTGCTCAGCAATACACCTATTGCTGATCTTCCCTGCGAACTGGAAAAAGTTTTTAATGTGCAGGATTATCTGAAAGTGGCCGCCATGGACGTGATGACGGCCAACTGGGACGGATACATTTTTAATAAAAACAATTTTTATCTTTATGATAATCCAGCCACCGGGCGGTTTGAATACATCCCCTACGACCTCGACAATACCTACGGCATCGACTGGTTTGGTATCGACTGGGCTACGCGTAATATTTACGAATGGGATCACGATTCGGAGTACCGCCCGCTTTACGAGCGGCTAATGGAGGTGCCAGAATACCGCGACTGGTTTTCGTATTATATCAATCAAATCAGTGCGCTGATGACCCCCTCTCCTTTTTTTGAACGCCTCGATGTCATCAAAAATCAAAATTATCCTTTCATCATCAACGATCCTTTTTATCCACTCGACTACGGCTATTCGCCTGCTGATTTTCTGAGCGCATTCACCAATGGCACGGGTGCACACGTTCCTGTTGGGATTACGGAATATGCCACCAGCCGTCGCACCTCCGCATCCAATCAATTACAATTGAATAATATCTATCCCATCGTAAATTATCTTTCGGCAACGCACAACGGCGCCGGTGGAAGTGCCTGGATTGAAGCCACCGTTACGGACGATGATGCGGTGGAAGTGGAATTGCTTTATCAGATAAATGATGGCGAATGGCAAACCGCTTCGATGACTACAGGCAGCGACAATCGCTTTTCGGCAACGATAAATCTACCGGAAGGCCAGTCGGTGATTCATTATCAGATCACCGCTGCCGACACGTATGGCCACACCACGCTCTATCCCTGCGAGCCTGAAACAATGACCGTCAGTCCGGCTTCTGCCTGGCCGCTCTTCATCAACGAGCTGCTGGCAAGCAACGACACGGGCATCACCGACGAAGCGGGCGAGCACGAAGACTGGCTGGAAATCTACAACGCCGGCGATGACCCCATTTGGCTGGGCGATAAATACCTGAGCGATAATTTTTCCAATCCCGGCAAATGGTTGATGCCCGATTACACCATCCAGCCGGATGAGTATTTATTGTTTTGGTGCGACGAAGACCAGGAGCAGGGCATTTTCCACACCAACTTTAAGCTAAGCAAAGGCGGCGAAGAGCTGGGGATTTTTGATGCCGAAAGCACCGGCTTTGCTCCCATCGACACTTTTATATTTCCGGCGCAGGAAACCGACATCTCCTACGGCCGCCGCCCCGACGGAACCGACTCATGGATATTTTTTGAACATCCCACGCCCGGCATCAGCAACCTGTTGAGCGATATTAATGATCAGCCGACGGCACAACAAGCGTTCTTTGGTTTCCCAAATCCGGTGGGACATGGGGTTTTATTTTTAAATAATAAAACCGACTTCACCATCTACGACCAGACAGGGCGTGCTGTTGCCACTGCCACAAACAGCGACAGATTTTTTGTAGAAACATTGCCGGCAGGACTATACCTGCTTCGCAATGCGGAAGGAATGACTTTTAAATTTATTAAAAACTAAACAGCTTGTCAATTTGTAATTTTTAATTTCTAATCATTTTGTAAACAAAACAATATGCTGCCATTTCAACAAAGGTTATCTAATTTTTTCTACGTCGTTTTGGGGCTTCCCGCCACGGCGATGGGTTTTGGATTGTCGATACAAATTGCTGTGCTAAGCTGGATATTGCGCACGCAGTACGGCCTGGACCTTCACGAAATCGGCATTGTGTGGGCCGCCGGACCTATCGCCGGCATCATCGGGCAACCTATCGTAGGTCTCATCAGCGACGGCACATGGTTCTGGGGTGGGCGGCGCAGACCGTTCATCTTTATCGGCGGCATCCTGGCAGCATTGTCGATACTGGCTTTGCCAAATATCGGGCTGATAAGCACCAGCCTGGGCATTGGCAGTATTGTGGCGGTGGC
This sequence comes from Clostridia bacterium, assembly GCA_009928785.1. GTDB lineage: Bacteria > Bacteroidota > Bacteroidia > Bacteroidales > 4484-276 > SABY01. Next base: position 51 of record SABY01000039.1, on the reverse strand, counting down.
AACCACCGTGGCGCTCACGCTCGACCTTTCCATCAACATCAGCTTTAACCC
>SABY01000170.1 GCA_009928785.1 Clostridia bacterium | reverse complement strand
CTTCTAACCTCCAACTTCTAACCTCCAACTTCTAACCTCCAACTTCTAACCTCTATCTTCTAACCTCCATCTTCTAACCTCCATCTTCTAACCTCCATCTTCTAATTTCCACCTTCCAACTTCTACCCTCTAACTTCCACCCTCTAACTTCTACCCTCTATCCCCTACAGCGCAAACTTTTGAATGACGTCGGTGAGTTCATTCATCCTGAAAGGCTTGGTCATGTAGCTGTCCATTCCCACTTCGTGGCATTTTTCCTGATCTTCGCGTGTAGCATTGGCCGTAAGTGCAATGATTACCGAAGGTTTCCGGTTGCTGTGCTGCTGCTCCCAGGTTCTGATTTGGCGGGTAGCTTCGTAGCCATCCACCAGCGGCATTTGTATATCCATGATAATAATATCAAAAGAAGATGCTTTGGCTTTATCGATGGCCATTTGTCCGTTGTCGGCAAGTTCGAATGAATGGCCATTGCGCCTAAGCGTAGTAGCTACCACCTGTTGGTTGAGTTTATTATCTTCCACCACCAGAATTTTTAATTCTTTTCCCTCGCAAAGCTCCTCGTGGTTTTTGCTCTCCAGCAAAATCCGGAAACCAAAGTCAACCTCCCGCCCTTCATTTTCTACAAAGGTGATCTGTGTGTGCAGTTTTTCTGACAAGACCTTTACGAATCCCAAATGTAAAAGCATGGTTGCCGGAAGCTGCATGTTTTCGTGCAGGGCGTTTCCATTAGCACCCGACAAATATTGCAAAATCTGTCCCGGAATGTGTAAGTCAGCACTCTGAATATTGAAGCCGAGGCGGATTGAATTTTTGTCAGAAGGCAATGGTTTCATTAAAATGTGGAGGGTCCCGTTTTGTGCAAAAAAGCAGGTTGTCATCAGCAAATGAAAAAGTAAATCACCAATTGTCGATTCATTTCCTTTCAGCTCGTCATCCGTTAGCCTGGTATCTGCCATTTCTACACGGAATCCATATTTCCAATTTTTTGCAGCATGCGCTCTTGTTATCACTTCGGCAACCAACTGCCTGGGATGGAACCAACTAAGCTGCGGAAGCGCCCGCATAGCCTCCAGATTGTTCAACTGTTGAAACTGATGGAGGGTTTGTTGCAGTTCTTTGGCAAGAAAAGCCACATGCTCAGCCTGCCGTTGGATGCCGCTATCCTGCAAAGGCATCAGGCGATCGATCTCCCGGATCAATACGTCTGTACTTTCGGTGGCGCTCTGGCCTATTGCAGCCACAAAAGCGGCTTTGGCTATTAGCCGTTCGTCGGCTTGCCGCCGTGCACGAATCAGCTCGTCGTTGCTTTTTACTTCGCCGGAAATGTCGCGCATCACCACCTGATAGCCTGCAAGCTCATAATTGCTGCCGAACAATGCCCGAACCACCGTGGCTACCGTCATGCGCCGTACCGCAGAAATTTTCAAAGTATGATTGAGTCGCATCACATCGTTGTTGGGCGAAAGGGAGGCGGTGAGTACCTGCCACCGGTTTAGGTCGCGCTCGTCGATCCATTGCGTAAAAACGTGTCCTTGCATCATCTCGAAAGTACTGGTAAGGGTGATGAGCAAAGCACGATTGGCAAACAAAACCTTAAAGTTGTTATCGGTGCGACAAATCAAATCGGTTTGGTCCTGCACGATGTCGTGGAATAGTTTTTTCGATTCGCTCAATTCATGCTTTACCCTGTCAAGCTCCAAAAAGACGCGTGCCTTGCTTAGCAATATTTCCCGATTGAAGGGTTTGGTGATGTAATCCACCGCGCCTGTGCGGTATCCCTGATCAATACTTTGCTGATCCTGAAAAACGGCGGTAAGAAAAATAATGGGTGTGTGCTGGTTTCGCCGTCCACGGCGTATGTTTTCGGCAGTTTCGAAGCCATCCATTTCGGGCATCTGCACGTCGATAATTATCAACGAAAAATCGCGCTGCTGCACCTTTATCAAGGCTTCTTGCCCGCTGGTCACCGAAACGATTTCGGCTCCCAAAGTGCGCAGATTCATTTCAAGCGTAAGCAGGTTGTCGCGCAGGTCGTCGATGATTAATATCCTGGGTTTAAAGTCCTTGTTCATAATAAATATCTTTTATCGTCGTGATTTACAGGTAATGATAATTCTGCCGATCATCCCTTGTCAGCTCTAGCTATCAGGCGGCCAAAGTTAGAGTTTCTGTATTAATATCAAAAAATCCTTTCATAATTTTGTGGTTGTCGCATAAAATGAGAATTTTGCACGCATTAAAGATTCATCGCGAAAAGCATGGTGACATTTTTAATTTTAAAATTCTGGCCCCATAGTTCAAGGGATAGAACGGAAGTTTCCTAAACTTTAAATCCAGGTTCGAGTCCTGGTGGGGCTACCTAAAGGCCTGACAATCAACATGTCAGGCCTTTTTTTATGTTAATTGTTGCTGTTTTTTTGTTCAGGTTTCAGCAAATGCTACTAAGGCCAAAATGCAGCGGGTGGGATCTTGCGGTGAAGCCAGACCACAGACAGTACTTTCGTTTTGATACGCACCATCTTTTTATCATGCGATTCATCTATTCGCATTATTTTTCTTCTTCATCGGCTTTGATAATTCTTTTGGTGTTTTTTAAAACTTATTAATTTTGTTAATCAGACTTTTTTTAACCCAAATAAAAAGAAAATGAAAAAGCTAATGATGATTGTTACCGCTTGTTTGCTGGTTGCTTCAAGCTACGCCCAATCCAATACGAATCCTTTTATGGAATACCAAAACAAAGCGTCAACTTCTTTTCCGGCACCCACTGCTTACCTCGGTTTTAGCACCGGGATAAATAATATGATAGGGATTTTGGGGCCGCAACTGGATGTTGTATTAAGCGAAAAATTTACTGTAGGAGCCGGCATCGGGCTGAGTACCTGGGGCTCTAAGTGGGCTTTAAATCTGAAATTCTATCCAAAAGGCTCATATCAGTTTTATTTAAAAGGCGGCTACTCTCAAAATTCAGGTATAGAAGATGTTGAGCTTGAGATGGAACTTACATCCGGAAAAAAAGAAAAGGTGCTGATGGATTTGAACCCGGTGGGAAATATTTTTTTTGCGGGAGGCTATGCATGGAAACTCGGTCAACGCAATAAATTTTTTATTGAAGCAGGTCATTCAATTTGCCTGCAAAATACTGATTATTACAGACTACACAATCAAAATATAAAATTAAGCTCTACCTCAAAAAACGTTTTACATGTGATGCGTCCGGGAGGATTGATAATTGCACTCGGTATGAGCTTTGCTTTATAGTGCTTCAAAATGCGTAAGTGCTTTTGCTGCTACCACCAAAAAAGGCCGCCTCTTGCGAGGCAGCCTTTTTTATTTCATTAATAAAATTGTACTAATAGATGGTAACGCGGCGCGTGATTACCTCGCCGGTGGATTGCGTGATAGAAACGATGTAAACACCGGCTTTGTATTGCGATACATCCAAACGTACCAGCGTGGCGTCATAACTCTGGCTCATGATGATCTGGCCGGCGCTGCTGAGCAGTTCTACCTTTTGGATGTTGCTGCCTGCTTTGATGTTCAACTCGCTGTTGGCAGGGTTGGGATAAATGGTAACGTTGCCGATGCTCGACAAGTCGTTCACATGGGTTGCCGTTTCGATGATGTCCACCACGCGCGAAGCTCCATTGGCTGCAAACAATCCATCACTGGAGGGGAAGTCGGTATCATATACAAATGTAACCTCCTGCTGCTCGCCTGTGGCTGCATTGTATTTACGCACGAACATCTTCTCGCCTGTCTCAAAGCCTACCCGTTCATCACGGAGTTGTTCGTTTCGACCCATGGCTATCAAACCAAATACATCTTCTGTGTTGCCATATTCGGTCTGGCCGTAGCAGTTGCCCTGGCTGTCGAATACTGCGAGAATGTCGCCATTGGTAAGTTTGCTCGTCGCTTTGTCGGCGAATAGCACAATATGCGGCACAGCGGTGTTGCGTACCTGCTGCCACGGCGAGTTTTGAATTACACCCGATTTGGGCGGAGTAGCCGGGAAAAGATGCGGTGCATCCGGAACGAAGTCGGGATATTGGATGGCGTAGGAGCCTATAGCCGTCCGGTTCACCATCAGGTAAGCACGACCGGGGAATAACTCCGTGAAGTCGGCAGCCTGTGGTGTCCACAGCACTTTGTTGCTCCAGTCGTAGATGAGCAGGATGTCGTTGAGGTGTCCGGCCAAAAGCTGGTTGATCGTCACCGGCACGTTGGTAAGCACGGGCAGGAAGGTAAAGGCGCCACTCACGGTAAATGTCTGGTTGAGCAGCGAGTCGCCGTAAATAGGCAGACAGGCAGGCGGGTTCTTAATCTTGGCTTTGTAGCCTACCGGCATCCAGTTGCCTAAGGTTCCTTGTACAGGTACCGGCTCAGCCCAGAAGTATTTGCCTTGTTTGTCGATCATGGTTACCAGGTGCTGCGAACCGGGGATTAATACCAACGGATCCATTACCTGTTTTACCAATGGCAGATCGGTGTCGAGATAGGAAGATATTCCCCACCAGCCATCAACATCAAAATAGATAAGCTGCTGCGGGATGTAGAGCATCATGCATTTGGTGTCGCTAATCTGGCAGGCATCGACACCCTGCACCGTTACACATAGTTCGATGTCGCCTTTCCAAATGTCGGCAAGTCCCGGATTGTACAAAGGAGCCACTGCCGTGGGATCGCTAAAAGTACCGTCGCCGTCAGTTGTCCACAATATGGAATCATAGTCACCGGTAATGGTGTTGGTGAGTGCTACCGGCAGCCATTTCCCACTGAGATAGTCGTAGTCGGCGCATGACAACGATAAGTCGCCGCCAAGGGTGGCCTGCGGTGGTGTGGCAATGGTCAGAATCATACAGTCATCGGCGATGGTGCCGCAATTTTGGACACCTTCAGCATAAAGACATAATTGAACTGTACCATTTGCTATATCAAAAGAGCCGGGAGTATAAACCGGATTAAGCAGTGTAATACTATTGAAAGTGCCATCGCCATAAGTTTCCCATCCAATATTTCCGGCATCGGTAACACTGGCTCCTGCGAGCAAATAAGTGTCGCCTTCGCAAATTACAGCATCCGGGCCGGCATTGGCAGTAGGATCGGCAATAATGGTGAGGGTCAGGCAATCAATTGCTACCCCCGAACATGGCTCAATGGCTGTACCCGTCAGGCATAGGGTAGCTCCACCGTTGCTGATGTCGTCGGCACCAAAGAAATAGATAGTGGCCGCATCGGCAGGCTCTGCAAAGAAACCTCCAGTACCCGTAGAGCTCCACACAGTAGGAGCTGCGTTATTTACAACTCCATTTAGTATCACAAAACCATCGCTCTGGCAGGCTACGATATCGGCACCTGCATCGACAGATGGCGGTTGTAAAATTGTCAGCGTCATGCAATCAACCGCCTCCAGTGTACAAGGTAACTCCGATTGGGCTGTCAGACAAAGCTCTACTGTGCCATCGAGGAGGTCTTGTGGCCCCGGCAAATAAGTCGGGTTAAGCACATTGGCCGATGGAGTAAACGCACCATCCCCACCCATCCACGCAAAACTACTTGCGTTTTGTGCTGTAGCTAATGACAATTCATACGCGCTTCCCTGACAAATTGCAGCATTATTTCCTGCAAAAGCTGTGGCTCCCGTACTTATAGTAAACTGGAAGTGATAAGAGCTTAAATCTACCACGCTATATCCTGCAGCATCGGTGATGGAAAGGATGGTAACCTCGTAAACGCCGGCAGCAAAGAGTTGGCTGAAAATTACATCATCCAAAGCAATGTCATAAACACAGTCGGGGGTTCCGTTGATTTCGTAGCAGATATCAAACGGAGCCACACCGGTATCGATGCCGCATAATGTTAGGGCAACGGGTTCAGTGGAACAATATGCGTATTGTCCGTTGCTTAGCGCCTCCTCATCATTTATACAGAAAGTTACCGTGGGTTCCTGGAATACGGGAACCGTTACCAATGCCTGATCACAATTGCCAGGATTCAGGATTTCACAGATTTCATATTCGATGTAATAAGTTCCTGTGGGTGTGCCCGAAGCTACATTTACTGCACCGGTCAACGGATCGAGTGTGACGCCCGCGTTGGTGGTGCTTATTTGCGAAAGCGTAATCAAAGCAGGATTTACAAGAGCGCCGTTCAAAAGGTCGTTGGCCAGAACGTTTGCAACTGAAACGCCGCCCAAAACCCCATTGATAAGCACACCATTGTCGTCGATAGCCAAAATTTCAGGAGCCGTTACCGGAACGAAAACAGTGGCCTGGTCGCAGTTGGTCGGATTGAGAATTTCACAGATTTCGTAAACCAATTCGTAATTGCCTGCCGGTGTGCCCGGAGCAACATTTACTGCGCCGGTCAATGGATCGAGCGTAACGCCCGCGTTG
>SABY01000169.1 GCA_009928785.1 Clostridia bacterium | reverse complement strand
CTTTCCGCAAAAAATACAAATAATTTTCCCGGTCAAAGAAAAGTTTTTGCTGGTTATTGCCCTGGTTGTAAATGTGAAAGATGTGTCCTTTTTCGAAATTCATTTGTTTTCCTTTTTTTCTCAACCATACCGACGGCCTCGCTTTTCTTTCCACCGGCGGCGTCGCTCTAAGCGACACCGTCGGTTGGTATGTTTCCAGTTCGCATAATTGAAAGCGGCCCCAAAAGGGTCGCTTTTTTTTTGACGGGATAAAAGTAGGTACTTTTTCTTAAAGAATTCTTAACACACCAAATTTTGCATTTTTATTTTTAGGCTATCTTTGCCCCTGAAAATCAAATCTTAAAAAAACGTTATTATGAACAATGAAAACCTCAGAAATGCATGCGCCGACGCTTCAGAAGCGATGGCCAAACTTAATCTGGACGATCATGCCGAGTTGAGATCAAAGCTCGACTACTGCATCGGCAGCTACGACTTTGATAAAAACCCGGAAGGCCTTTACCAATACGGTAAAACGACTCTGGAAGCGCTCAAAAAATTTAAAGCCAAAAATCCGCGCAAAGTCAACAAGAAGACTATCGACAATCTCGAGCTGGCGCTCAAAGGCTAAAAGAATTTTGTCTGAACCGAACGTTACCAGGCGTCGTCCCCACCGGACGACGCCTTTTTTATACTCTCACGCGCCGTGGGGTACCGCTGATGCCGCCGCGCTGCTGCTTACGATTTCTAACACCATTGCCTTTAAGCGCTTGCAATTCCTGTCGGTGATGGGTGCTGCAATGCGAATACAAATATTTTTGCTGTTATTACTTTCACATTTTGAAAGACGAAACTGAAACCAAAAACTACTTGTAAAAACTATTCGTTCAGATGCATAAAATCAACGTACATCCCATCCTGGATGTTCCTCAGGTCGAAAAAGTTACTTTCTTGTTTAATGGCGAAATGGTGGAAGGCGAAAAAGGCTTCACCATTGCAGCGGCGCTGCACCAGGCCGGACACCCCGTACATAGTCACAGCTTGCGCAACCGCAACCGCTCACTCGAATGCGGCATTGGCAAATGCGGCGCCTGTGAGATGCTTGTGGATGGTCGCATCCGCCGCATCTGCATCACCAAAGTGGACGAGGTGCATGAAGTGTCGGAGATCCCGCACGACTACACACCGCAGCCGCAGCCTACCGACGACCAGAGCCAGACAAAAGTATTTAAGACGCAGGTGGCCATTGTGGGCGCCGGCCCCGCCGGGCTGGCCTGCCGCGAAGAGCTGATGAAAAATAATGTAGATTGTATCGTGGTGGACAACAACGACAAGATTGGCGGCCAGTTTCTGATGCAGACACACCAGTTTTTCTTTTTTGAAAAAGAAAAGAAATTTGGCGGCATGCGTGGCTTCGACATCGCCCACACGCTGGCCGGCGACGACCACACGGGCATCTTCCTCAACGCTGCCGTGTGGGACATCCTGGAAGGAAAGCGCCTGGCGGTGAAAAATATCAGCACCGAAGAAATCTATTATATCGACGCGGAGTTTCTGGTGGTGGCTTCGGGAGCAGTACCTTTTATGCCCACATTCGAAAACGACGACCTGCCCGGCGTATTCACGGCAGCCGTAGTACAAAAGATGATGAACAATGAGCTGACGCTGCTTGGGCGCAACATCCTCACGGTGGGCGCGGGCAACATCGGCTACCTCACCTCTTACCAGTTGATGCAGGCAGGAGCGCGCGTAAAAGCCATCATCGAAGCTATGCCCCGCGAGGGCGGCTTTCCGGTTCAGGCCAACCGCGTGCGCCGGCTCGGAATTCCGGTGCTCACTTCCAAAATTTTGCTCAAAGCGATTCCTAACGAGGACCACACGGGTATCGTGGGTGCGGTAATCGCCGACTGCGAGAATTTTAAGCCCATTCCCGGCACCGAACAAGTGATCGACGGAATCGACGCCATCAATATTTGCACGGGTCTGGTGCCCGACGATCAACTGCTGATAAAAGGCAAAGAGTTGTTTGGCCGCCAGGTTTACGGCGCCGGTGACGCCATCCGCATTGGCGAAGGCACCAGCGCTGTGTTGCGCGGACGTCAGGTAGCTTTCGAAATCCTGGAAGATATGGGCGCCCGTTACGATTACGATCAGTTTTTGGAGGTTTCTAAAGAATACATCGACTCGCAGCAGCACCCGGCACGCATCATCGAAAAGCCGATGACTCCCACAACTGATCGCGCCGCCGAAAAGCCTTTTGTGCTCATCGACTGCCTCTATGGTTTTGCCTGCAACCCGTGCGAGTTTTCGTGCCCCCACGGCGCTATCACCAAAACATCCACCAGCACCGTGCCCCGCATCGACTTCGACAAGTGCATCGGATGTATGAAGTGTGTTTATCAGTGTCCGGGGCTGGCCATCTTTGGTTATAATTTGAAAAAAGACTGGCTCTTCCTGCCCATCGAATATCACATCGAAGAAAATACGCCTGTTTTCCTGGTGGATAATAATGGGAAGAAGTTGGGCGAAGGTGTGATAGAAAAGATTTTGGACAAACCCAACAAAACCAATGTGGCGCGCGTGCGGTCGATCAGTGTCCACGGCGAGGAGCTGATGCAGGTGCGCGGTTTTATCGCAAAAGATAACTTCCCCGAAGCCATCGCGTTTAAATCCAACGACACCGAAGTAGAATCCGAAACTTACGTATGCCATTGCGACGACGTGAAGCTGGACGAAATCCTGGAAGTGATCGGCGACCGCAAGTTTATCTCTGTGGATGAGGTGAAACACACTACCCGTTTGGGGATGGGCGCTTGTCGCGGAAAACGCTGCATAAAGCGCCTCAAACAAACTTTGGCCGGGTCGGGCATCACCATCGTGGGCGAGCCAACGCCGCGTGGCCCGCTGAGCAATCAGGTGGCCATGGGCGAGCTTTATCCGCACAAGGTGAACGAAAAAATTATCACCTCGCTCACCGGCAACAAGAGCAATATAATTGAGGTAAAAACACTGGTAGCCGGTGGCGGCATCGGCGGCAGTGCTTTGTTCCGCTACATGGCCGAAGCAGGTCTTTCGCCCGTACTTATCAACAGCGGGCGCGGAGCCTCCTGGCGCAACATTGCCGGCGGGCGCCCCAACTTCAGCCTGCCCGAACTTTCTGACATCGCCGAAAAAAACTTGGAGATATTCCGCGATTTGCAGCAGATTCACAACATCGACTTCCGACCCATCGACTACGTAACCTTTGCTCACGACCAGCATATGTTCGACGCGCTAAAGGCTTCGATGGCCTGGAGCGATGCGCAGATGATAGAACCCGCCGACTTCCGCAAATATATTTCTCCTTATTTTAATAACCACCTCAACACCTACCAGGCAGCACTCGTTACGCACAACTGCTGGCAAGCCACGCCCGGCAAGGTGGTGGACCTCATCCGGCAGATTGGTATAAGCTATGGCGGCACCATACAGGAAGACTGCGAGCTGATAGATGTACGCCGCGAAGCCGACAAATACAGCGTGTTGGTAAAAACCCACGACAAGAAATATATCACTTATCTGGCCGATCATTTTGTAAATGCGCTGGGACCACAAGGCGATAAATTTGCTAAGATGCTGGGCTACGAAACGGGGCTGTATCCCGTAAAACATCAGGCATTCATCACCCGCCGCCTGCCTATGATGGGCGTGGATGGCATCCCGTTGCCGATGCTTATCGACCGCCGTCATTACAAAGGATTTACTGCCGTATATGGCCAGCAGTTGGGCGAAACGGGTCAGATAATAGGATGCGCTTCGCCACAGGTGGAACCACGCGAGGCAGGACAAAACCTGAAGATCAACTCGAAAGATTTTCTGGAGATTGCCGCCGAAATATTTGTGGACTGGCTGCCGGAGCTTTCCTCCGTAGGATTCCAGGCGGTATGGGCTGGCTATTATGTAGAACCCCGCATGATCCTCGACCCACAGGCAGGACTTTTTGTTGGCTTGCGCGGACAAGGTTTTATGTTGGGGCAATACCTGGCCAAAATGTATGTGGACAAACTCGTTGGCAACCATGTGCCCGCCTATTTCGACCGCCTCACGCTGCAAGGCGACGGGCTGCTGGAGAAGGCGTTTAAGTAAAAACTGACTCCTGTCAGGGTTTTATCCTAAAATTATTCATCACTTGTAATAATAGAACGCTGATAACACAGATAGAACGGATTTGCCCCGCCTTATACGTTGGATTTTTTTCCTTATCTCTGTAAATCTGCAAAACCCGCGTTACCTGTCCGGCTACTGACGGATCCGTGTTCTATAAAAATTTGTGAATAAAGCACGTTAAAAAATCCAGGCAAAGCCATCAAAAGGTTATTGAAAGAAAATGATGTGCTTAAGGTTGTTACTGATAGCAAGGCTTACATCATAGTAGATGAGGCAGAATCCAGACTACTTCTTTAAAAAATTAATAACTATTCATCAGACTTTTTTATGAGCATCGACAACTCGGACAAGGAAATGAAATGTTTCCAGTTTTTTAGTGCTAATTTTCGTTGTAAAGTTTTGTCGCCACTCCACAACCTCCCTCCTATATGTGCTGTTAAGGCAACAAATTCAACATCATCCAAATCAATATCTTTAAGAAGTTCTTCAGTTGAATGGAAAACATCATTAGGAATTAACCTGGCATCAATAAATCGAATTTTTTTGGTAACAAGTGCAATCGATTTATCTAAATCATCTTTTGATAAACCTGATATTTTTTGAAGTTTTTGTTTATGTTCTGTAATCTCCTCAAGCAGCAAATCAGTTGAATAGAAATTTATAAAAGACCCTGATTGAAGAAGTATGCTTGCAATACGACTGTTGGTGTTTAAAACAGCACTGAAAACTATATTGGTATCGACAACGATTTTCATTTCACTAAATCCGATTTCCGTCTTTTCCAGCGGCCTTTCTTAATTTCATCCACAAATGCGTCAACAACCTCTTGCTTTGCTGTGGATTTGCGAGTTACCTCCAGGTATTCCAGCCAATCTTTAAAATTCTGCAAAACATCAATATTGGTATCAAGTGGCAGTCGGAAAACAATTTCCTTATTTGTTTTTTCAATTATCATATCAATATTCATTTGTACAAAAGTAATTTTTTAATTCAAGCTAACTTCGTTTAAAATGCTATTGGCAGACCAACGGCAATGAATATGATGAAATGGCTAAGCAGCACTATAAATAAAACGGCAAAAGGATAGCCGCAATAGTCGCGGCAGCCAGGGTTATTTCCTGCAGTCGCTGCGTTCGTTAGACCCAAAACCAGCATTTGAGCTACTCCGACATTTTGGCTCGATAAACCGAATCGTCAACGCTTCAAAAAAAGAACTTGAAACCCTCTGAGGTATCGGAAAAAAGAAGTCGGAAAAGCTATTTGAATTTTTTACCACGGAAATTTAACTCATAAATCATTGCTCATAATTACGCAAAATGAAACTGGGCACTACTATTTTGCTCATGCCCAGCTAACAGAAAAAATAGGATAAGGATTTTTCTTATCACTTTTGTACGAAAAACAATTGGCATTTTTATGGAAAATTACTTAAATAAAATCACCATCAACCCTGATGTTTGCAATGGTAAGCCTACCATAAGAGGAATGAGAATAACTGTAAAAACAATCCTCGAATATTTGGCAGCGGGCGAAAGCATCGAGAATATTTTGAAGGCCTACCCAATACTTGAACGAGAGGATATTTCAGCCGCCCTTAAATATGCTTCGGCAATTGATTAAAGGAAATTTGATTTTGGCCAGACGACCTGCCGTAGAGATCATTCTATAACCCCGAAAAAAGCTTCTGTCAACAGCAATTTATCCATGCTGCTTCTTTTAGTTAACACGAACAATTGGATAAGGCAGGTCAAAGCCTCCTTATTTTTCGCGTTTCGCAAAGTAATACGTCAATCCGATTTGCAACTGGAAAGCATTCACGCTGACGTTGGTTGCATACACAGGCTCAGCATCAGAATAGTGCGTCATTGTTTCGTAATAGATGGGATTGAAATTTGCCAGATAGCTGCCTTTTATGTAAATGTCTGCTTTCTTCTTGAAGCGATAACCTGCCGACAAGGCTGGCTCAATACCAAAATTCACCCTGGAGGTAACATAGCCATAACCTCTGGTCGAATCGGACGATGCAGGAACAAAATCAGGGTCAGGATCAAGGGGAAATGGCGATACATTCTCACCAAAACTCATCGTAGGTTGGTTTTCGGAATAATCACGACAAATCATTGTATTAAAACCCAACGCTACTTTTGCAAAATACTTCTCATTGGAAGTAGTAAATTCTTTGCCCAGCCGGATGGGGATCATCCAGCTTTCGACGCCACTTGACATCGAAAGGCTTTTATGCGGGATGCCGGTGGCATAGTCATAATCGATGAATGGACGCGCTGAAAAG
>SABY01000168.1 GCA_009928785.1 Clostridia bacterium | reverse complement strand
TTGAGGCACTGCACCACTTCGGCAGTTTGCTGATGTTCGATGCCGGCATAGAGGTCTTCCTCGTTTTCGCGCACGATGCACAAATCCATTTTCGGGAAGTTGGAATACACATAAGGCGTGTAGGCGCGACAGGGACGTACATTGCTAAACAATCCCAGCGACTTGCGGATAGTCACATTCAAACTTTTGTAGCCGCCTCCCTGCGGTGTGGTGATGGGCGCTTTCAGAAATATTTTGTTGCGCCGAAGCACATCCCACGATTCAGGTGTAATGCCCGACTTGTGTCCCTGATGATATACCTTTTCGCCAATTTCGATAAAATCGTATTCCAGCTCAACGCCGGCTGCTTGCATTATACGCAGCGTTGCATCCATTATCTCAGGCCCGATGCCATCGCCATTGGCTACTGTTATTCTTTTGTTCATGTAGTTTCGGTAGTTAATATTTTAAAAATATTTATTAGCAAAACATTAACCTGTTGCAGGTAGCTTGTGTTCAAAATAAAAGGAAGGTAGGCAGACTTCAGTCCACAGTTGGCAGCCCTCAGCAAAAACAATTTTGAACAACAAACAACGAACAACGAACAACAAACAACGAACAACGAACAACAAACAACAAACAACAAACAACGAACAACAAACAACGAACAACAAACAACAAACAACGAACAACGAACAACAAACAACAAACAACAAACAACGAACAACAAACAACCCTTACCCGATAATCGCTCCAATGATGGTTGCCGAAAGGAGTGAGGCCAGCGTGCCACCAATCAGCGCTTTCATGCCGTATTTGGACAGGAACCATCGCTTGTTGGGCGCCAGCCCGCCGATGCCGCCAATCTGTATGCCGATGGAGGCGAAGTTGGCAAAGCCGCAAAGCATGTAGGTAGCCATGATCACCGATTTCTGGTCAGAAAACAAGCCTGTTTCCTTCATGGATGCAAGGCTGGTATATCCCACAAACTCACTGGCGATGAGCTTTTCGCCCAGCAGTTGACCTACGAGTGTGATGTCCTGCGATCCCACACCAATAGCCCACATCAACGGCGCAAAAGTGTAGCCCAGGATAAACTCCATCGATAGTTCGGTATATTGACCGCTGGTGAGTGCGGCAATGCTTACGTTAAGATTAGTCCAAACGCCAATCTTCAGGAGGATAAAATTCATCATGGCGATAAAGGCAAAAAACACCAGCAGCATGGCGCCCACATTAGCGGCCAGCTTGAGGCCTTCGGTGGTACCATTGGAGAGTGCGTCGAGGAAATTTTTACCAATCTTCTCTTGCGTCACCTCTACCTTCATATCCACGGATTCGGTTTGTGGCATCAGGATTTTCGACATTACGATGGCGCCTGGAGCGGCCATCACCGAGGCGGTGAGCAGGTGGCGGGCATACATGAGGCGCTGCACCGGGTCGTCGCCGCCCAGAAAGCTGATGTAGGCAGCCATTACGCCGCCTGCTACCGTGGCCATGCCACCAATCATCACCAGCAACATCTCCGAGTTGTTCATTTTTGGCAGGTATGCCTTAATCATCAGCGGCGATTCGGTTTGTCCCAGGAAGATGTTGCCGGCCACCGAGAGACTTTCGGCGCCGGAGATGCGCAGCGCTTTGGTCATAAGCCAGGCCATTACCCACACCACTTTTTGTATCACACCCAGATAAAATAGCACGCTCGTTAACGCGGAAAAAAAGATGATGGTGGGCAATATTTGGAGCGCGAAAATGTATCCTGCTTTCGGTATGTCCATCAGATCATTAAAAAGAAAAGTGCTGCCTATTTTTGTAAAATCAAGGATCACCACAAAGATGCTTCCCACGATGCCAAAGAAATCCTCGATGAAGGGGATGAAAAGAATGCCCAGCGCCAGCCCTACCTGGATGAGTAATCCTACGCCAACCACGCGCCAGGCCACGGCTTTGCGGTCGGAGCTGAAAAGCCAGGCCAAAAAAATGAGCATGATCATGCCCAGCAATCCCCTAAGTAATGTCATCGCGGTCATGCCGCCGCCTTTTTTTAGTAACGAGGTCACCGCTTGCTGCTCGCGCATATAAACGATGGTGGTACCATCGGCAAAAAGTTTTAGCGTGTCGGCGGCGATGGCTGTAATATCATATTTGCGGTTGTCGATCCTGGGGAGGCTGTCGGGAATGGTGGCGGGATCGTAATTCAGGATGAGTTTTTTTTGCTGTAAAGCCCATTGTCCTGTGTATGCTGAGGGTGCTTCGGCAAATTTTTGTTCAAAAAGACCTGAATCGCCTTTCAGATTTAGAAGCGCCTCGCCGCGCGGAATGTCCACAGTATTTCCCAGGCTATCGGTGGCCGAAACAGCAATCCACTGTGCCGAAAGCAGTCGGAAGGTGGCGTCGTCGGGGGTGGGGGAGGTTTGCGAGAATAACGAAAAGTTAATAATCAGCGTCAGCAGTAGCAACAAGGATTTCTTCATCATAAAAAAATAATAATAAAACAGCTTTGAAAAAAAGAGCTGCAAATATCATTATTTTGATTGACCCCGGCGTTTTATTTCGTCTCTAATTAAGGAAGCGTTTTCGTATTCTTCTTTTTCTACGGCTTTTTGAAGCATCTCTTTAAGCTCGGCGATCGATTTTTTGTCGTATTGCCGTTGCTCTTTGGGCTGATTGGTAAACCACTCTTTTTCTTCTTTTTTATTTTTCTCCTCCTTGACGATGATGCCTGCCTCACTCATGATTTTTTCGGTGGTATAAATGGGGCAGTTGAAGCGGATGGCCAGGGCTACAGCGTCGGAGGTGCGCGAATCTATCTCGGTGGTTTTCTTGCCGTCGTCACAAAAAAGCTGTGCATAAAATACGCCCTCAAAAAATTTGTTGATCACCACCTCACGGATATTGATGTTGTAGGCATCGGCCACACTTTTCAGGAGATCGTGGGTGAGCGGACGCGCCGGCTTCATTTTTTCCAGCTCAATGGCGATGGCCTGCGCCTCGAAGCCGCCAATGATGATGGGCAGCCGTCGCTGTCC
Source organism: Clostridia bacterium (assembly GCA_009928785.1). Taxonomy (GTDB): domain Bacteria; phylum Bacteroidota; class Bacteroidia; order Bacteroidales; family 4484-276; genus SABY01. Next base: position 3,430 of record SABY01000168.1, on the reverse strand, counting down.
GTCGGCCTCGCTGAGTATCAGCGCATAGGCTCCACTTTGCGACTGGCTGTACGACATTCCTAAAATCTCAAGTCTTATCTTATCCATGGTTCAATCCACTTTTTTATCGAATAACGAAGTACGTTTAATTCCCCGGGCAGTATTGCCATGCAGGCCAATTTTAGCTGTTCAATGTTTATTCACCTATCAAACTGACCACGCCTGTTTTTTGTTCAAATAGCTGATCAATGTTTGACTTTAACCAATTGCAGACGACAAAAAGAAAGGGAGTGTACAACGCTTTTCCTGGCTTAAACCCTTGTTAACCTTTTGGTTTTATTGGCAACCAAAGGTATTGGATACAAATCCATTGGGCTGCGAATCCATGTGTTTTTTTTTGACTTTTGTGTTTTCTACTTTGAGATTTATTAGGGCTTTGTTTTATTACCTTTCGGAATTTGCCTGGTAGCAGTCATTTGGTCAAAACCTCATTTTTGGTAGTTTTGTGCGCTATTTTATTCATTTAAAAATAGCGTATGCATTGGATCGACCTTTCGATATTTGTTCTTTACATGTTGGCGATGTTGGGTGTGGGGTATTATTTTATGCGTCGCAATACCAGTACCGAGGATTATTTTGTTGGCGGGCGCAAGATGGGTAGTTGGCACATCGGTTTGTCGGTGGTGGCTACTGATGTGGGCGGCGGTTTTTCGATAGGCCTCGGCGGACTTGGGTTTATGCTGGGAATAGCAGGCTCCTGGATGCTCTTTACCGGTCTCATCGGTGCCTGGCTAAGCGCTGTGGTTCTTATTCCACGCGTTTTTCGCCTTTCGGCCAAACATAAGTTTTTTACCTTCCCCGAAATCTTCCGCCATTTTTATGGCAAAGAGGTAGCTATCCTGGCGGGTATCATCTCGGCCATTGGCTACATGGGTTTTACCAGCTCACAAATTCTGGCCGGAGCCAAGTTGGCCTCTGCCTCATTTGTAAGCCTCAACTTCGACACCGCATTATTGATAATGGGCATCATCACCGTAGCCTATACAGTGATGGGCGGTCTCAAAGCCGTGATTTATACCGATACCATCCAATGGCTGCTACTTATCTCCGGGCTTATCCTTATTGGCATTCCATTAAGTTATTTCGCTTTAGGCGGATATCAAAGCATCGTCGATTCGTTGCCTGACCGGTTTTTCAGCATGACTAATGTGTCGTGGCAAACTATTGTCAACTGGGCGGTAACCATTATTCCTATATGGTTTGTAGGAATGACGCTCTACCAGCGCATTTATGCCAGCAACAGCGAACGGCAGGCACGTAAGGCCTGGTTTATTGCGGGCATTTTCGAGTGGCCGCTCATGGCTTTCATGGGTGTGCTTTTAGGGCTTTTTTCGCGTGTAGCGCTTCAGGAGGGTATGTTTGAATATCTTGGTTTTAATTCGCTGAGCGATATCGATCCCGAAATGGGGCTTCCGCTATTGCTGCGCACCATCCTTCCGGTTGGCCTGATGGGGCTGATGATGTCGGCGTATTTTTCGGCCATCATGTCCACCGCCGACAGTTGCCTGATGGCCTCCTCCGGAAACATGCTCACCGACATAGTGGGCCGTTTGGTGAAACTCCCCACAGGCAAAACCATGTTGCACATCTCGCAACTGCTTACACTCGTTATCGGAGCAATGGCGCTATTGCTGGCCACCACCATGCAAAACGTGTTGGAGCTAATGCTCTACTCTTACGCTTTTATGGTTTCCGGCCTTTTTGTTCCTGTTATAGCGGCTTTATACACGCGCCATCCCGACAAGGTGGCGGCATTTGCAGCGATGTTGCTGGGCGGAACCACTACCATCACGCTTATCATCTCCGAATGGAAATTGCCTTTCGGCTTGGATGCCAATATCTTTGGAATTACCACTTCGGCGGTGGTGTATCTGCTTATGCGGTGGATCAGAAGAGTTGCTTTTCGCTTTCGCTAAATGAAAAAGAGTTCCATACAATTATTCCAATTATGCTGCCCTTAACGGGTTTTCGGTTTTATATTTAAAACAGAAAAAGTGGAAAACAGTAGCGGAAATTCCCTTCATTAGCGGAACTTACCGGAGAGTTTTAAGTTAGCAAATTGCGAAGAATTAGGCAAGGTGGCGATATTCTCCTTGATTGAGGACTTGGTAGCGGTAATAAAAAGATTTTCATTTGGGGCTGTAGTGGCGTCGCAGCCATTTGCTCAGGCCGTCGTAGCCCGGAAAGAGTACCCGTTCGTTGATGTTTACCTGGTCGAGCTTGTCGCGGATTTCCCACTTCATTCCGGCCGGAATACGGATGCGGAAATAGAGCGATGGCCGCTCGGCAAACCAGGTGTCGAGAAGGCTCTCGGCGTGCGACATAAAAGTGAAGATGGCAAATTGATTTACGATACGATTGTCCAGAGACGGCGATTCAAAAGCCACCACAAATTCTTCCTTTTCACTCGATAGTTCGCTAAGACTACGATACACGTTGTTGAGCATGGTGCTTGTAAAACTGTTGGAACCCACGCGGCAAAGCTCGTCGTGAAGCTTTTGCGGCAGATAGTCTTTGATGCATTCGTAGTTGAGCGCCCAGATGATGCCATCGCGGTCGAACTTCTCGAGTTCGGCGGTAGCAAAATGCAGCGCCACATACGGCGAATAGGTAAAATCGAGTAGCCGCGTGGGCAGTCCATGATGTTGCGCCAGCGCCAGCCAGTCCCACTCCGTGTTGCTGATCACGTCGGGGCGGTGGGAGTATTTCTGAAAGTTGCGCAGCAGATGAAACTCGAGCTTGCTGAATTCGCCACCGATGCGGATGAGCGATGTTTTGAGTGTGTAGTCGAAATCGGATAAGCCGCGATAAATGTATGGCGACCTGATGCGCCCGATGGTGGCGTTGTAGGCATCGTGAAAAAGCAACTCCTGCAGTTCGGCCCATGTAGCGGGCACCATTTCTTTCTTTAGTTCCATCTTACTATTTTTCGGACAAACTTACTGATTTTTCGAATAGCCAATTTCACTTTCCTAAACCTTAGCAGAATCTTTACAACTCACCAGACGGCAACCTTATCATAAAACCGAAAACCACGGAGGGCGCTAAGAAAACGCAAAGGACACAGAGGATTTTCTAGTTTTCTGAATTTTGCTTCTCAAACCCCATAGGGTTTTAAACCCTGTCAGGGGTAAAAAATGTTTTGCCTTCGGGCAACTATTCTCATCTTTGAGGCCTCTAACCGACAGTGAGCAAATCAAACATGACATATCATTCCGAAACTGACCTTATCGAAGCCTGCCTCAAAAGCGACAGAGTAGCACAAAAGGCACTTTACGATCAGTTCAAAACCCGGATGTACACCCTTGCTTACCGCATTACCGGAAATTTTGATGATGCCAACGATGTGCTCCAGGATGGTTTCCTGCAAGTGTTCAGAAAGTTGCACACC
>SABY01000167.1 GCA_009928785.1 Clostridia bacterium | reverse complement strand
TAAAAATTAATACCTGTATCTACATTTACCTCCACGGTGATGGTGATGGCATCAACACCCTGGATGGCACTTCCGTAAGTTTTTATGAGCTTCATGCACTGCTGACTTTATGATCAAAAAAGTGGCTGCAAGGTAATAAAATTCAGCGAAAGCTAAGGATTTTTATTTAGCACAAAATCCAGCCCGTAGCTGATGTCGCGGTTAGAATTATTTTACCCCGCCGGCGGCAGCGCGATTATTGCTTTCGCCGTAAGCGACGATAAGGGAACTTATAACATGGTGATGAAAAGCACCTTCGACAGCCTCGACATCGAGGTCACCTCCATCCATTACCAAAAGCTAAGGTATCGCATTGCAAATAGCAGCCAACAACGAAACCTTGTGCTGAGGCCAGACCTTAAACAGCTCGACATGTTTACTGTTAAAGCACAGCATATCCGGCAGCAAGGCGATACGATAAGTTATCTGGTGAGCCGTTTTATGCAAACGCAGGATCGCTCCATCGAGGATGTGCTGCGCCGCATGCCGGGCATAGAGATAGAATCGTCGGGCAGGATACTGTACGAAGGCCTCCCCATTGAAAAATTTTATGTGGAAGGTCTCGACCTGATGGATGGACGCTATGGGGTGGTGAGCAAAAATCTTCCGAAGGGATCGGTGAGCACTGTTGAGATATTAGAAAACCACCAGCCCACGTGTGGGAATCGACCTATCGGCTGCGGCCATCACAGGCGGTGGTGAGTGTAAAGTTTAGTTTTTAAAGAAACAGGCTTTTTATCGGTAAGCTTTCGATTACAAGTCGATCATGTGTCTTTTGTTGGTGCCGCTTTATTTTGGGGAATAATATTCGGCGAAAGCGCTAACGATTTTTCTTTAGGACAAAATCCAGCCCGTCCACAATGTCGCCCCACTCCGAGGCTTCGATGGTAAATTCGATGCGCCCGGGTGTGGCTGTCATCTTTATTTTTTGGAGTTGTTCCGCATTGATGGTAGCGTAGTAATTGCCGGGAGGCAGACCCAGGAAGGTAAAGTAACCGTCGCGTTCGCTCATCACTTGTTTTTTTAGTAGCCCGTTTTCGGTAAAAATGTCGATAAGCACGCGTCCCTGGGCTTTTACGGAAGTGCTGTCCTGCAGATATACCATGCCGTTGATTTCGCCCATAGGATGCACCGGAATTTCGATGCGCTTAAACTGATTGGGATCGATAAAAATCTCCAGCGTTTTGTCGTGCAGTTGCCAGGCAATGTTTTCGAAGCCGCTGTTGTCCATTTCGAGCAGGTAGCTGGTGTAGGGTTCCAGGTCCATCACGCGGGTCAGCGAGTCTTTTGTTCTGGTGAGGAAACGGCCACCGTTGATGCGCAGCTCCAGCCCGGTGATGAGCGGCTCGCCGGCGTCGCGGGTATCGTTGAAGTTGATGTCGAGAAAAGGCACCAGCGTGAGGGCGCCGCGGCCGGTAACGGACCTGTTGTCGGTGTGCACATATCCATCGCCGGTATCGAAAGCCAGACTACCCTGCAGACCTTGCGAGGTTTGAATGCTGTTGTTGCCGAAACGGCTCGCAACGCTCGTTTGCACAAAGGGAAGGTCGTACCTGAACGACACGTTTACACTGCGGGTTTTGCCGCGAAGGTTCTCCTCGTAGTTGATCGAGGCATAGCCTGAGCGCGAAATACGCTTTTCCAACTCTGCCCGGTAAGAGATAATTTCAGGTTTGTTGATATCGATTTGTGCCTGTCCGCGAGCCGTAAACCCTTTGCCCAGCCGCATGCTCGCCGAGAGGTTGCTGTTGATAAACGGGCGGATGCTGCCAGTCCAGTTCGCATTGGAAGTAAGATTTAAGCTCACGGGGCCAAAGGTGCTTGAAATCAAAAACTCGGCAGTGTTATAGGTAAAATTTTCATAAACATTTTGCTTAAAGCCCAGGCGGGTATAGCCATTAAAAAAAGCCAGCTTAACGGGGATGGAAACGGTGAGGGATCGTTCTTCCAGATAGTTGAAACGTATCGCCTCCTGACCGGGTTGGTAGCGGGCATATTTTGCCTCAAAGGTGGCACTCGACGAAAGCCGGTAACTCACCAGAGCCTGCGCCCGCACTTTGTCGGCATATTCGCCCGTGAGCAAAAGGTTGTTAAATGGCGAGAAAGAACCGCTGACAAAAGGAATGCCCTGGTTGTTTTTTAAAAAAGAATAATACTCCATGCCGCCTCCCAGTGTCATAAACCGGTTGACGCCATAGCTGGCCTCGGCGCGCGTAAATGTCGATTGCAGCGTATCGTCAATCATCCCGCCGCGGATCACATATTCCAGCTCGCCTTTGGGCAAAAAGTTGTACGGGATGCTCACGGGCTCCTTGCGGATGCGCTCTTCTCCATAAGGCCCATAGAGCTTTACCACCACCTCCGAAGCGCCATACACCAGCGGCACTTCAAAGCTGTAAAAACCCGAAGCATCAGCTTTCATGTAATTCACCAGCACATTGTTGATGTAAAGTTCCACCGTCCAGCCCGGCTCGGCATAGCCCGTCAGCGTGTATTCGCCAAAGGAACGCCTGAAGCTTGTAGGGGTGTTGGTTACCATTACGCCATAAAACGGATCGTACACAGAAGAAATGGAGCCGGGACTAATCTTTCCGGCCACCACCTGGCGGATGTATTTGGATTTGTTGTTGGCCCAGCGCCACGAAAATTGTTGGTTGCGAAGATCAAAATCGTTGTCGGTGCTATAGTTGAGCACAGCATTGGTTTCGCCCCCAAGCAATTCGGCGCCTATGGCTGTCGAGAGACGTGTGTTGGTAGTTTGTCCGCTGGTTTGTGTTGAGTTGATGGCCCAGTCGATCATGCCAAATTTCAGCCAGTGGTATTTCCGGCCAATGGTAGAATCCACCTTCACCTCGCCCTTCAACATTTCAATGTTTTTGCGCATCTGTGCCAGGCGCATGTCGCGTATAGCCGGCAGCTCCATATCGGTTTTGAGCTCTACCGTAAGTGCTCTGAAATTAAAAGTGCTGTAAAGCCCGAAAGCCCGCCCAAAGATTCCGGTATAGAGATAAAGGCCGGAACTGGTTTTAAGGATGTCTTTCTCTTTTAGCCGGGTGGTATCACCATTTACGAAAATATATCGCTGTGGATAATTGATGAGGTAGGGTTTGCTTTCCTGCAAAAGGTACCCTGTGATGGTGTCGTAGCGTTCGGAAGTTTCCTGGTTGATGCGCAATAGTGTAAACAGATCAGTGATGGGAAGATACAAGCGGTTGTCGGGGTAAGAATAGACGCTGTTGATTTCGTACCCACCAATGCCCTGTACTTTTAAAAAAACCAGAATCTCCTCGTAATCTTCCCCTAAATCCTGTGCCATAGTGCCAGGCGCCGACAGGAGAAGTAAAAGTAAGAGTATGAGTTGGTTTTTTTTCCACATAAATTTAACACGAAACTTCCCCTGCATGATGGCTTGCTGGTCATTCCTGAATAAAGGTAACACTGAACTGTCCTTCGTATACGCCGGCAGGGTTGGCGGTAGTGTTGCCCACGAACAGTGTACCTCCTACGCCTACAGGATTGTAAAACGGATGTCCAAGTGTAGTCACAAAACTGCTCCCTTTGTCGGTAGGTCCCACCTGCATATTCATGCTGCCACCGCCTCCAATGCGGTTAAGGGTCACTTGTGGCCCCACTATAATCTGTACCAGCCGCCCGGGAATGAGTTTGATTTCAAAAAGGGCCTGATAAAAATTACCACCCATCAGAATCACCGAACCCGTTGATGACCGAAAACCCTCCGGACTGATCACTACCGTGCCACCGCCTGCTCCTGTGGTAAAGCTGCCAAAGTTGAGTTGTTGCACACTGTAAACCTCCATTTGATTGGGAGGCGGGAAAGGCGTTTGCTGTGCGCTTACTTTATGGATACCCGACAATACCAACAACATTAAAAACATTACAACGCCCGGACCACAGCCACGGCCGAAAAGCGGTATTGGTTTTATTGGTTGATTGTAAAAAGTCATTTTTTTATTTTAAGCTTTGATATGAAATGGTATGATCCATCAATATCCATATTTATTATCATTGTTGCTTGGCAAACAAAATTATTTATGAAAAGATTTCTCTCCGCCAGTTGACGGATCGATATGACACGCGATGATAAGGATTGTGATGGGGTCGGGCGCGCAGCGCCCGACCCTTTAATCCCTCTGCCTAAGCCGGTCGTGTCATTTCGACCGGAGGGAGAAATCTATTGTGTTATAATCGCTTACTTTTATTTCAGCATCAGCTCCTTTTTGGCCAGCAATTTTTCTTTGCCCTCTTCGGCGTCAGCGTAGCGTACCAGTAGTTTGCCCTCGTTGTAGTTTACACCCTCCTGTTTTTTCAGCTCCAACTGAAAGCGGCGCATATCGTTGGGCGTATAAACGGCAATGCCGCGCACCAGACCCACCTGCATCGAAGCACCTCTGGGAGGCTCATAGTCAACCGTGAGGTCGCCATACACCGATTTGTTCCCACTGCGCGTAAGCGTAAGGCTGAGCATCGTTGTGGAATCGTTCACCGCGTCGAGCTGCATGTTGTCGAGTGAAACGGTTGCTTCTGTGTCGCCTGCTCTGACGATTACCGGAATGGTGATACCAAAAATGGGCGTAAGACGAATGCCGATGGCGGTGGTATCTTCGAGTGGTTCGTCGAGTCCAAGCGCGCCTTCCTTGGGCACGGCTCTGAAATACATGTGCGAGCGGTATTCGCCTTCCGCCATGTTGCCGGAGCGCCGCAACTGCATCCGCACCATCTGTGCTTCGCCGGGAGCCAGCGTAACCTGCCGCGGGAAATAACGGATGATTTTATCGGCAAACATCTGCCCGGGATCGGGTTCTTCTATTTGCTCAAAGCTTCCTTCGGGCGTCATGCGGTACTGAACAAATGATACGGAGTAAGTGGCCGAATCCTGCCCCGTGTTGGCCAGGTTGATTTCCTGTGAGGATTTGTTGCCCTCAAAAACAACTCTTCGTGGCGTGATAAGCAGATTGCCCTGTGCTGTAACGCTGCTGCTGATAAGCAGGAGCGAAAGAATAAACAGCCCCGCAAGTGCTTTGGCTGAGGTCACGAAGTGGCGCTTTGATGATGTAATGATGGTGTAATTGTGTAGCATTGTTTCGTTTATTTAATGTTTCGTCAAAACTACAAACATTTTTAATTGGTGAATAAAAAAACGCTGTGAATGTCACAGCGTTTCATATTTATAAATTGCACTCAAAATCGAAATTAGTTGTAGGCGAAGGTGAGCTGAAAGGTGCCCGAATAAACTCCCACCGGGTTTGCATCGTAGGAACCTACACTTAGTGTGGCGCCGATGCTTACTATTCTGTTGCCGTTGGTGAGCACCCCGGGGCCATTTTCTACCGGCGGGTCGGCTACCCAGTTTTCGACAAACATGGTCTTGCTCGATTCCTGGTGTATCAGCACCGCAGGGCCGTCGGGCAGTTGCAGCGTAAACGAAGCCTCCGGCGCGCCGGTAATCTGAAAAATGCCGGGGCCATAAGGGCTGGCCACGCCGATAACCGATCCCTGAATGGTACGCGAACCATCCGGGTTGATGATGATGTCGCCGCCATTCATATCCGTCGAAAAGCGGCCAAAGTTGAGCTGATCGGTTTCGTTGGCCGTAAGTGCCTCTATGATCTCTGCAAAAGCCTGCGCAGTAATGGTTGACTGAGCCACAGCGCCTGTCGAAAGAAGCAAAGAGAGCAGAAACGTTATGATGATATTGCGGATCATAATTGTATTAATTTTAGCAAAAAGCAAAAAAAAGGCAAACGTAATGGTTTGCCTTTTAAAAATGTTTTTATGTTTTAGTTGTAAGCAACCGTAACAGTGAGATCGCTTGTATTAGTGTATTCTCCCGCAGCCTGATTGGCATCAACATTAATTGTAGCACCAACATTGAGGGTTTGTGTTCCACCTGTCAATGTTCCGGTGGGCGTGGGTGTTGATGTGAAATTATTTACTAGCATCGTATTTCATCAGATGTAACCTCGAGTGTTGTTGGCAATTCAATCGAATAGGTAGCATTTTCCAATCCGGTAACGGTAAATGATGCTGCTGTAATTGTTCCGGGTGTGGCATTTGGAAGTCCCTGTGGTTCAGTTGAGTTTCTATCTCCTGCAGGTGTAACTGTAACCTGCTGAGCAGTAGTTAAAGCAGCAATGTTTCCAAAGTTCAAGTCTTTTTGTTTGGTGATAGCAATAGGAGCTATAATGGTAGCAGAAGTTTCTGCTACACCAGTTGCTGGGCCTTGTGCATTAACACTCTGGAAAGCAAAAGTCATCAGAAAGAGACCGGCGAAAAGAATTGCAAATTTTTTCATAGTAATAAAATTTTAAAAGTTTGTTTGTTGATTAAATTATAAATTTTTGTTTAAGAATTTCGATGAACGATGATAGACCATACTCAATGTGCGTGCCAGGATTGTAAAA
>SABY01000317.1 GCA_009928785.1 Clostridia bacterium | reverse complement strand
GGTTGGCGTTGATACAGAAACACCATACCCACAGCTACCACCAAAAGCAAAAGGATGATCACGCCCCATTCGGATAGGGTTGGGATTACTTCGGGCAGGCTTTTGAAAGTTACTTCCTGAGTGGAATCCGGAGTGATTTCTACAGTGAAATCATTATCGCCTCCAAATGCTGTAGGAAAAATAATAACATCACCGGCAGCGATATGCGACACTTCAGCCCAGGGAACTTCATTGGTGATGAACTGGGCAAATAGCTGCGCCATGTCATGTCCCGATACCCCGGCAGGCATTTCAAAGCTATTGAAATTCCCCTCAAAATCAGTTATTTTAATTGAGCCATCTCCGGTAGCCGGAGCAATTGCAAACGAAGTTTCACCTTTTTCCGGATACTTTTTATGGCCAATCATGTTATCGAAACTTACGTCATTTTCATCGCCATTTTTAGTCCACCACCATTCTGAAACGTCAGGTGGTGTATCGCCTGCGTAAGTGACGGTAATTTTTACACTTGAATTATGGGGAACTCCTGTTCCGCCACCTAAGCCAAGGTGTGCCCCTCCTGTGCCACCACTTATGCCTGTAAATGTATTTGCCGGCTCTTGTTGGGTTGCAGGATTGGTATGTGTTACACCATTAGAAAATATGATATGAAGATCCTTTGCTGTGGAACCTTCGTGGTTCTTAAAAGTATAAGTTTCCTGACCCGAAAATGCCATGGAGTTTAACAGGCAAACACCAAATGATACTAATAGAAATCTTAAAACGTATCTTCTTCTTATTGGATTTTTCATTTTAATTTCCTCCTATTTTGTTCTGTTTTTTAATAGACTGTAAACTTACAAAGAGCCGGGAAGCCCAACCGCCTGACCAGGCTTCCCGGTTCTGAAAAGCATTTCTTTAAAATACTATTCCTTAGTTTTGCGTAGCATGTGCAACTGTAACATGTACGCCACCACTGCCGCGCTTACAAATACACCAAACGGATCGGCGCTGGTGATTTGGCCAAACCACAGATACGCCCCAAGCAAACCCGTAAAACCTATCAGTAACACTATTGCAAACACTTTTACAAACAGCTTCCTATCGAAAAGGCGGGGTTTAGCATTTGATATTTCGGCTCCACCTGCCACAGCCATGGCTGGTTGGCGTTGATACAGAAACACCATACCCACAGCTACCACCAAAAGCAAAAGGATGATCACGCCCCATTCGGATAGGG
>SABY01000166.1 GCA_009928785.1 Clostridia bacterium | reverse complement strand
AAGCAGCAATGAATTTTCGTGTTAATTAGCCTAATTCGAGTGAATTCGCGGACTGGTTTTTTTTAACCACAGAAAACGCAGAGAAGACGCAAAGGGCACGGAGAAAAGTTTATGCGTTTTCCAGCCTTTTCTTTTCGGCTATTTTCTTTAGAATCTCTTCCTGTATCGCCTTGGTCACCGGAACGTATTTGGAGAATTCCATCGAGTAATTGGCGCGTCCGCTTGAAATGTTGCGCAGGGTGGTGGCATAGCCAAACATCTCCATCAGTGGCACGGTGCCGGTAAGTTTCTGCGATCCTTTGCGGTGGCGGCGCATCGACTCTATTTTGCCACGGCGTTTGTTGAGGTCGCCCACTACGTTGCCAATATAGTCGTCGGGGACGTTCACCTCTACGTGCATCACTGGTTCGAGGAGCACGGGATCGGCTTTCATAAAACCATTGCGGAAAGCGATGGCAGCACATGTCTGGAAAGCCATATCCGATGAATCGACAGGATGGAAGCTGCCGTCGAGCAGCACCACTTTTACATCTATTACCGGATAGCCGGCAAGCACGCCTTTGCTCAATAACTTGCGGATACCTTTGTTGACTGAAGGAATATATTCGCCGGGAATCACGCCGCCTTTGATGTAATCGACAAATTCGTATCCTTTGTCTTCGTTGGGTTCCAGACGGATAACGATGTGGGCAAACTGCCCCCTGCCGCCAGTTTGCTTGGAGTGTTTGTAGTTACTCACCGTTTCGGTGGTGATTGTTTCGCGATAAGCTACCGACGGTTCACCAATCTCTACCGGTATTCCAAAGTCATCTTTTATGCGATCGACGATGATTTCGAGGTGCAGCTCGCCCATACCTGAAATTATCGTTTCGTCGGTTTCGTCGTCGTAGCGGGCATGGAATGAAGGGTCTTCGTTGGAGAGCTTGGCAAGTGCTTCGCCCAGTTTACTTTGATCTTTACGTTTTTCAGGTAAAATCTTCAATTCTATTACCGAAGGGGGCACGTGTATCGATTCGAGCAACAGGGGCGTATCTTTATCACAAAGTGTATCGCCGGTTTTGGTGAGTTTAAGTCCTACCAGCGCTACTATTTCACCAGGGCCGGCTTCCGAAACCTCCTCCCGGTCTTTGGCCCGGATTTTCAAAATCCTGCCAATCCGCTCGGTTTTGCCTTTGGAAGCGTTAAGAATCTGCATACCATTTTCGAGGCGACCAGAGAAAACGCGTACAAAAGTTTGTTGCCCAACGTATGGGTCGTTGATGAGTTTGAATGCCAGTGCCGAGAAAGGCTCTTTGGCTGATGGAGCGCGAGTATGCGATTTGGTGTGATCGTCCACATCCATGCCCACCACAGCGCCCACATCGATGGGTGAGGGCAGGTAATCGACAATGGCGTCGAGCAGCAACTGTATGCCTTTATTTTTGTATGCTGCACCGGCAAACACCGGCGTTATCACCAGCTTGAGCGTAGCGGCACGGGCGGCTCTTTGTAGCAGCTCATCGGGGATTTCCTGTTCTTCAAGATATAGTTCGGTGACCTTCTCGTCGAAGTCGGCAACTTTTTCGATCAACAGGTTGCGGGCTTCGCGCGCCGCCTCGACGTATTGTGATGGGATTTCGGTTTCGTGCCGTTTTGATTCATCAAAAATATACGCTTTCTGGCTAATGACATCGATTAGCCCGGTAAAATCATCTTCATTGCCCAAAGGCAAATGAAAAGGAACTGCGTTGGCATCCAGAAATTCGTTCATCTGTTTTACCACATCATAAAAGTCGGCGCCGGTGCGGTCCATTTTATTAACAAAAGCAATGCGTGGCACGCGGTAGCGGTCGGCTTGGTTCCATACAGTTTCGCTTTGTGGCTCCACGCCACCCACGGCGCAAAACACCGCCACCATGCCGTCGATGACGCGCAGCGAGCGCTCCACCTCGATGGTAAAATCCACGTGTCCCGGTGTGTCGATGATGTTGATGTTAGAGTCTTTCCAGCGGCACGAGATGGATGCTGAAGCAATGGTGATGCCGCGCTCTTGCTCTTGTTTCATAAAGTCCATGGTGGCCTGCCCGTCGTGCGTTTCGCCAACTTTGCGGGTAGCGCCCGTAAAAAACAGGATGCGCTCGGTGACGGTGGTTTTGCCGGCATCGATGTGTGCTGCAATGCCAATATTTCTTAGTTTAGATAATGTCATGATGTTTTGTTAATTAACAGGTAAAATATCATTAAGAGGCTATGAATCAAATAAATCAAACTTCGCCTAAAAAATGGCGGCAAAAGTAGCCTTTAAAAACAAGCCCGGCATGTTAAGATTATGTAATCATTGAAATAGTAAGGCTATTCATCAAGAAAAATAAAGCGCTGGTCGCCTGCCGGATGAATAGTATTGCTATTGCGATCGTAGTGCAGCCAGGAGCGTATTGTTTGGTTGGAAGGAAGATTTTGCAGGATGTACGCGTTCATCAGATAATCAAAAATATAGCCGGCGTAGGTGGCTCCCGCTTCTGAAGCCAGCAGGTAAATGTCGTCCACTTCAAGCGGAGTGAGGTTGTAGCGAAAGGTAACTTCGCCGGTAAAAATATTGTTGGCGAAGCGGCCATCCAGTTCATCAGCAAAATAATGGCTTGCATAAAGCACTTCGGAAGCATCCTGGTGATGGTTCATTTTTATAATTTCAAACCAACTGTTGAGGCTGGCCTTTTGCAATTCGAAATCTTCAAAATAGAGTACCGTATCGTCAAAAGTTTCCTGGGCACGATAGGGCATCAGGCTTTCTTCAAGCTCAAGTTGCACTATGCTCATTTGCCAGGCGCGCCCGCCGGAGGTAAGAAAATCGGGTAGTTGCTGTTGATCCATAGCTTTTATGCCATATTCCTTTAGCGTTTCTATGAGGCTGGTAATGTAGTTTTGGATGAGGATACTGTCGGATATCTGCTGCACGAAAAGGCTGCTGTCGTATTGTATCTGCTGCTGCGCCTGAGCACTTAGTTTATCAAAATCTTTTACAGCATACGTTTTGAGATTGGTTTTAAAAAGGTAATCCGGTGCAATGATCATAACGCTAAGACTATCGCGGTGCTTGAGGAAATCGTTGGCCAGCTTGCGCTCGACGCTGCACGACGACAGCAGCGTAAGTGCGGACGATATCAGGAGCAGGAATGTGAATCGACGTTTCAATAAGATGGTTTGTATCATTAATTTTTTGCAATGTCTGCTAAAAAACAGTGGCTAAGCCAAAAGGTTTATAAACCTACGATCGACTTAGCCACCCTAAACATATGAAAACAAAATATTACCCGGTCACTTAACGGCCTTTCCGAAATCTTTATTGCAGTGCCTGGCCTCCCTTTTTATTTTTACATAAGCTGTCCGAGATTCATTTGGATGGTAGTAAATCACTAACGCCATATCTTTAAGGCCTGGGATGAAACGGCGCAAGGATTACACACCCCGCCCTCAAGGCCGGGGGCAAAAGGATGTAAAATTTTGTAGGGCTTTGGCTCAAAAATGTGGATAGAAAAAATTGTGGGCTAAAGTCCGCAGGTATTGGTATTGCTTTTCCTGAACCGCCCTAAAGGGCAGGGTTAGTGAAGTATGCGTGTTTATTTCTATTCCTTATCGGCTGTTTTTTCATTTTGCGTAAGCACAGCCTGGCCAAAAGCTTTTCCGAAAGCAATAGCGCGGTCGCTGTCCTGTTGATCAGGGGTAAATTTTACAAACATCTCTTCCTCAAAAACCGAAAGTTTGAGATTTTCCAGATTGGTGCGGATGATCTTTTTGGCTTCGCCGCTCCAGCCAAACGAGCCAAAGCCCGCGGCGGGTTTTCCTTTGTCGCGGATTGGGTTGATCAGCGCAAAACATTTATAGATGGGCATCAGAATGTTTTGGTTGATGGTGGGCGAGCCGATGAGGTAAGCCGAAGCATGCGCTATGTGTTGCTCTACTTCGCCCAGTGGTGCCAGCTCTATGTCGAGCACGTGCGCTTCGATGTTGCCGGCTTGCCGGATACCTTCGGCTAAAAGATTGGCTACCAGTCCTGTTTTTTGATAAGCACTTACGTAAGGTATAAAAACAACAGGCGTCCTGGGTTTTTGCATGGCTTCGTCAGCGTAGTGCCGCGAAAGCTCCACTATTTTCTTCCAGTCGCGCCGCAACACAGGCCCATGCCCCGTGGCAATAATGCTGATCGGCAACTCCCTGATCTTGTCGATGGCTTTGCGCATGAATTTGCTGTAAGGCGCCAGGATGACATCGAAATAATATTTGAACGATTCTTCGTAAGCGTGGCGGTCGGTGATCTCGTCGTCGAAAAGATGCTCGCTGCTGTAGTGCGCGCCAAAGCAGTCGCAGGTGAAAAGCACCTGATCCTCCTGGAGCCAGGTAAACATGGTGTCGGGCCAATGCAGGTTGGGCGCGCTGATAAAGTGTAGCGTCTTGTTGCCCAGGTCCAGTGTGTCGCCGTCTTTCACCACGAGGTTTTTAAAATCTATACCCATCAGGTCGCGCAGGTAGCGGATGGCGTTGCCCGTGCCTACCACCGTAGCATCGGGAGCTACACGAAGCAGGTTTTTCAGGTTGCCCGAATGATCAGGCTCACTGTGGTTGACGATGATGTACTGGATATCGGCAGGGTTGCATACCTCCTGAATCTTTTTTAGATATTCGTCCCAGAAGTTTTCTTTGGTAGCTTCTACAATTGTTTTCTTGTGGGCATCGATGAAGAAACTGTTGTAGGTGGTGCCGTATTTGGTTTCCATCACCACATCGAAAGTCGCCAGGCCAGGGTCTTTCACGCCAATCCATTTCACATCGGGGGTAAGGTTGATAATTTCGTTTTTCATATTTTTAGTTTGTCGTTTATCGAAATAATATTTTTAGCTTGCAAAAATAGCAAGGAATGCAGGAGGGTGCATGATTAAAATCTGAACAAAAACCAACAGAAGTGGGAAATGCTAACGCTGAGAAAAGCTCCGCCAGTTGAGAAGCTGAATATCATCGATCTTTCGTTCGATGTCACCGTCATATACCAAAATCATACGTGAGGAATCGGTATTAAATTGCCTGTAGCTTCTAAGGTTTTTAAGGTAATCATCGTGAAAATTCTTGCCCGATTTGGTCTCGATAACTATTTGCTTGTTTTCTTCCTCAATGATAAAATCTATTTCCACTCCATGGTTGTTGCGCCAGAACCAAATATCGGGATTTTTGCCCTCATTCAATCGTGATTTAAGTAATTCATTATAAATAAGATTTTCGAATATGGCACCCCTGAAAGCATGAATGGCCAGAGTTTCCATGTTTTCGATACCCATAAGCTGGCATAGTAAACCCGTATCAGTGAAGAACAATTTAGGGGTTTTCACCAGTTTTTTGTTATAATTTTTATAATATGGCTGAACCAACTGCACGATGTATCCGGTGGTAAGGTATGAGAGCCAGATTTTGCAGGTGTTGAATGAAATGCCCGCCTCGGTGGCCAGTGAGGAGAGGTTTAAAAGTTGTCCTGTGCGACCGGCACAGAGTTTAATAAACCTGATGAAATCATTCAAACTTCCGATGTTGGCCATTTGCCGAACATCCCTTTCTACGTAGGTATTGATGTAGCTGCGGTAAAACAAACTGATGTCGGTAATTGATTGGTAAACACGCGGCATAAAGCCCTGCAGCATCAATTGATTTGTTTCTTTGTCCTGCTCACCAGGTTCCAGTTCTTGGTACGAAAAAGGAAGGAGTGAAAGCACAGCGCTGCGTCCGGCAAGCGATTGCGTGATACTTTCCATCAACAGAAAATTGTGGGAGCCCGACAGCAAATACATGCCGGGTTGCTGGTGTTCATCGACAGATAGTTGAATGTAGGAGAAAAGATTTTTTACACGTTGCGCTTCATCAATCACCAGCGGCCATTTGTGATGTTGCAAAAAGTCCTTTGGCTGCTCTTCCGCCCATTGCCGCATCTCCGGGTCTTCAAGATTTATGTAGCGATGATCCTGAAACAGATGACGCAAAAGCGTGGTTTTACCGGATTGTCTTGGGCCGGTAAGGAAAACTACCGGAAACTGTGTGGCAGCGCTCTGAAGTGTAGGTTCAATAGTTCGATTGAGATATTTCATTGTACCAATTCGTTAGTCGATTGATGAATTGGTACAAAGATAGGTTTATTAAACCTATTTGATAATGATAATCTTCTGCAAATAATAATGAGACTTGCTATTCAAATGGCAGTGATAAAAACCATTGGGGAGGCAGCTTAAATCTATTGGATACCGCAGATCAACATTTTTGAGCTGTTGTAAGGTTTCGCCGGAATTATTAAGTATCAAAATATTGAATATTTCGTGATTATGAAAAGGGAAACCTGAAAAATGAATAATTCCGGCAGAAGGATTCGGATAAAGTTTTATTTCATCAGCACGACATTCAGCAGTTGAAGTCAATTGGT
This sequence comes from Clostridia bacterium, assembly GCA_009928785.1. Taxonomy (GTDB): domain Bacteria; phylum Bacteroidota; class Bacteroidia; order Bacteroidales; family 4484-276; genus SABY01. The sequence continues at coordinate 41 of SABY01000166.1, read as the reverse complement.
CGTAATAGTAGTAACCAATATCCGCAATCGTTTCATCAGGA
>SABY01000165.1 GCA_009928785.1 Clostridia bacterium | reverse complement strand
CGCCAACTCAAAACCCACCAATTCAGGATTTGGATTGGTTTATCCAATACTTCCATCCTACAGCGACAAACTTTATTACTCCACCAATTACATGGTGCAGAGCAACAACAATCACAAATGGTACGGCTTGCTATCCACGTTCAATTATGATATAAATGATGAAATCAACTGGTCGGGCGGAATCGATGCGCGCTCTTACACCGCTGAACACTTTATGGAAATCACCGATTTGTTGGGTGGCGATTATGCAGTAGATGCAAATGATAAAAGACTGGATTATGCTGCCAATCCCCAGTTAGCAATGAAGCAGGTGGGAGATAAAGTATATTACTACGACGATGGTTTGGTGAACTGGGGCGGATTGTTTACTCAGGTCGAATATAGAACCGGCAATCTCACCACTTTCGTCAATGTCACCTCATCAGTAAGCGGATACAAAAAGAAGGATTATTTTGGAAACAATGAATCCGACTGGAAATACCGACCGGGTTTTACGGCAAAAACCGGCGCCAACTATAACCTGTCGGAACACCACAACGTGTTCTTTAATCTGGGTTATCTTTCCAAGACAAGAGATTTTAAGTATTATTTCATTGGATTTACCGCCAATTTCAAAGATGATTCACTATCCAAAAATGAAATAGTGAAAGCCATCGAACTTGGTTATTCTTACAACAGCCCAAAATTTTCGGCAAACGTAAATGCCTATTACACCAAGTGGGAAAATAAACCTACAACACAGGTGCGTGGCAAATGGGATGATCCTCTAACGGGTAACGAAGGATACACCTATGGCGACATACCGGGAATGGATGCGCTTCACAAAGGTATCGAGCTGGATTTTGTTTACAAAATACGTCACAATCTCGATTTTCAGGGATTGGTTTCGTTGGGCGATTGGATATGGGATAAAAAAATCGACAGCCTACAGATGTACTTCACCGATAATAACCAGCCTGCCAACACATTAAGTTTTGATGCAACCGGCATACATGTGGGCGATGCTGCGCAAACCCAACTGGGCGCCAGCCTGCGGTGGGAACCAATTAAGGGATGGTACATCGAAGGTAGTACCACTTATTTCGATCGTTATTATTCCGATTTCAATCCGGAAGAGACAACCGATGAGCTTGGCAACCCGGTAGAACCCTGGCAAATCCCGGCTTACAATCTGGTGGATTTTAATACCGGCTACCGCTTTAAACTGAATAACCTCGATAAGTTTGGATTTACTATCAGACTGAATGTGCTCAACGTTTTGAACGAAAAATACATCTCCGACGCAAAGAACAACGATAGCTACATCCAACGAAATTTTAGCACGTATGATGCCCGCTCGGCTGCGGTATTTATGGGCGCCGGAACCCAATTTATTGCTTCACTTAAAATCGTAATTTATTAATAAAAAATACTTTATTACCATGAAAAATTCACTATTGACCCTTTTATTTTTGTTTAGCATTTTCACTTTTAGCTTTGCGCAAAATAATATTCTCGAAGCCCGTGCCATGCCCGAAGGCAGCGTGGTTACCGTAAAAGGAATAGCTACCAATGGATCGGAGATGGGCATCATCCGTTATTTCCAGGATGCTACCGCCGGCATTGCTGCCTACGGCTCATTGGTTAGCAGCGTGCATCGCGGCGACACCATCACCGTTACCGGTACACTAAAAAATTATAACCAACTTCTGGAGATTGATCCGGTGAGCAGTGTTGTCGTTAATTCTTCAGGCAATCCATTGCCACAGCCTATTTTGCTTACGCCTAATCAAATTGCGGAGGCTTACGAAGGCATGTTAGTGAAAGTAAACCATGTGGTTTTTATTGATGCCGGGCAGCTCTTTACCGGAAACAACAAATACGAATTCACCGCCAACGGGCAAACCGGATTTATGTATGTAAAAAATGGACAAAACCTGGTGGGCACCGTTATCCCGACAGGTGAGGTAAATCTTACCGCCATCTGCTCGCAGTTTGATTACGCCAATCCCTACGGCGGTTATCAACTGCTGCCCCGCGACCTGAATGACATTTCGCTTACCACTTCGATTTACCTGACAGGAACTTTAGTAAATACAGAATTCACCAATTCTTCGCTCAACTTTACCTGGGATACCAATATTGCCGGAACCACAGAGTTGTTCTACGGATCAACTGCCGAGACGGTTGCCGACAATCATACCACAGTTTCCGGAAGTTCGATTGACCACCAAATTGAAATTACGAATCTGAATGCAGGCGAAATTACCTGGGTGCAGGCTTTTTCGGTGAGCGGAAATGATACGGCATATTCGGCCGTCACTTCGTTTGCAACCATCTCCAATTCGAGTGGCGAAATGATCGCTTACTTCAATTCGCCTGTGGATGTTACTTATTCTACCGGAGTTGACGCTATCTATTTGCCAGCCACAATCGACGACACGCTCATCAGCTATATCAATCGCGCAAAATACACCATCGACTTTACCATTTATAATTTTAACAACAACGGCATCAGCAATATCAGCAATGCCCTTAAAGCTGCTGCTAATCGCGGCGTAAGGGTGCGCGTGATCGGCTGTGGAACAACCGCTAATATGGGTATTGACGAATTGCTCAACTCGGCCGTTCACGTGCTTATCGGTCCCTCGGGTTCGCAGCGCACCGGCATTATGCACAACAAGTTTATCGTTTTTGATGCACAATCTGCCGATCCCAACGAACCGCTGGTTTGGACAGGCTCTACCAACTTTACCGACGGGCAGATTAATCTGGATGCCAACAATGTGATTATTGTGCAGGACCAAAGTCTGGCGCGTGCTTACCAAATCGAATTTGAAGAGATGTGGGGATCGTATGGCGATGAGCCCAATGCCGCGAATGCACTTTTTGGATCATCCAAAAGAAACAACACACCCCACGAATTTATCATCGGTGGCAAATATGTTGAGTGTTACTTTAGCCCTTCCGACGGTGTGAACGCCAAAATTGTGGAAGTCGTCAATACCGCCGACAACGACCTGAGCATTGCTACCATGCTGATGACGCGCACCGAAATGGCCCAGGCCATCGCCGACCGAAAAGCTAACGGCGTAGCTGTGAATGTGATTACCGACAGCGAAGGCAGTAATAGTACGACTGTCAATAGCATTTTATCGGCAGCTTTATCCACTCATTTTACTTTTGATAATGTTTCCACCGGCATACTGCACCACAAATACATGATTGTGGATCAATATGCTCCCGCTTCCGATCCGATGGTGTTCACCGGCTCGCACAACTGGAGCGCTGCCGCCGACAACGATAATGATGAGAATACACTCATTATTCATGACGCCACGCTTGCCAATATCTATTACCAGCAATTTGTAAAGCGATTCACGGATAATTATGGCACGCTCATCGAACTTACCGAACCGCCTGTTGCCAATGATGATAATATGAATGTAGCCATCGACCAACTACTTACGGTTGCAGTTATGGACAATGACGTTATTCAGGCTCCCGTCACCCTTACCATCGAAACTCCTGCCACGCAAGGCAATTCCTACATTCCTTTTATTAATCCCAACGTCGTCAACTACATGCCCAACGAGGGATTTTCAGGCTACGATTCCATTACCTACAAAATAGCCTACCAGGCTGAGCCAGCTTTGTTTGCGATAGCTAAAATTTACATACATGTAATCGACGACAGCGGAATAGAAGACGCTTATCTGCAAGCAGGCCTGAATATTTTCCCAAATCCTGCCAGCGACGAGCTTACCATTCAGATACCCGATGACATTAGGGGAGCAACAACGGTTTCGTTTTATAATCTTTTAGGAGAGGGAATTTTGCAACGAAGCATTGCAAATGGAGAGCAGAAGCTGATTGTTAATATTGAAAATGCTAAACTCAGTCCCGGCGTTTATCTTGTAAAAGTTGTAAATGGCAATCGGTTGGCTATGCAAAAACTGATTATTCAGTAACACAAAAGGATTTCAATATTTCCAAAAAACTGCCTGATACTTCAAGCGGTTTTAGTTGCGGTGTTCGTTTTAGTAAAAATAAAGATGCGGGATCGGGCGCTACGCGCCCGATCCCGCATCCCCTTTTTCACACCAATTCGTGTCATTTCTCTGCCGCACGTGTGGCAGAGAAATCTAAAAAATGTGACAATAACTTTACGGTGGGTCAGTAGTTCTGAATTTGTACAGGTCAGTAGTGGTTTTTTTTCGGGTGGGCATTTCTGCAAAGACCAACTCTATGTTTATGGTCATAAATTTTTTTAGAGTTTTTCTTTGTTCTGCGCAAAAGCCACCTACCTCTTCACAGCCCGCGTGATGTGCCGCTTACCTGCCGGGCCGGGCAGACGCTCAACTACAAAACCAGCCGCGCGCAAATTGCGTTTTACCAATCCTTTGCTCGAATAAGTTACCAGGATTCCTTCCGGAGAAAGCGCATCATGAATTTTTTTAAAGACCGCCGTTTCCCACAGCTCGGGCTGAATGTCGGGAGCAAAAGCATCGAAATAAACCAGATCGAATGTGTTGCTGTCAAGCATGATCTGTTGGATTTGCTCCCGTTTTTTACGCAAAGTAAAATTGGGTGTTATGGGGGTTGGTACCTTTTGGGGAGCCGCCATCAACGCTTTGTATAGCGCCTCGCATTCCGCTTTCGCTAAAAGTTGGGGATAATTGAGCTGTGCAATCAGCAGCGGGTCGGGCGGAAAGGGTTCGATGGCCGTGTAGGTGATGAGGAAATCGGGTGCATAAAGCAGTGTAAGCAACGCATTGAGACCGGTGCCAAATCCCACTTCGAGAATGTGGAGCCGGGGTTTATTCAAAAGTGCTGCGTCCAGACCGGCATGGATAAACACGTGCATCGACTCGGCGATGGCGCCATGTATGGAATGATAATGCTCCTTAAGCTCCGGCACATATAAAGTATGCGAGCCGTCGGCGGTGCAAATAATAGTAGGTGGCGACATGTGGGCAAAGATATTACTGATGCCTGAAAAGCATTCACGAACTGATGGGATTTGGGATATTTAACATAGAAAAAAATACCGAAAATCCGGTTCATAGGCAGAAAAATCCGGACAGTTTTTTTTGACCGTAGTTTATTGCACCACGTTACCCTTAAGCTGCAACACAGTGCGGCTGCCTTTGGCATTGGTTTGCACGGTAATAGTTTTCATAAAAGGGCCAAAACCTGAACCGTCGTAAGTAACTTTAACTTTGGTGGCGCGACCCGGCAGGATGGGAGCCTCGCTGTATTTAAGGTTTGTACATCCGCACGAAGCCTGGGCATAAGTGATCAGAAGCGGCTCGTTGCCACTGTTGGTGAGTGTAAATTCCGCCGTTGTTTCTGTCCGTGCCTTTATGTCGCCCAGATCGACGATGGTGGTGTCCCAGCTCGCTTGCGGCCCGATGACCAGAGCATGATTTTCAGTTTTGGGCTGATGAGTCTGCTGGCCTATTGCTGCTCCTGCCCACAGCAGCGATATCATCAAAATATAAATTGCTCTTTTCATGTTTGTTGATCTGTTTGTGTTTGCAAAAATCAGTATTATTTGCTGATGGGGGTGTTAATGAGTTTCAAATTCTTTGTTAATGATGTGTTAACAGAAAAGATACGAAGAGGTTACTTAGGGTCTGTCTATTAACATTATATTGTTGATAACTAATTAGTGCCTGTCCATAAAGTCAGACTTTGGCCCAGGCATTTATGCCTATGGGAATAATTGATTTGTCATTTGTCTCCCCCGCCCCTCGCTGGGATTGCCGAAGGCAATCCCAGCGAGGGGCGGGGGATTGACAACCCTTCATTTCAATCCCAGGCATAAATGCCTGGGCCTATAAATTTCTTAAATGCCTGGGCAATGGATTTCATAATTGCCTGGGCTATGAATTTCTTAAATGCCTGGGCTATGAATTTCTTAAATGCCTGGGCCTATGAATTTCTTAAATGCCTGGGCTATGAATTTCTTAAATGCCTGGGCCTATGAATTTCTTAAATGCCTGGGCTAAGGATTTCTTAAATGCCTGGGCTATGGATTTCTTAAATACCTGAGCCTATGAATTTCATAATTGCCTGGGCTATGAATTTCTCAAATGCCTGGGCTATGAATTTCTTAAATGCCTGGGCTATGGATTTCTTAAATGCCTGGTCTATGGATTTCTTAAATGCCTGGTCTATGAATTTCTTAAATGCCTGGGCCTATGAATTTCTTAAATGCCTGGGCCTATAAATTTCTTAAATGCCTGGGCAGTGGATTTCATAATTGCCTGGGCTATGAATTTCTTAAATGCCTGGGCAATGGATTTCATAATTGCCTGGGCTATGGATTTCTTAAATGCCTGGGCCTATGAATTTCTTAAATGCCTGGGCTTTGAATTTCTTAAATGCCTGGGCCTATGAATTTCTTAAATGCCTGGGCTTTGAATTTCTTAAATGCCTGGGCTATGAATTTCTTAAATGCCTGGGCTATGAATTTCTTAAATGCCTGGGCTATGAATTTCTTAAATG
>SABY01000038.1 GCA_009928785.1 Clostridia bacterium | reverse complement strand
TTTGCTGAAAAATACATTACACACTGACCATCAAATCTCTAAAGCAAGATTATTTAATTTTAATATCGCGGTGCGCTGCACCTTAGTGCCGCTTGCTATTCATCAACTACAAATATTATCGGTGCGCTGCACCTTTATAAGCGGCAGAGCCGCATAATATTTGTAGAAATTACCTTCCCCCATGAAACCACCAAAGGTGCAGAGCACCGAAATATTATTATTCTGAGTTTTTCAGCAGACACTAATTATAAAAGTCGCTGTAAATAACTTCAAGTTCCTCATTAAAGCCCCAACCAATATCGCTTGTGTCGTCCACTATTTTTTTGGCGCGTTCTGCAAATTTATCCAGAATATTTTCTTTAGCCATCAATTTGAGGGCATTTGAGTAAACGCTTGAAATGCTATTATAAAATGGTTCATCAATACTTCCAAATTCGTTGGTAAACTCCACGCCTGTTTCAGCGTAGAAAAGCATCAATTCAGCAAGCAATTCTTTGGATGGTTCTAACTTTTTAAAATCAGAAATTGCTTTTTTCCCATCCGAAAGTTTAAACCGATAACCTCGTTTGGGGAAAAATGCTTCATAGACTTTTTCTTTATATTTCAAGAAAAGCTCTTGTTCATTGGGGCTTACATAAAACTCCAGGAATTCTTTTACCGACTTATTTTTTTTATACAAGTCAGCTACCAAATCAACAAGTTTATCCTTGTCGAGTTTCTTTAGTTCTTTTTTAATATCATTTAATCCCATAGTTATAATTTGTTTAGTCATCATTCTTGTTTGGCATGTGCTGGTGGGTAAGAAATCTTTTCAGGTTTACCGCATCCCGGATACATGTAACGTTGGCTCCTTCCCAAATAGCAATTTGTAGTTGTTTCCTCTTTTGTCATTGTTCCGACTTTATAATTTCATTTTCCGTTAGTTCATAAAAGGAGCCTGCACCTTTTGATTCATATAATTTTAAAACATCTTTTTCAACCAATTCTCGTGACACCGTAACGACAATCTGTTTTCCATGATTCAAAGATGCCCAGGTTTCTGAAAAAGCACTTCCAGGATTTCTCTACTCTTCGTCCGAAAGCGGGACAAAACGTGCGGTTAAATCCGGGTCGGCCATATCTTCATCGAGTGGGTACATGGGGCGGTCGATTCTTTGGTAAGGCAGCCGGTGTAAATCCTGATCCACGCCGCCGGGTGTGAGCGCCATAATCCAATCGCCACGCATGTCGTACAACTCGGGAACGAGGTAGCCAATTTTTACAACTACAATATCGGCGTTGCGCGGGTCTAAGCCCAGGTTTGTGAAATCGGATTCGTAGTGGTAGGGTTTCCGTTTTTTGGTAACAATAACCCGCACGCTGCCCATACGAACCACCACTTCGGTTTGGGCATTATCGTCGCTTTGGCAGATGGCTTCTACAATTCCCTTCAGCATCACGGGGCCAGCGTATCGGTTGTCGATCTCTGCTCCGGCAAAAGCTTCTATCTTTCCGCCCAAGCCTGCCTCGATGGCTTTGTCGATGAGCTGGGGGCCGGGCAGTGAAGCGTAAATCAATGACGGGCCATCCGACTTTTTAAAAGCATCGTGTTCGAGAATTTGCTTTAGCGTCCAGGTTACGTCGCCGGCACCACCGGCGGTGGGGTTATCGCCCATATCGCTGATGATAAAAGGTTTTTTGCTGCTGTGGATGGCCATTTCCAAGCATTCATCCAGCGGAGCCACGGGAGCTACAAACTCAAATTGCTTGCGGACATCCCAGAATGACCGGGCCAGTGTTTCGGCCGAACGTTTTACCTGCTGCTTGTCGTCGCCGGTAACCATCACCACCGCTCTGTTGCGCGGTTCATCGGCCCATGCGTAGCCTACCCAAATGGCGGCATCCAGCACACCTGGCTGTTTTGTAATCGGATCGACCTGCGCGTAGAGGCTTTTTGCCGGCTCGATGCGCGTGCTGGTTTTTTCGCCCGGCAGCAGAATGGGAACGGGAATCCATGCCTTGTAGGCGGGCTTGCCTTTTCCGGATTCTAAACGATCGAGCAGGTTTACCAACGCCCGTTTTTTCGATTCGATGGCATCTTCGTGCGGCGCCAATCGGTAACAGGTTATCAGGTCGGACTGATGCGCCAGTTGCCACGACACGTTGCCATGCAAATCCATGGAGGTGGAAATCAGGACATCTTTACCAACAACATCCCTGACGCGCTGAATCATATCGCCTTCGGGGTCGTCGAGACCTACCACGCTCATGGCGCCGTGTATGTCGAAAAAGACGCCATCGTAGGGCAGGTTCTCTTTGAGCAGTTGCAGCATTTGCGCCATCAGCGTATCGTAGGCGGCGCGGGTAACAATTCCGCCAGGGATTGCATGTCCTCTCAGCGCAGGGAAGTATTGCGCCCGTTGGCGTGCGGCTGAATCTTCGTGTAGAAATGGGTAATACGAGAATATCTCTTCGCCACGACGGACGCGGAAATCTTCTGCATTGCTTTGTGCCGGCGAAAAGGTGCTGCACTCAATGGCCAGTCCGGCAATGGCGATGCGTGGTTTTTCCGTTGTCCTCTTTTCCTGTTGCGATTGGCACGCTGACAAGCTGATCAGGATTACGGATGCAATTAGTAATTGTTTAAAATTCATAGCGTCTGTTTTTGTGGTTTAGTTGAGTTTTTTGAGGAGGTTTGGTGACGATTGTTTTTGCCTATGCGCGGTATATTGCAAATGGGGTGTTAGCGGCTGGCCAATATTTGGGTTACTTTGTCCAGTTAGTAATTTCGAGTGCTTTAATTCGCGTAAAATGATTTGTATTATTTGTCACAAGTTGTAGTTCGTCAGCAATTGCTACACCTGCAATTAATGTGTCAGTATGCCCAATTTCAGCTCCTTTTTTACGAAGGTCTGCTTGAATGTTTGCTGATATATTTACTGTTCTAATTGTCAATGGAGCGACTTTGTTATACGCTACAAACTCTTCAAATCTATCCATTTGCTTTCGAGCGTCTTTATACAAAAGGCCGTTCAGAATTTCATAGTAAGTAATAATACTTAAAGTTATGAAACCAAATTCTTTAAGATGTTCGTCAACTTTGGTAATGACTTTAGGGTTGCCTCTTAAAAATTCAGAAAGAAAATCTGTATCAATAATTGATTGTTTCATAAGTCAATATTGCGGTCAAAAAGTTGTGTTCTTACCTTTTTTGTTTGGTTCAGATAGTCCGCATAATCTTTTTCACTCATGTCGCCAAAAGCACCACCAAACGAGAGTATTTTTTTTCTTAAACTGTCTGACTGTTTGGTTTTCGGTGTCAAGGAATGAATAAGTTGATAAAGCTCTTCCAGTCTGTTAACCGGCACGTCTTTGATTTCTTTTAGAATATTATTTAATATCAGCATAGTCGTAAATTTTATTGCAAAAGTAATTAAAAGAATCGCTAATTTTCAAATCTTATTGTAATGGATCGCAGTGTCATTATTTGCCACCAACTTCCAATCAACCCATGTTCTCCAATCACATCCCACCGCATGCTGCGGATGTGTGTAGGTTTTATTGTTTTTATAAAATTTGTCTTTCTCATGTGCCAAAGATTCATTATTAAAAAAGGCCAAAATTAAAAAGAATACGGGATGGAAAAGCATCCCGACACTATTTGTTAGTATTTCAGCGAACATTTGAATTTGATGTTTAGCTCGTCGATGAATTGGAAGTCGTTTATCCATCTGATTCCCATATTGTCGCAGACATTTGGAATTTTTATTCTTTTGGAACTCAATGCCGTTACCTTTTCTTCCTTTGTTTGCTTTTGTGTTCATTTATATAACTGGGATTCTAATTTCTGAAACTTATTTATCTGAACATTTAAAAGGTTGCTTGCCAATGTCGGTTCGATAAATCCACCACGAAATGCGTCTAATACTGTTTGGGTGAACAACCTGCTGTTTCTGTTTAATTGAAGTAAATAATAACTTGGGCCGCCTGGCTTTTCCTTCTCCTTTTGTTTAGTTTTTTTTATGGCTTCTCTTTTTAAGTGCTCAGCAAAGTCAATGTCTGCCTGTCTTTTTAGTTTCTGATAAGCAGGAGCTGAAATAATGCCGAGATTTAAAGCTCTTACCAATAATGCAAATAAGCTTACTCCCAATTGCCTGGCAACCTTAAAAACTTCTTTAGAAGACTGAAATGAAGAGGTATTAAAACTTAATACGATTTCTTTTGGCATTAAAGCATTTGCGGCTACTTCGTTGCAAAACAATTCGACTGGATGAAATTTATCTTTGTGTTTTAATTCGGGTTCTACTTCATTAGAAATCCCGGTTTCCGCAATCCATATGTGTGCGAGTTCATGGACAAGGGTAAAAAGTTGTGGTGCATTCCAATCGTCAGAATTTATAAAAACGAATGGTGCGTGCGGGTCAGCAATAGCAAAGCCCTGCAACTCTTCCGAATCCAATTTAAGTCGCGTGTGTATGAAACTTGTTCTTGAAATGAAGATTCCGTTTGTTTCTGCTGCATCAATCCATTCTTTAATTGGGTTTTCTGATTTGTAAGATGCGGGATTAATTTTTAAAGTTGAAAGAATGTCCTGCGCTACCTTTTGCGGATTGTCATCGATTGTAAATCGTCCTACAAAAGATAGTTTTTCCTCATTGTTTTCTGAATTAACATCACTAATCCATGATTGTTTGTGCTGAATTTCACGAATTATAAAAAGGGAAGAAGTTGTCAATGATTTAGACCCTGATTTTCTAAAGTCTTGTAATGGCTGAAAATCACGGGGAATATCTGGCAGGAAAAACAATGCAAAAGGTCGCCTGTAAGCTTTGGCTAACGTTTGTGCTTGTCGAACGGTCGGTTGGCTTGTTCCCGTTTCCCATTCTTTTAGTTTTTCAATAGGCACAGAAACCTTGGCAGCAGCAGTTTCCTCGGTCATTCTTGCCGATTCTCTTGCCCATTTAAGAACATTTGGTGTTATGAATGCTTTGTCTGCCATCGCGGAGCCAAAAATACAATTTTGCGCTGAGTGATAATTGTTACTAATTGTTATTCTGTATCGGGTAATGCGTTCCAACATTCCCTTGGCCTTTTGTACGCATGAACCAAAATTCAAATTCGCGCCCATTCGCTTAATTGGCGGAAATTCGTGGACAATCGCTTTATCGCTGTCATTGCTATTTTTTATAGTTTTGAGGCTTGTTTACTAAAGCGTTTTTAACATAAAAATAAAGACAAATGAAAATCAAAATTATGATGCTGCTGCTACTTTTTGCAGCTACGCAGGCGAGGCCGCAGGCAGCGGTGAGTTTTGCGGAAAGTTTTACCGGCAACACCATGCGTGTCGATTATTTCCATACGGGTACGGCCAGTGAGGAGCATTTCTCGGTGGATCGTATTCTGAACGATGGCGCCTGGGCGGGCAGTCGGACGGTGCTGGCCGATGAGCTGAACCGCGGATTGTATTTTTATGAAGTTACCGATGTTGCTACCGGAGTTTTGCTTTATAGCCGTGGCTTTGCCAGCATTTTTGGCGAGTGGCAGAGCATTGCGGAAGCAAAAACCAATTGGGGTACTTTTCATGAGTCGGTGCGGTTTCCGTGGCCGCAGCAGCCGGTGGTTCTCACCATCTCAAAGCGCGACGCCGCCAACGAGTTTGTGCCGTTGTGGAATACCACCATCGACCCGGCGGCACGCAACGTAAATCCCGCTTCGCTGCTATCGTCTTTTAGTACAAAAACGCTTATCGAAAACGGCGACCCGGCCACACATGTCGATCTGGTGATCTTGGGCGACGGCTACAGCGCCGCTGAGATGGGAAAATTTGATGGCGACGCCCGGCGGCTCATCCAGGCGCTTTTTGAAGTAGAGCCTTATAAATCGCGTAAAGCGGATTTTAATGTGCGGCTCGTCGAAACGCCCTCGGCGGTGAGCGGCGTCAACAAGCCACATCCCGGCAGCTTCAGGCGCACGCCGCTGTCGGTTTCTTACAGCGCCTTCGATTCGGAGCGCTATGCTCTGGCCACCGACAACCTTGCTATCCGCGATGCTGCCGCCAGCGTGCCTTACGATGCCATGTTTATACTCATCAACGAACAAACCTACGGCGGTGGCGGAATTTATAATCTCTATTCCACGGTGGCTGTGGATAACAAGTTTTCTGATTACATTTTCGTGCATGAGTTTGGGCACTCTTTTGCCGCCCTTGCCGACGAATATTACACCAGCGATGTGAGCTATCAGATCCCTGAAATTACGGTGGAGCCGTGGGAACCCAACGTTACGGCATTGCTCGATCCGGCTGGCCTGAAATGGAAGGAGCTGGTGGAGCCGGCCACGCCAATTCCTACTCCCTGGGACAAAGAGGCTTTTGATGCTTTTAGTTACGAAATACAAAAGGAACGCCGCGAGCTGCGCGCTGCCAAAGTTCCCGAAGCCCGTGTGGAGGCGCTCTTTGCCCGCGAAAGACAGACGATGCTGGAGATGATCGACGGGATGGAATATAAAAACACTACCGGCGTCTTTGAGGGAGCCAACTACATGCAATATGGCATGTACCGCTCAGCCATCGATTGCATAATGTTCACGCGCGATAAGCAGGAGTTTTGTCCGGCCTGCCGCCGCGCCATCTCGCAGGTGATTGATCAATACACCAAATAGTTGATTTCTTAATTGGCCTGTTTTAAATCAATTACGGCACTTCGCCAGTAAATTCCAAATGAAAATAAAACAAATCCCAAATAAATTGTAACTATTTTGCAGGCTTTCATCAACTATGTTCAAAATGGTCATTATCAAAGACCTCTAACTTCTCCGTCAGCCGACGGAGAGATGGCCAGCGCACAAGTCGCAACAATGGCTTGCACGGCCTGTCTCCTCCCGATAATCTGGAGAGGCATTCTCTGCCAGTTGGCGGGAAGGGAGCTCTCTCCGGTGGCATTATGGAAAAACCAAACCAACGTGCTTCGTTTGGTAAACGACCTTACCGCCTCGCGCATGTGCTCCCCTCTCCAATTGTAGAGGGGTCGGGGGTGAGGCAAGAAAAGAAGCATTTCGCACCACAATCATTCAAATATTCAGCAGCTAAACAAATCACAAATAAATTTCAATTATCATCTCAGTGATCTCAAATAAACCTTTAATGAAGTCATCAGTTTGCTCATCTGCCTGTGGTTTTGCCGGCACGCTTTTCTTGTGGTTTTTTTTCGCAGTCCTGTTTTTGGCACAGGGATCAACTTCTGCCGGAGCACAAAACAATGTGGAGGGTCAGAATGAAAAAGGACAATCCTCGTCGGAAATAAAACCGGCGTTTTTGGATGATTTTATTAATAACTCCTGCTTACAACATGCGTCGGTGGGCGTGTTGGTGATGGATGCCGAAAGTGGTGAGGTAGTGATGGAGCATCAACCCGACCTTACGCTGGTGCCGGCATCGCTGCAAAAGCTGCTTACGTCGGCGGCTGCCTTGCAAACATTTGGCGAAAGCCATACTTTCGATACGAAATTGCTTTACCGCGGAACAATAGATTCGGCAGGTACGCTGCATGGCGATGTAATTTTGCGTGGTGGCGGCGATCCCACCTTTGGCTCCCCGCGATTTGCCGCGCATTATGGCGATGCGATGCGTCGTTGCGCAATGGTTTTGCAGCAAGCGGGAATTAAAAAAGTGGACGGCGACATCATAGCTGATGCCTCTTTATTTGGGCCACCACAACTTGCCGGCACCTGGATTTGGGAGGACATTGGCAACTATTACGGCGCGGCTGCCGCCAGCCTCAACTATCTCGACAACAGTTTTGAAATCACTTTCGCCACCGGAGCGCCGGGTACAGCGGCGAAAATTATTAAGATAGCACCGGAACTGCCGGAGATTGCTTTTCGCAACAGCGTAATGGCTGGCGGAACCGCCGACAAAGCCTATATCTACGGGAGTTATCTTACCAGCATCCGTGAGATCGGTGGCACGCTGCCGCCCTACCGAAACGCTTTCACGATAAGGGGTGCTTTGCCCGATCCGGCGTTGGCGGCCATAAATCAACTTCACGCGGAGCTGTCGCGGATGCGCATTGTGGTGGAAGGAGCTACACGGTCGGAATACGAAAATATGGAATCACAAAAAGAGCAAACGTTACTGACGATAGTATCGCCGCCGTTGGTCGAAATTATTGGTGAACTTAATCAGCAAAGTATAAATCTTTATGCCGAAACTTTGCTGCTGCACCTGGCACTTGATGCAGGGAAAACGCCTGTTATTGTAAATGGCTGCGAAGTGCTTGCAAACTTCTGGAAAGAGAAAGGGATGAATACTACCGGATTGTTTTTGGCCGATGGCAGCGGGCTTTCACGTGCCAACGGCATCACCGCGCGTCAGCTTGCTTTTGTCTTGCAGGAAATGTTGAGTAGCAACCAAAGCGAAGAATTTCTTGCTTCCCTTCCGGTGGCCGGGCAATCCGGAACGTTGAGCAACTTTGGAAGAGGGAAGCCAATAGAAGGAAAATGGCGTGCAAAGACAGGAACCATGTCGCGTGTAACAGGCTACGCCGGTGTGCTGAAGGATTCTGCCGGCCACGACAAAATTGTGGTGGTGATGGTAAATAATTTCACCTGTTCCAGACTGGAGATCCAGCGCGCTGCAGAGCGGCTGATGGTGGGGATTTTTGATAATGAATAATGGAAATGCATTTAGCTAAAGTTCAAAATTGGGAAAGGGATAATTTAAGATTCAAAATTCATGATGATTTCGCTCTCATGGAACGCTTATTCAAAATTCAGGATTCAAATGTTTCATTAATTTTTATTTTTGTGTTATGAAAATTCTTGTGGTAATTTTTGTTTTGGCTCTGGCCGCCAGTTTTTTTTATATTGCCTACGCACTCATCGAAGCTGCTGTTATCACATTCATTGCCTGGTTTAAAGGAAATAATACAAGAACTGAAGACGACAGCCAATCGTGGATTGATGATTACCGGAAAAGAAACAGTTTTTAATCCAAAGCATACTACAAAAAATAAGGAGCATCTATTTTTGATGCTCCTGAAAAATAGCAACTCTGGTCAACCACCCGCATCCCACCGCCTTGTTTCATGCGCTACAGCCTTGTCCGTTGCGGTTACTTTTTAAATTTTGTTTCCTGTGGAAATTTATCGTAATCTTCTTTGGTAATAAGTACCTTATCCAGGTCGGATATGGAATCCATAAGCACATTGCTGTCTTTTTTAAACAACTCAAATTCTACACCATTATTCCAAGCGTATTTTACAAAATACCTTACTCTTTCTCCTTCTTCAAGAAGAGACCTGAAAACAGCATCTTCATAATCGTACCACCAATACACTGGCTCTCCTTTTGGAAAGCTATTGGTAAAAGTTTTATGCGTTTTTTCTTGCAAATCTGTCATTAGGCAAAAGTATAAATTATGCGTGATTGATGACTGAGAACTGCGGACTGAGAACTGTGGACTGAGAACTGCGGACTGCGGCCTGAGAACTGCGAACTGTGGACTGAGAACTGCGGCCTGAGGACTGAAGACTGAGAACTGAAGACTGAGAACTGCGGACTGCGGACTGAAGACTGAGAACTGCGGACTGTGAACTGAGAACTGAGAACTGACTTTTCTCTCGCTTCCGAAAAAATTGTTTCTTTGGCTCTCTTTTTTTTCTTTCGTTTCACCAACCAAATGAGCAAGCAATGAAATATGTTATTACCGGATCTAATCTTACCATAGAAGATGTTATTAATGTTGCGCGTCATCGCCAGGCGGTGGAGTTGCATCCCGAAGCGCTGGAGCGCATAAAAAAATGTAGGGCGATGCTTGAGAGGAAGATCGCCGCTCACGAGATTATGTATGGCGTCAACACGGGCATCGGTGAGTTTTCGGAGGTGGTGCTCAACGACGACCAGGTGAAGGATTTTCAGAAATATCTTATCTACAACCACGCTGCCGGCATTGGCGATCCGATGCCGGAAGAATATGTGCGCGGCGCCATGCTGGGGCGCGTCAACGTGCATGCACACGGCAATTCGGGTATCCGTCCGGAGATAACGCTTACGCTGGTGGAGATGCTCAACAAAGGTGTGACGCCGTGGGTGTGCCAAAAAGGTTCTGTGGGTGCGTGCGGCGATCTGGCACCAATGTCGCAGATTGCGTTGCTGCTGATGGGCGAAGGACAAGCCTATTTCAACGGCGAATTGTATTCAGGTGCTGAGGCAATGCAACATGCCGGCATTACAGTTCCGGGATTGCATGCACGCGACGGTTTGGGAACCATCAATGGCGCCAATGTGCTCACGGCCATGAGTGCGCTTTTCCTGTTCGATGCCAACAACTGGCTGAAGCAGGCCGAGATAGCTGCGGCTATGTCGCTGGAGGCGCTCAAAGCCAACATGAAACCCTACAATGCCCGGCTGCATGAAGTGCGCGGTTTTAAAGGTGCGGTGCGAAGCGCAAAAGCTATCAAGAAAGTTGTGGCCGATGGCGATCTTGAGCAATGTCGCGTCAACTGCAAAGTGCAGGATGCCTATTCGATGCGCTCGACGCCGCAGGTGATAGGTGCCGCCCACGATGCGCTGGCGTATGCCCGCTCGCAGGTGGAGATAGAGCTTAACGGTGTAGGCGACAACCCGATATTTTTTCCGGAGGAAGACATGCAGCTTTCCGGTGCCAACTTCCAGGGTTCGCCGGTATCGCTGCCCATGGACATGGCCGGAATTGCCATCACTATGGTGAGCGTGATGAGCGAACGACGCATGAACCGGCTCAACAATCCGGCGCTGAGCGTGGGGCTGCCCGCTTTTCTTACCAAAGGCGCCGGCATGTTTTCGGGATTGATGCTTAGCCAATACACTGCCGATATGCAAATCGTGGAGCAGCGCATCCTAAGCGCCCCGGCATCTATACAGTCGATACCTGCCGCCGCCGACCAGGAGGATTTTGTGTCGATGGGCATGAATACCGCCATCAAAAATTTTCAGATACTCGACAATGCCTACGGGATTTTGGGTATAGAAATGATGGCTGCTGCGCAGGCGCTCGACTTCCGTGAATATAAATTTGGCACCGGAACCACCAAAGCACACGAGGTGGTGCGCCGCCATGTGGACTTTCTCGAATTAGACCGTCCGCTTTACGACGACCACAACAAGATGAAGGCGCTGATTGAATCGTGCGAAGTGCTGCACGAGGTGGAGAAAGTTACCGGCTCGCTCGAAGGATAATATTTTACAATCAAAAACTATCTCTGACCATCGAACAATTCTGATTTGTTGGTGGTTTTTTTCAGATACATCTGTACAACAAACAACTACACTTACTATGAGAGACACCGAAAAGGAAGAACTGATGCAACTCATTGCGGCGCCCTACATCCAGAAAGCAACCGCCCTGATTGGCGTGGCGCGTAAAGTCGGCGGCAACCAGTTCAGGCACATGATGGCTACTTTTACCATCCTGCTCGACTATCACTACACCAACCATGTGCTGCTGAAAGCCTCACTTATACATGATTTGTTTGAAGATGTCCCCATGAGCAACCGCGACGAAATCAGGATTATCGATAAGCACGGTGAAGCGGTGGTGCAGTTGGTGGAAGAAGTTACGCGTTCGCCGCATGAGAGCAAAATCGCCTACCTGGAGCGCATTCTGCAATATGGATCACCCGAAGCAAAAATCCTGAAAGTAGCCGACCGCATCAGCAATATCACCGATCTGCACCTCGACATTATGATCGAAGAAAAGATGGCCGACTATCTACAACAGACAATGGATTATATTTTCCCCATGGCCGAACAGGTTAACCACCTGATGGCCATCGAGCTGCGCGATCTGGTAGAGCGCCGCAGGATGTATCTGAATGCTTTTCAGTAGAATCGTTTGCTCAGTCTTCTGTTCGTCGTCTCCATTCGGCAGGTTCAGGTTTGAATATTAATATTCCTCTCCTTACGGTCATAACACCTTTTCTCTTTGCGATAAGCAGAAATTCTGCAATTAGATTTCCGGTGATATCGCTCTATAGTATAAAGACAGAGCGCTGCTAACCACTCTTTGCCTACTTCTTCTCCAACCACAGCGTTTGATATGGCTCCAATATAAATGCCCCGTGCCTGATTTCCGGTTTTTGACCTGTGAAAAGATCGATGACTTCCTCGGCGTTTCCGATAAGTCCGGGCAAAGTAAGCTCCTGCTGCGGGGTAATGTTGGTGATGCACACGATGCATTGGTGCCCGTCGGTGCTGGTGCGTCGGAGCGCAATAAAGCATTCGCCGGCTTCGATAATTTGCTGGCGGCCATTGGGGTGAAATGCTTTTTGGTTTTTGCGGATCATGATCCTGCGTTTTAGTTCGGACAGCACAGCAGCGTGCATGGTGTTCTGCGAAAGCTGCGTTTCTATCTCCTGCTCATCCCACTTGCAGCGATTGATGGTGCGCGCTCTGCCGGTTTCGTTTACGCCTTCGTTATAATTGGCTGTAGCCAAAAGACTGTGAATATAAAAAGCGGGCAATCCCTGCATTTGGAGCATAATGGTTTGTGAAGCCAGAAAGCGTTCTTTTTGCAGTTCATCTTCGCCACGAACGGTTGTTTTCATGGCGTCGAAATAGGTTAAATTAATTTCGTAAGCGGTGTCGGTACCATCGCTGTTGCGGCGTGTAGAGATGATGCCGCCATTTTGCTTCATGCCGTATAGGAGCGATTCGCGCTCCTCGTCGGGTAGCAGCCCTTCGAGGGGGCGCATGCCGATGCCGTCGTGCGAAGCAGTAAAGTTGAAATAAGTGCACCCTGGTGGCAGCGGCGGCAAAGACTTTACCCATTGGTTAAAATATTTGGAATGCCCGACATAGAGGGCATGTAGCAGCAGTGGCGGCAGCGAGAATTGATAGACCATATGCGCTTCGTCGCCGTTGCCGAAATATTCGAGGTTTTCTTTATTGGGCACATTGGTTTCGGTGAGCAGGATGGCGTCAGGGTCCACGGCTTCCATCACGTCGCGCATGAGCTTTACAATTTCGTGGGTTTGCGCCAGATGCAGTGAGTTGGTTCCGGGTTTTTTCCATACAAAGGCGATGGCGTCCATGCGCACCATCGACGTGCCATTTTTAAGATAAAACAGCACCACCTTTACCATTTCGAGCAGCACGGCAGGATTGGCAAAGTTAAGATCGATCTGATCGTCGCTGAAGGTGGTCCACAAATACTTGATGCCGCTGCTGGTTTCAAACGGAGTAAGCAGGGGCAGGCTGCGCGGACGAATTACTTGCGAGAGGTCGGTGGCGGGGTCTTCTTCAATAAAAAAATCTTTTCCTTCGCCTTCGCCACGCAGATAGTTTTGAAACCACTGGCTGCTTTTGGAAATGTGGTTGATCACCAGGTCGGCCATCAGCTTATAGTCTTCGCTCAGGCGGATGATGTCGTCCCAGTCGCCCAGCTCAGGGTTTACCTGCATGTAGTTAATGACCGAGAAGCCATCGTCGGAGCTGTAAGGGAAGAAGGGCAGCAGATGCACAAAGGTTAGTTCTTCTTTGAGGTGTCGGTTCAGGAAACGATGCAGCACCTGCAGGCCGGGTTCATTATCGTTGCGGATGCTGTCGCCGTAGGTAATCATCAGCACGTCGCGCTCATCCCATTTTTGAGTGGACGTTTTATGTTTTACACTACGGTCGATTTGCTCCAAAAAAGCGTGTAGCTCGTCCTGCGGCAGTTTGCGGCCATAAATGCTGGTGAGCCGTTGCCGGAAATGATTTACGAAATGCTCGTTAAGATTTTTATAATGATAATCATCCATTTTACAAATGCAATTTTTTTAAAAAAACAATTTCAAATCCCAGGCCTGAAGGCCTGGGCTACGAATTCCGGGCTACGAATTCCGGGCTACGAATTCCGGGTTACGAATTCCGGGCTATGAATTCCGGGCTACGAATTCCGGGCTACGGATCATCTCACTTGTTATCTTGCTCTACGGCAGCATAATACTCCGGTATGAAATCCTTGATGGCGCTTTGTATGCGTCGCCAACTGGGAATAAAAGCCGCATAATCCCAGTTGTTGAGCATGTCTTCGCCAGCCTGATATACCAGGCGCGAGAAGAGCATCACAGTTTCTTCTTCCTGGTTTCGGTCGTACTTAAAGCCATTAAACCGCGAGAGCGCGCTGTACTGTTCCACAAAGTCGAGCCCGATGCGGTAATAAGTAGAGCGAATAGACCGGAATGTTCCCTGCGAGAATACCACGCCATTTTGCGCAAGCTTAATATATATTGCCATGGCGATGTCGTACACCATTTTTGAAAGCCCTTTATTTGGGTCTTCGGCCGAAACCTCTTGGTGCTTGTGGTCGTAGCGGTCGGCAATTTCTACCTGGCAGATGCGGTTGGTGGAGTTGTTGCGATGCACTTCCGAAAGGATGCCAATCTCAAGCCCCCAGTCGGCGGGGATACGGATAGTTTTGAGCACGTCGGTACGCATCGAAAACTCGCCCGCCAGCGGATAGCGGAAGCTGTCGAGATACTCCAGAAACTCTGTGGGGCCAAAAAACTTTTTCAGTGTGCGCAGCAGTGGCGTTACCAGCAGACGTACCACACGGCCTTTGATATGTTCCTGGTCGGCGCGGTAGTAATAGCCTTTGCAAAACCTGTAGTTGAAGTTGGGATTGGCCACCGGATAAAGCAACTTGGCGAGCATGGAGCGGTGGTAGGTTTTTATGTCGGCATCGTGCAGTGCAATGGCTTCCGACTTGCCGGAACCGAGTATATAGCCAAAGCAATACCAGGCGTTGCGCCCTTTGCCCATCTGGTCAGGCTCCAGTTTCATCTCTTTGAGTTGCTTGTCGAGCGCCATCAGGCGCGGACCATCGTGCCAGAGGATGCGGTGGTTTTGGGGCAGCCGCGAGAAATATTCGCGCGCATGATGAAACTCTTTTTCGGTGGCGCGGTCAAGCCCTATAATCACCTCCGAAAGATAGGTCACCTTGCAAAGCTCGTCAACAATGTTTTTGAGGGCTTCATTTTCAAGCTCCGAGTAAAGGCTTGGGATAATAAGCCCCATCGGCCGTTGTGACGAAAAACGCTGAAGCTCAGCTTCCAGGTCTTCGATCGGCCGGTTTTTCATGTCGGTAAGCGTAGTTACCAGTCCATTTTGATAAAAATCTCCCATTTCATTATAGTTTTAGATTGTGAGGCAATTGGTTATAAAAATCATTTTAATAATCGTGTAAACATGTTGATGATCAAAGGGCGCAGCTTTTCGGAGATGATGGAATGGTCGAGTTTTTCGTTGAGCACGCGGAGGTTGTGCAGAACCACCTGGTTGCGAAAGCTGATGTCGGTAAGCAACCTGAAAGTTTCTTCCACCACTGCATCGGTAAGTTCATCGTTGTCGATGGAGGGAAGGCGGAAGCCCAGATGTTCGATTTCATCTTTATAAACCTGATAACGATTGATGGCCACCGGCAGTCCGAACGAGATCATCTCGAGCAGGTTGTTGCCAAAGCCTTCCACATTGCTGAAAAAAGTTCCTACTCCGCCCACCGAAGCCACTATGGCCGGTATCTCGGCAAACTTATAGTATTTTTTATCTACAATAATATCGCGGTGCGACAGGATGTGGCTTTCGCCAAATATCAACACCACGTTGCTGTTAGGATGATTTGCCAGTCTTTCTTTAAAAAACATTTTCAAAAACTTCTTGTATTCAAACTGTTCATCGCCGGAGTGGCCACTCACCAGCACGATAACGCATTTTTTATGGCCGCGATTCAGATATTTTTTCTCCAGCTCAAACGCCAGATCAATGGCTGTTTCGATGCGCTTGCGCGGAACCACACGTGTGTGCTGCAGCAGTATCACAGCGTCTTGCAGGGTCATTTCGCGTTTGGCAAGTTCTTCTTTCAAACCAATATCTTCAAAAAAAGAATTGTTGTAGTTATCCACCGGAGGATGGATCAGTTGGCCGCTGTCCCAGGGCTTGCTTTTCCACTCCCATGTGATGTCGCTGGTATTGGGGATTACCACGGCACGCTGCTCAAAAAACGACTCCAGCCGTGGTGCGTTGTAAGTTGCAAACCAGCGTTTGCCAAGTTCTATCTGCGATTTGTTGATGAAGGCAATGCCATCGATGTTGGTTCCCGGTAAATATTTCAGATACTTTTCGATAACCGGATTAGGATTGGAAAAGATGTCGCGTTCAAACCAGGAGTCGTGCCACCATACCATTACGTTGGGCCAGATGATGCCCTTGCTGCGCAGCTCTTCGAGATAATAACCCAACCCTACGGCGGTGATAAAGTTGTACGGATGCGAGGTGTTGTGCGCAATGAGCAGGTCGATCTGATGCTTTTCTACAAATCGTTTTATGACTTCTTTAGCGTAAGTGGCTTCGCTATGGATAAGCTCGGCCAAGCCTTTGGGTGGCTTGGCTCCGAAATATTTGATGATCTTTCTGTGGATTTTATTTTTGTGCCAGAAGATGTCGTCGGTCTCGGCATTGAATCGTGGCGAGATATGCGCCGCCAGAAAATAGATGTTTCCCAGCCGGATGCCCATATCGCTCACCATGGCATTTACGGTTTGATCGATTACAATGGAAACCCCATCGTTTTTGCCGATGAGCGAGTGCAAAATTCCTATGTTGAGATGGTTAACGTTCATAACTATATGATGATTTGTTTGAGTTGTAATAATTCGGTGATCACAGCGTCGGGACGTACATTTTTCACTTCCTCTTTGTCTTCGCGTAAGCGCAATGCCCGTTTGTCGCCGGCAAAGAATATGGTTTTCATACCTAAATCCTGTGCCGGATAAATGTCGTTGTACATGTCGTTGCCAACAAACACCGATTGGTGTGGCTCAATTCCATAGTTTTCTTTTAAAGATTTAATCACCGGGACAAAAAGCAAGCGGTCGGGCTTTGCTCTGAACAGGCTGTACGAAAACTGTGTGATGTCGTCGTTAAACAGCGGCAGACTTTCGGTATTTCTGGCCTGACCATCGATAAAAAAGTTCATCATCACGGGCGTGTAAAACTGCGCGTTAGAGACAATTCCCATGGGATATTCCCTGTCGTGAAAATAATGCAGCACTTCGAGCATGCCCGGCATGGGGTGGATTTTGTTACTTAACATCTCAAAAACAAACGTAAGGCGCGTAATGTCGGAGGCGCCGTTGGTGGCAATGTATTTCTTGCCGATGGCGTACTGCAGCCACTCGTCCCATACCTGGCGGATGTCGGCTTCGGGAAAAGGAGCGCCGGCTTCGCGCAACTGTTGCTGGTGTTTTTGTAAAAATTCGACAAACTTCTGTATTAATTCAGCAACCACCTTGTCAGCTTTTTGCGGGTCTTGCTCCGGCAAAAGATAATCAGCTTCCCTGAGCGCTGTGCGCATATTTTGTTGTGAAAGATCAATCTGATTGATGTCGCCCGAAGCCGAAACGACCAGCGTACCATAGATGTCGAAGATGATGGCTTTGGTGCCTTTAATTTTATCCAGTCGGGGTTCTACCGCGGTGGGTATTGGCCTGAGGTCAGTCATTGTGTTCAGCCATTTCTCGATATACTTCATAGAGTGTGTGTGCATATTTTGTTAATGAATATTTCTCTTCAATTACTGTGCGATTGTTTTCTACAACCACCCCCGACACTTCATCAAAAAGATTGAGGAGTAGCGGGTTTTGCCGGAGCACTTTTTCGGCGAAAGCCGCATCTTGCAATACCTGCCCGATGACTTGCTGCTGCTGCTCCATTTGCAGTGTTGCAAAGTCAGCATCACCGCTTTCTGTTTCCACAGTTATCTCATCATAGAGCAGCGGAAACTGAACGCCGCTGTCCATCAGGTCGGCGGTAACGTAGCTGATGTTGCGCCCCATCACCGGTGTGCCGAGCAGCCACGGCTCCAGAAAAACCATGCCGAAGCCTTCGCGTATGCTGGTGGTAAGACACAGGTCGCTGGCAGTTAGTAATTCTATAAAATCCACCTTCAGTCCTGCTTCAAAAACAATCTTAATCTTAAGGCGCTGGCAAAAATCTTTCCAATTTTGATAAGGTTTCACCTCCGCCGGATTTTTTGGGGGCAGCGTAACCAGCCAATTGGCGCGGTTAGCAAACAAAACGCTAAGCAAAATAAACTCGCCGATATTTTTGCGGCGAATCACCCGCACCGGATAAGTAATCAACAATTTGTTGCCATCCAACCCCATTGTCCTGCAAATCTCCCCGCGCACATTTTCAACAACGCTACCTGCCGTTTTGTTAATTTCCACCGGGTTGGGTAGCAGCATGAGACGGTTTTCTGGCACACCCTGCTGAAGGACTCTTTGATAATCGAAACTGTTGAGTGTGGCAAAGTGGGCGTTAGAATTGGCGGGGTAAAGCACCTGCTGCAAATCTTCCTGAAAAAAGTCTTCCACAACGTCCCGCAGAAACTCCATGTTTTCGGGGCGGTCTTCGGCAAAGTCGTGGCAATGGTTAAAGAGATGATAACCCTGGCCTACCATGGATGAGAGAGCCAGCGTGAGCACAGGATTTTTACCCAAATTCAGATTGTGCGCATGGATAATACTGGTGCGGTCGATATTTGATTTTAAAAAATTGATGATGTCGGCAAAAAGCTCCGGCAGCTCTTGTTCAAGCCCCCGGCTTCGCGGCAGATAATCGAGCGGCGGAAATTCCAAAATGGGGATGTCGAGCGCCTCAAAAGGTTTTGGATTGGTAGCGTGGCCGGTGATAATGGTAATTTCGATTTCAGGAAAAACCCTGCGCAAACTTTGAGCCTGCAACTGCATGATACGTGTAACCCCACCCGGATTGAGATGATGATGTAGAATAGCGACTTTCATATTTTTTGTTTTTTAAAAGATTAAAAACCATTGGTATTTAACAAATAAAGCCAAAAGGCAGCTTGGAAGCACCATCTTTAAAATAGTTTAACGAAGGCGGAAGAGGAAAAGAAAACGCTGAGATACAGCAACCACAGAGGAAACAGAGGAAACAGAGAAGAAGGCAATATTCTCCCTCTGCGTCCTCTGCGTCTTCTCTGCGTTCTCTGTGGTTAATTTCCTGGCGATCGAAATCAGATACAGAAACCACGGCGGTAACAGAGGGAACAGAAAAGAAAACGATAATAATCCTCTGCGCTCTCTGCGTCCTCTGCGGTTATTTTATTGGCGATCGAAATCAGATACAGAAACCACGGAGGAAACAGAGGAAACAGAGAAGAAAACGATAATATTCCTCTGCGTCTTCTCAGCGTTCTCTGCGGTTATTTTATTGGCATTAATCAAGTGGAAAACACATCCCACCCGAAGTAAAGAATTGTGTGCCCTGTTCGGTATTGAACCACACTTCGCCGCTTACATAAAAATAGCGCAGCAGCCGCAGCGAAAGCCCGGCGATGGGATTGAGCTTCCATTTGCCCTTCCTTCCTACCGAATAATACTCACCTTTTTGGATATCGTCCATACCATAATACTGATCATAATTTTGGTGCGCCAGATACACATCCGAATAATAGACCTGACCAACTGCAGTTCCGGCAATGATAGACAGGTAGGGATTCTTTTTTACGAAAATATGCACCTTGAGTGGAATGGCAAAATCCAACGAGTCGGTGTTGGTCACTTGGTCTATAGGGGTGGTAAGTTCGATATCAGGATAATAACCGACATCAATATTTTGGTGCTGTATGGTGTAGTTGGTTTCTGTTTTGGGCGGCATATAATATCCCAGCCCAAATCCAACCGCTGAAGATTTTGCCCAGGTAATTTCGCCGCCCCAGGAATCCATGCCGTAGATTACACCCAGGCGGAAGTGGCTGGTACTCCGTAGGTTGAAATGCACTTTTTGGCCGGGCGCCACCACCGCAAGATTGCGCCGGCGGGCAAAGTAGCCCGGCTTCTTCATCTTCACCCTGTATTTGCCATAAGGCAATTCCACTTGGGTGTTGGTAAAGCCCTGCGATTTGTCATCTACATACAATTGCGCACTTCCCGGATTGGACGTAAAACTAACCGCCAATACATTCGGTTCGAGGGTAAAATGTAGTGCGTCGGTATCTTTTCCTACCGATACATTTTCAGTCAGATCGTGGTATTTTGCTTTTCGCAATAGCAACCGATTGTTGCCATAACCCAGCACGATAGTAGCCGGCGTCGTGGCGACGTAGTTTCCATCCAGATAAATATCGGCTTGCGCAGGTTCGGAAATAATTTTCACCCTGCGGCTTTGCTGAAGCACTTCATTTACATAAGTGATATTGTTCTCGGTAATGGCGACAGTTTTTTCCAGCTCCAAAAATCCTGGGGCCGACAGCGTAAGTTGATAGCTGCCGGTAAGGAGTGTGTCGGTATAAGGCACTGTTCCCACTATTTTACCATCGATGTGAAGGGTGGCGCCCTGGGGCGTTTCTACCTTTAATACACCCAGCATTGGCTTTAGTTTGTAATCTAAATTTGTTAGCTGTCCGGAAAGCACCTCCACCGTCTGTTCCTGCACATAATAATTCTCGCGGCGAATGCTAATGATATGTCGCCCGACATCGATTCCTTTTGCGTCACCCATAAAATTCTGATCGCCGATACCGCTGTATTCATTATCAACAAAAACTTCTGCGTCTTCCGGCTCCACCTTTATTATTACGTCGCCCCAGCCGGGTGTCATCGTAATGTTGTGAGAAATCATTTCGCCGGGATGAACGGTGAGGATGGTGTCGATGGTAGTGTGGCGGAATTTGGTGATGGCAACGGAATAAGGAAATGCCGGATAATCCAGCAACGTATCGGGCGTGGTAAGTGCCATCCCCGAAAGCTCTCTGATTTTTACCACAGCGCCCGGCGGGTCGGTGAGCAGAATGAGCGATCCGGTGGCGGCGGTAGCTTGTTGCTTGCTGGTAACTTCGAGGACATACACTTTTGATGATTCTACGGAGAGCGGCAGGGAGAAGTGTTTTGTAATAAAACCATCTTTGTAAATGGTGATGCGCTTTTCGCCCGATGAAACATAAAGCCAGTATTCGCCGCTTTTAAACTCAATATCTCCCACCAGATTTTTGCCGGCGTCAAAGGCCAGCCCGCGCAGGTCGGTGCGCACTTTGATGAGCGCACAGGCTTCGTCATTGGCATCCAGGCGTTGATAGCGCAGCGCCGAAAGGTCGGTTTCGGACAGGGTAAATGATCTTATTACAAATTCATCGGCGTAAGCCACCGACATTACCAATAGAAAAAGTATTAAAAAACCAAACCGCATTACAGGCATTTTTATGCTAATGAAAAGTGGAAAAGGTTGCCCGGTATCACTTCTCGGCAGTTATGTAGTTGGTAGGTACAATCTTTCCCTGGTCGATGGTGAAGACGTGCCATTTGTTGCCGCGGTCGTCGGTGGGGATGTTGAATTGTTCGAGCAAGCGGTTGTTGCCATACACCTTTACGGTAGCTTTGGATTTGCTGAGCTTGCGTGAGTTTTCGTCGGCGCGGTTGGTATAATCCTGCACCCAAAATTCGTAATGTCCTTCGGTATCTACCTGGCGGATAGTAATGGTTTCGGGTCCCCAGCTATCGGTGTCGTCGCGGTCGAGGCGGGCTTCGCCATCCTGGGCAGCCTTCATATCGCGATAAGAAATGTGGAAGCTGTTGTCTTTGGTAAGATGGGCATCCAGGTCGGCAGGTCGGCGTCCCCAGTCCACGATGATGCGCATGTTTTCCATGGCCATCACCGGCGAGATGGAAACGCGATTGTTGAAAATAGTGCCGGCCACCGCCTCCAGGCTCACATCGGTGGTGATGTAGCCATCGGCAGAAAAGTTGACCAGATACAAAGCATCCTCTTCAGCGCGCGGAAATTTGATTTTCCCCTCGGCATCGGTAACAAAAGTACCAACCTCTTCGATGGTGATGGTGGCGCCTTTTATTGGGTCGCCGTTGAGCGCATTGTAGAAGCGCAACGTGTAGTTGTCGGCATCCATCTCGTCGTCGAGGATGTCTTTCATTTTATCTACTTGTGCGGCTGCCGCAACTGCCAGGAGAGCCGCGAAAATTAGTGTCAGGAATTTTTTCATAGGTTATGAGTTTTTAATGAAGAGCAAAGGTAGAATAATCTGATGAATTTATTTTTATATTTTTGCAGCCGCAAAATTTTTAAGGGCAAATATTTTACATGTCAGCAAGATACAACGAATACAACCAACTGAACCTTCCCAAAATCGCCGACGAAATCCGGGCTTTTTGGGTTGACCAGGATATCTTTCACCGCAGTTTAAAGAACCGGAAAGAGGGGCCGAAATATGTCTTTTACGAAGGTCCTCCTTCCGCCAACGGAAAGCCGGGCATCCACCACGTGATGGCACGCACCATCAAAGACATCTTTTGCCGCTACAAAACCCTCAAAGGTTTTTATGTTCCGCGCAAAGCGGGCTGGGATACCCATGGTTTGCCCATCGAGATAGCCGTCGAAAAAACCCTCGGCATCACCAAGGAAGACATTGGCCGCAAGATTACAGTAGAACAATACAACGACGCTTGTCGCAAAGAGGTGATGAAATACAAAGGCGAGTGGGACGACCTGACGCGCCAGATGGGTTACTGGGTCGATCTGGACGATCCGTACCTCACCTTCGACAACAAATACATCGAAACGGTGTGGTACCTTTTGTCGAAACTTTACAAAAAAGGGCTGCTTTACAAAGGCTACACCATCCAGCCCTATTCGCCGGCTGCCGGCACGGGTTTGAGCACCCACGAGCTTAACCAGCCCGGATGCTACCGCGATGTGAAAGATACTACCGTCACCGCGCAGTTCAGAGTAATCGACGACGAGAAGTCGCGCTTTTTGATTTCTGATGACAATGAAGAAGTGTTTTTCCTGGCCTGGACCACTACGCCTTGGACGCTGCCCAGCAACACAGCGCTGGCCGTGGGTGCCAGGATTCAATACGTAGTTGTTTATACTTTTAATGTTTACACCGGGCTGCCCATCACCGTGGTGCTGGCCAAAGATTTGGTGAGCAGCTATTTTAACCCCAAGGCACAGGAGCTGACGCTGGGCGATTATAAACCCGGTGACAAGCTGGTGCCTTACGAGATCATCGATGAGATAAGCGGAAGCCAGCTCGAAGGTGTTCGTTATGAGCAGCTCATCCCGTGGGTGAAACCCGATGGCGATGCTTTCAGAGTGATCACCGGCGACTTTGTAACTACCGAAGACGGAACCGGAATTGTACACATCGCGCCTACCTTCGGCGCCGACGACGACCGCGTGGCACGCACCGCCGGAATTGCGCCGCTGGTGCTGATAGACAAAACCGTTAGCCGCCGCCCGATGGTGGATTTGCAGGGGCGCTTATTCCGAATTGAAGAACTCGACGAGGATTTTGTAAAGCAATTTGTAGATGTGGAAACCTACGGCCAGTATGCCGGCCGCTATGTGAAAAACGACTACGACGCTGCTGCCGACGAGCAAAGTCCGGTGCTCGACATCGACCTTTCGGTGATGCTCAAGCAAAATAACCAGGCTTTCAAAATCGAAAAATACGTACACAATTATCCTCACTGCTGGCGTACCGACAAGCCGGTGCTTTACTATCCGCTCGATTCGTGGTTTATTAAAACCACCGCTTACAAAGAGCGCATGATCCGGCTCAACGAAACCATCAACTGGAAGCCAAAGGCAACCGGCCTGGGACGCTTCGCCAACTGGCTCGAAAACCTTGTCGATTGGAATCTGTCGCGCTCCAGGTTCTGGGGCGTGGGATTGCCCATCTGGACTACGGAAGATCGTAAAGAACAAAAATGCATCGGCTCGGTGGCCGAACTGAAAACCGAAATCGACAAAGCCATCGAAGCCGGTTTTATGGAAGATAATCCGCTCACAGCCTTCGACACCGACGACCAGTCGGACGAAAACTACGATACGTTCGATCTGCACCGCCCCTACATCGACGACATCCTTTTGGTGTCGGAAAGCGGCCAGCGCATGACGCGTGAACCCGACCTGATAGATGTGTGGTTCGACAGTGGCGCCATGCCTTATGCGCAGTTTCATTACCCATTCGAAAACAAAGACCTCGAATCTTACTTTCCGGCCGATTTTATTGCCGAAGGGGTAGATCAAACGCGCGGCTGGTTTTTTACGCTGCACGCCATTGCCACCATGATTTTCGACTCGGTGGCCTACAAAACCTGCGTCTCCAACGGATTGGTGCTCGACAAGAATGGCAACAAAATGTCGAAGCGGCTCAACAATGCTGTAGATCCTTTTGAAACCATTAGCACCTATGGCCCCGACGCCACACGCTGGTACCTCATCACCAATTCCCAGCCCTGGGACAATCTGAAATTTGACCTCGAAGGCATTGCCGAAGTACAGCGCAAATTCTTTGGTACCCTTTACAACACCTACGCATTTTTTGCGCTTTACGCGAATATTGATAAGTTTGATTATTCGCAGCAAGAGATCGCCTTGGCTGATCGCCCGGAGCTTGACCGCTGGATACTGTCGGAGCTGCACACCCTCATTGCACAGGTGGATTCCGCCATGGACGACTACGAACCTACACGCGCCGGCAGAGCCATAGCTCAATTTGTGGACGACAAACTCAGCAACTGGTACGTGCGCCTTTCGCGCCGCCGTTTCTGGAAAGGCGAGCTGACCGGAGATAAGATTTCGGCATACCAAACCCTCTATCAGTGTCTGGAATCGCTGGCAGTGCTGAGCGCGCCGCTGGCTCCATTTTTTGCCGAAAGGCTCTTTACCGATCTTAACCGCGTTACCAAAAGATATGGCGTACCCTCGGTACACCTCATGGATATGCCCGTAGCCGATGCGTCGATGATTGATGCCGACCTGGAGCAGAAGATGCAACTGGCGCAGAAGATTTCGTCGATGGCGCTGTCGCTGCGCAAAAAGGTAAAGATAAAAGTACGTCAGCCACTCAACAAAATCATGGTGCCGCCGTTGAGTCCTGAGTTCAAAGAACAAGTGTCGGCAATAGAACATTTGATACTGTCGGAGGTGAACGTGAAGCAGCTTGAGTTTTTGAAAGACGACAGCGGCATTGTAAGCAAGAGCCTGAAAGCTAACTTTAAAGCGCTGGGACCACGCTATGGCAAACAAATGAAAAAACTGGCTGTGGAACTGGCAGGTTTTACTCCGGCGCAGACAAACGAACTGGAGAAAAATGGCAGGTACCAACTGCAACTGGATGGCGAGATGATTGAAATTTTGCTTAGCGACGTCGAAATTATTACCGAAGATATTCCCGGCTGGCTTATCGCTAATGATGGAGCTTTAACCGTGGCGCTCGACATAACGCTTACTGATGAATTGATTGATGAAGGCATTGCCCGCGACCTGGTAAATCGTATCCAGAACATGCGCAAAGACAAGGGTTTTGAAGTTACCGACAAAATAAACCTTATCATTGCAAAAGATTCTAAGAAAATAAATCAGGCCATCGAAAACAATTATAATTACATTTGCTCGGAAACGCTGGCGCTCTCGCTCCACATGGTCGAAAGCATCAACGTACAACAGAGCGAAACCATAGAGATAGGGGATGAGTTGCAAACCATGATCTCGATAGAAAAAGCCGGATAGTTATTATTAAGTAGTAATTTTTTAAAGTTTGGAAATTATGACAGAGAACAATGAGAATGTAACTGCCAAGAGCAAATACACCAAAGAGGAACTCGAGGAGTTCGAGCTGATAATTTTGGAAAAACTGGCCAAAGCACGCGTGGACCTCTCGCTGCTCACCGAAGCCTACACCAACAACAACGAGCACGACACCAACGATACCTCACCCACTTTTAAGGTACTTGAAGAGGGATACAGCGTGCTGTCGAAAGAAGAAAACAGCCGCCTGGCCGCGCGGCAGCAGAAGTTTATTACCAACCTGGAGAACGCGCTCATCCGCATCGAAAACGGAACGTATGGCATTTGTCGTGTAACGGGCAAGCTCATTAGCAAAGAGCGGCTGCGCAGCGTACCCCATGCTACCCTTAGCATCGAAGCCAAGCTGCAACAAAGTCCGCAACGCAGATAAGTTTTGATGGCATTCAGACATCACATTTCGCAAGCACCCTTTCGGTTACAAGCCGCCAGGGTGCTTTGTCATTTTGCACTAGCTGCATCACCTTCCAAAGTTCTTTTACCTTGAAAAAACCGTTGATCATTATTTTTGTGATCCTGCTGCTGGATCAGATTCTTAAAATTTATATAAAAACCACCATGACGCTGGGGCAGGAATTTCATGTAGCCGGCGACTGGTTTATTATCCATTTCACCGAGAATGAAGGGATGGCTTTCGGGCTGTCGTTTGGCGGCGAATGGGGCAAGCTGGTGCTAAGCCTCTTCAGGTTGGGTGCCATAGCGGCCATCGGGTGGTACCTCTACACCTTAATACAAAAGAAAGCCAACACGCTGCTTTTAGTCAGCATCGCGCTGATATTTGCCGGCGCCACCGGAAATATGATCGACAGCGCTTTTTATGGAATGCTTTTCAGCAACTCGACGTTTCATTCGGTAGCGCAGTTTATGCCCGAAGACGGTGGTTACAGCACTTTCCTGCATGGCTGGGTGGTGGATATGTTTTACTTTCCGCTCATCGAGGGGCACTATCCGCAATGGGTGCCGCTACTTGGTGGCGACGAATTTGTGTTTTTCCGTCCGGTATTCAATCTGGCCGACTCAGCCATCACCATTGGCGTGCTCATGCTTATTCTTTTCCAGCGGAGCTTTTTTGCTTCGGGGAGCAAAGAGAAGGAAGCCGGCGAGATGGAGGAAACAAGCAGTCCTGCTGCTATGTAAATGGGTTTCTGAAAAATATCACCTGACCATTGGCTTTTTGTTGTTTAGCAAGGCTGATCATTTCATGGAACTCCTGCAATGACATGGGTTTTAGTTCTTGGTCGTTGTGCTTCATCTTTTCATTTTTAATAAAAAAGCAACAGGAGGCTATTGAAAGTGTTTTCGATTGGCCGGCTAATTTTCTACCTGATCGCGGGCAGCTCTCTTCTCTTTAAGCTCTTTGGCTTTTGCCTCCCAAAAAAAGAAGATCTTGCCGGGCAAAATCACATTCAGGAGTTTTTTGCCCAACAGACCCAGCGTTACAGCGCAAGCCAGGCAGCCTATTATTAGTAAAATGACAATGTAAGTATTACCGGGATTCAGTCCATCTTTTATTACCAGCACCGAAGCAATGCCCGATAAGATGGTGATAACTCCGCTCAACACAATCTTGCGGATCAGCAGTGGGGTATTAAAGGTTTTGAAACGCGTGTAGCCGTCGATCATTCCGGATAGTAAAGCAACAATCATCATAACTGGCAAAGTCACGATCATTACCAGGTTTACGGTGGTTAATTCTTCGGCATAAAAATTCGGGAAGAGGGCAGTAAAAAGAAACAACAAAGGGATGGCGCCCACAAAGGCTTGCGAAAAGTGTATTGCGATGGGGTGCAGGTCGAGGTTTAAAACCATCAGCCGGTTCAGCGATACTTTTTCCCGGTAGGGTTCAAATACTTTTCGGGGCAACCCGCAAGCCGGGCAAACATCACCCAATTTGTCGGCTTCCATTACGTATCCACACGGACGGCATCTCACTAATTCTTTCATAGCATAAGATTTTAAATTTCAACTTTAATTTTAGCTTTCAAAGTAAATATTGTTTTTCAAGAGCGCCAAGAAATATTACTTTTTCGGGATTTGATCTTTTAACAATCAGTGGATTTTTCACCTGCTGATTTCAGCAAATGTATCGATCGCTTTTCAGATGAAATTTCTGGTTTTAAAAAATCAGGCTTCTCCGGAAAAAGCAGATACATTATCAAATCCTTTCAAAAAGTAATTTATAAAATATCTAAATTAGGCTAACTACCCATTAATCAACAAAATAAAAAAGTCAGGTGGCTTTCCGTGTTAATTTGATACCACAACACATGCAAGTATCTATATATTTGTAATCCCAAAGACAAACTGTTGCTTCTGCGTCATCCGTTTTGTTTGAAGGATTATTTTTGTTGTTACCAATAATGAGCGTTTATGCAAAATTTTAAACCTATTCTTACCTTCCTGTTTGCAGTTATTGCGCCTCTTGTCATCATTACACTGGCGCTGCGTGAACCGGAAACGGATCATGAGCTGCTAAATCAATTGCGCGAAAAGTACACACATCAGCACAAGCTGGGTATCGATCATTCCAAGCTCGCCATTTTGCAGCAGGATTTCACCAATCCGCACGCAATTACTGCGGCCTGCCTGTCGTGCCATACGGAGCGCGGGCAGGAAGTTCTTAAAAATGCACATTGGAACTGGGAACGGGAAGCCTTTATTCCTGGTCGCGGGGTGACTTATCTCGGTAAGAAAAACCTAATTAATAACTTTTGTACGGGCATTGCCAGCAATGAGGGCACCTGCAACCGATGCCACACCGGCTATGGCTGGCAGGACGAAACGTTTGATTTTACCAATGAATACAACATCGACTGCCTGATATGCCACGACAACACCAACACATACGAAAAACAAAAAGGCGCCGCCGGCTATCCGGTGATGGGAGCTGATAGCCCTGACTTTCGTAATATCGTTGGGCATGTGGGGCGACCGGGGCGCTACAATTGTGGCTATTGCCATTTTCACAGCGCCGGCGGCAACAATGTAAAACACGGCGACCTGGAGATGGCGCTACTCACAGCGGATAGAACTATAGATGTGCACATGGGTGTGGATGGCTTGGATATGTCGTGCGTGGAGTGTCATCCTGCCGAAAACCACCAGATGCTTGGACGCTATTATGGCGTTTCGTCCTCTAATACGCAGCGCGCAACCTGCGAACAATGTCACGGCTCTGTTCCGCACACCAACAGCAAGCTCAACGAGCATGTTGTAAAAGTAGATTGCCGCACCTGCCACATCCCTACCTATGCAAAAGTGAATCCTACCAAAACGTATTGGGACTGGTCCACGGCCACAAAACGCCAGGATGGTAAACCTTACGAACTTGTGGATTCTGTAGGAAATGTTTCGTATGCCTCCATAAAAGGAAATTTCCATTGGCAAAAAATGGCTAAGCCGGAATATTATTGGTTTAACGGAACTGCGGACCATCATCTGATCAGTGATAAAATTGACCTGAACAATCTGCCGATGAAAATCAACACCATGTTTGGTGATTATCACGACAAGCAAAGCAAAATAGTGCCTATGAAAGTGCACCGTGGCAAGCAACCTTATGATACCGAAAACCTGACCATCATTCAACCTAAATTGTGGGACAAAGAAGCAAACCAGGGGGCGCTTTGGATCGATCTCGACTGGGAAAAAGCCTTGG
The DNA here is from genome assembly GCA_009928785.1 of Clostridia bacterium. Classification (GTDB taxonomy): domain Bacteria; phylum Bacteroidota; class Bacteroidia; order Bacteroidales; family 4484-276; genus SABY01. Next base: position 1,312 of record SABY01000038.1, on the reverse strand, counting down.
AAAAAGGGATGGAATATTTAGACATGCCCTACAGCGGAAAACATGGTTTTATCGAAACGGAGATGTACCTGCCCATCAGCCACATGGTTTCCACATCGGATCAGGCGCTTAGTTGTGTCGATTGCCACACGCGCAACGAAAGCCGGCTTGCCAATCTCACCGACTTCTACATGCCGGGCCGCGACCAGAATTCCACACTTGACACCATCGGCAAATGGCTGATCCTGCTATCGCTTGCCGGGGTGCTTTTGCACGGGATTGTGAGGGTATTTATTTCCAGAAAAAACAAAATTGCTGAAACGCACAAATAGCATCACCATGAGCAACACAAAATTAGTATTGGTTTATAAAGGATTTGAGCGGTTCTGGCACTGGACGCAGGCGTTCCTCATTATTTTCCTGGCCGTCACAGGATTCGAAATCCATAGCAGCTTCTCCCTCTTCGGTTTTGAAACGGCTGTGAACCTGCACAACAAAGCAGCCTGGGCGCTGATTATACTTATCATTTTTGCCATATTCTGGCACATCACCTCCGGCGAATGGAAACAGTACCTGCCCACCACAAAAAACCTCAAAGCACAGATTGAGTTTTACCTTACCGGAATTTTTCGCAACACGCCCCATCCAACCAAAAAAACCGTTTTGAGCAAACTCAACCCGCTGCAACGGCTGGTTTATCTTGGTTTGAAAATACTGGTAATTCCTGTGATGGTGATGTCGGGGCTGGCCTACATGTTTTACCGCTATCCGCAAGCCGGCATCATCAAGTCGGCCAATATGGAAGACCTTGAGGTGATAGCGATAATACACACCTTTGGCGCATTCGTGCTGGTAGCTTTTGTCATCGTGCATCTCTACCTTATTACCACCGGCCACACCATAACCTCAAACCTTAACGCCATGATTACCGGCTGGGAAGAACTGGAAGAGGATGAAAACGAGCCGTCCGTCAATGACGAGCCAGTCTTTGTAACCGAACCTAAAATTTAGCAGCATGTTTATCAAAAGTTATTTATTAAAAATTATACTCCTCGCCCTGCTTCCTATTACCATCCTTGCCTCCTGCAACAAGCAAAGCGATGTGGAGGAGGGAGCTATTCCATCGGTCGAAAAAACTGCTATTCTTCTGGATTGGCTGGAGGCCAGTGGTAATTATATCCATGGCAACAACGTCCCGGCACTCATCGATGCAATGGATGTGTATGCCATGAGCGACCACAACATTTTGGTGATCGACCTGAGGATGCCCGATGATTTTGACGCCGGACATATCGCTCATTCCATCAATCTGCGGCCACCCAAAGTGTTGGAT
>SABY01000037.1 GCA_009928785.1 Clostridia bacterium | reverse complement strand
CGGTTAAAAACAAAGAAAAACCACAAAGACACCATGACACAAAGAAAAAAACAAAACCATCTTCAACTAGCTGATTTTTCTTTTTTCTATCTCTCCGTGTCTTAGTGCCTCTGTGGTGAAAGTTGTTTTGGCTTTCTCCGTGCCTTCGTGCCTCTGTGGTGAAAGTTGTTTTGTTGTCTTTTTTTATTCAAAGGCATTAATCCCTGTGATGTCGGCGCCTGTGATGAGCAGATGGATGTCGTGGGTTCCTTCGTAGGTGATCACCGATTCGAGATTCATCATATGGCGCATGATAGGGAAATCGCCGGTGATGCCCATTGCGCCAAGCACCTGCCGGGCTTCCCGCGCCACCTGCAGCGCCATCTGCACATTGTTGCGTTTGGCCATCGAAATCTGTGCAGGAGTGGCGCGCCCATCGTTGCGCAGTACACCAAGCCGCCACGCCAGCAGTTGCGCTTTTGTAATGGCGGTGACCATCTCGGCCAATTTTTTCTGCTGCAACTGGAAGCTGGCCAGCGGCCTTCCAAACTGGCGGCGCTCCAGGGCATAATGCAATGCTGTGTTGTAGCAATCGGCTGCCGCGCCTATCACTCCCCAGGCAATACCATAACGCGCCGAGTTGAGGCACATCAGCGGCCCCTTCAATCCGCGGATATCCGGAAACACATTTTCTCTAGGAATCTTCACCTGATCAAAAACCAGTTCGCCCGTCACCGAAGCCCGGAGCGACCATTTGTTGTGGGTTTCAGGAGCCGAAAATCCGGGACTAGTTTTTTCAGCTATCACGCCACGCACTACCCCTTTTTCATCTTTGGCCCACACAATGGCTATGTCGGCAATGGTGCTATTGGTAATCCACATCTTGGCGCCATTGAGCACGTAATGGTCGCCGGCATCGCGCAGTGTTGTCTCCATGCTGCCGGGGTCGGAGCCATGGTTGGGTTCGGTAAGCCCAAAGCAGCCAATCAGCTCGCCCGTGGCAAGCCGTGGCAGAAACCGCCGCTTTTGTTCTTCGGTGCCAAAGGCTAAAATAGGATACATCACCAGTGATGTCTGCACCGAGGCAACAGAACGGATACCCGAATCGCCACGTTCCAGCTCGGTCATGATCAAACCATAGGAGATATGATCCAATCCGGCACCACCATATGTTTCAGGGATAAACGGACCAAAAACACCCAATTCACCCAGTTCTTTAATAATTTGTTGAGGGAAGGTGTGTTGCTGGGCAGCCGCATCGATGATGGGAACGATGGAACGCGTAACGTAATCGCGGATGGACGAGCGGACAATTTTGTGCTCGTCGCTCAGCAAGTCGTCGATACCAAAATAATCGGGAGGATTGTAGGGATATGCCATTTCTTATTTATTAAAGATTTGATAATTCTTAATGAAAAACGCCTATGCGAAAAGCACGTCCATTGCTTCAGGCGGATCGGCCCACACAGCTTTGTATTTTTTTACCACAAGCGGTCGCTTGATGAGTTTAGGATTTTCGCTCAGGATTTGCAGCCACTCTTCGTCGGTAAACTTTTTCCCGCGAAAGCGGGATTTATAATCACTCTCCTGCGTGCGGATGATTTGCTGCGGTGTGAAGTTTAACTTCATTAATAAGTCGCGAAGCTCCTCCACCGTTATTCCTGTTTTCATGTATTCCTTTATTTCAAAAGGCACCTCTTTGCTCTCCAGCCTGGCCAGCCCCGCGCGCGATTTGCGGCATCGCGCGTTGTGATAAATGGTGGTCGTGTCAGTATTTTTCATCGTAAGTTGTTTATTAAAATCCAAATTGCAGTTTATCTTTGTCAATTGTTATTGACTTAATAATTACAAAGAAAACCGAAAAATCGATTACAGCGATCATATTAAATTTTTCAGGAGATGAAACATCTTGTAACGCTAAAAGATTACCATGAGTTTGATGCTAAGGAGCTTTACGCCATTGTGCGGCATGTGCACCTCACCACCGATTTTATGAGCGACGATTTCGACCGGAAGTATTTAGATGTGACGGCTTTCGCCAAATATCATCAGGAACTGCTTTATCGTGCCGGCTCGATGATGCTTATAGCCATGAGCGACAACCGCCCGGTGGGCTATCTTTCCATCGAAGCTAATGCAGCCACACGGCAGCAACACACGGCCAGGCTTACCATGGGTATCGTAGAGAATTATCGAAAAAAAGGCATCGGGCGGCAACTGCTGCAAGCTGCCCTGGAAAGAATGGAAAACACCAAAACCATCGAAATACTCTACCTGATGGTGCGCGCCGATCACACGGCTGCTATCAAACTCTACGAATCGCTCGGCTTTAAAACGCTCGTCCGAATGAGCCGTGATACCAAAATCGGCAACGAATACTACGATGGCATTCTGATGCGCAAGTTTATTAAAGAGGTGCCAATGGATTCAGAAAACTAACCGGAAGCAGCTCCTTTTTAATATCGTGTTTTTGAGAACGCTTTTGTTAATAATGTTTTAATTAAAAACGATCACTACTTCGTCCGTTAATAAAATGAGATACCCAACACCCGGCTCCAACATGCCCAAGGTGTTGATACCATAAGCCGGCCAATAAACACCGGTACCGGCCACCGCCTTGATGATAGTGAGTTTCTCGATCTCATCTGTAAACAATACCTGTGGCTGAATGGGTTCTGTGGATAACACCGGCAGCAGGCTCCAGCCGGCCGGCAGTACCAGATGATTGTCGGTGGGGAGCGATCCCGCCAGGTCAATCTCGAAATCAGCCGTAGCTTTGATTTTATACCCCGTCTGAAAATTCCATCCGCCGATTGTGTTGATCTGCTGACCCGGAAAAAACATTCCCTGCATGTCCTGCATAATGATCAGTTCGCCAAGATGCTCCCCAAAAATCTGCTCCAGATTGCCATTATCAGGAATCAACGCTGAGGAGATACCGCTCCAACCGCTGTGTATCTGAATGGTCTGCACAAGCCCGGCGGGCAGCACTGTGATGTAATTATTTTTGGTAACTGTGGCCGAGTTGCCACCCGAAGTTACCGTAAGCGTCACCGAAAATATGCCGGCATCCTGATAAGTCACCACCGGGTTTTCGATAGTACTGGTGGCTGGTGCGCCTCCCGGAAAACTCCATGCAAATGTTGCAGGGCTGCCGCTGCTTTGATTTAAAAAGTGAACGGTAGCTCCCTCGTTTACTGTGGTTGCATCAGCCGTAAAATTTGCTGTGATCGGTTGCAGCAATCCAAAATGCAACAGGTACTGTTCCATCAATGCAGTTCGGTTGCCAATAAGGCCACCAAATTCCATCGACATGCCGATGGTTTTGTAATCGGCTGCTTCGTTGGCTACTGCACAGGTATATTGCGGCGATTGATTTTTTAATATCGCTACACCACTGCCGGTAGCTGTCAGTTTATCAATCCAACTGTTATCGCCATTGTAAGTAAAGCTCATTCCCTGCGTCATTGTGCCATTTACACCTGCAATGGTTCCCAAATCACCACTTCCATCGGAAAGTCCCTGAATGCCAAACATGCTGTGCACGGCGGTCTGTGCATTATAATACCAGGTGTCGCCACCTTCCATATACAATTTCCCTCCACCATTGAGGTAGGTCGCTAAGGCCTGACCTTCGGCAACTGTCAAAACATGATTGTTGCTATAAATGCCCAGGCATAGAAACACCGAGGCGTAGAGGTTGAGATTGGTTGGAAAAATGGTGGTAATTTGTGTGGTAATACCATTTGCATTAATAGCTGAAGCTATCAGGCTGGCGGAGTTGTGATTTCCATCCAGATCAACGATAAGCACAGGAATTTGTCCGGCTACAGCCGAAAAAGTGCCAGTAACATTGATGCCTTGCGCGGCGGTAATATTAAAATTAAAACTAATACTATGACCCGCCGGAGTAGAAGGGCTGCAAGTGAGCGAAAAGCCGGCTGCCGCAGTTGCTTCGGGTGCCATATTTCCCATCGGTTGTGGTTGGGTGGTAATAATGGTGATATAGGGGCTGGTTGTGGTGAGTTTTCCCATCACGGCCGTAGCGGTAGCCGAGCCATTGTTGATGGCTGCAACCGTGAAAGTCACTGTTTCGCCGGGATCAAGTTTTCCATTGTTATTCCCCGAAGCATCATTAATTGTATAACTGCTGTAGGCCAACAAAGGGGCATGTGCGGTTATGTTGAGCTGACTTTCCCACACATCGCTGCCGCTGGTTGCCGTAAGTGTAAATATCAAAACTTCTTCATCCGGTACATTGGGGGCTACTGAGAATTCAAAAATATCGCTTAGCGCAATGATTTGTCCTGCATTTATCGTTGGCAATGATGCCTGTGTCAGCGATAGGGTGACAAACGGACTTGTGGAGGCGAGGGCAAGATTAATATTCGTTCCGGTTGCATTTCCAATGTTTTTGAATGAGGCATCAAGGCTGATGGTTTCGCCATATTCGGCCAGCCCATTGCCATTAGCACCAGCATCGTTCACGGCATAGCTTTCCAAAGAGATATATGGACCGTTGGGAGTGGCAAACATCACGGTTCCCTGCCAGGGGCGGAGGTTTTGTCCGGTCACTACCACATCGGCTGTGCCGGGTTGCGTTACCGGCAGCAGATTTATCTGCGCCAGCCCGCTGCTGTTGGCTAATGCGGCGCCAAGTAAAGTACCATTTTTGGTTATCGCCACGTAGGCGTATGGAGCGGTGCTAACTTCCATAATTGCTGATGAAAGCGGCATTAGCGGCGGATAGCTTACGCTGAGGGCAGGTGCTTGCGAAAAATAAACCATCAATGACGGATCGCCCATCAGGTGATAAATTTCCCAATAATAATTTTTTAACGACGAACCGGCTTGTGTCACCGCCAGGTTGCCTGCCGAAGGCATTTGCCCTTGTGTAACGTACCAATCGTTGGTGGTGATGCCCGTGCGGTCGTGGAAGGTGCGGTCGTAGGCGCCAAGATGCGCAGAATTATAGGTGGGAATGGACGAGATATTTTCGTAGCCGACGCCCCACCAAAAGTCTTCGTCCCAGTAGGTACTATTGGAGCCGCCGATATAGCCGATGGCGCCCTTGAGCGGAGCACGCATTATTTCTTCACCAAAACAGGTTGTTTGAAACTCAACCGACGAACAGCAGTTGCCCACCATCAAAGCATATTGGTGCGCATTGGTGAGGGCAGAAATATGGCTGATGGTAAAGCTGGGATCGGCCCAACCCGATGGGCTGCAATGTGCCGAGTAATTGGCGTAAGCCACACCGTTGCTTATGTCCTGCCGGATGTTAGCCGAATAGTTCCCACCCGAAGGCTCAGGCTGCAGGTAGGTGTGCGATAGTAGTCCGTGCGCTGCATTAAAATAGTATTGGGTGCCATAGTTTATCTGACCGTTGCCCCAGGTGAGCTGATGCGATCCATCGGCACCTGCAACCAGTACTACTTCATCAAGAAACGAAGGGTCGGGAAAAGCATATTGCTCGTATTCGAGGGTTTTATCAATCTGCGCTTGCAATTGTGCCAATGTGGTGGCCGAGAACCGTCCATAAAAACATTCCGGAAAGATGTCGTTGGTGTATTCGCAATAATAAAGATCGGTGACGTGCGAGCCTGTTGAACCATCAAAGGCAGGCACCTGCGCCACATCGCCAACAATGAGTACGAAGGTTTGGGGATGAACGCCCTGCGGTGGATTGTTATAGAAATTTTTTAGATAATTTTTGATAGATGTGGTGGTAGTCCCGACTGCCGGATTGTTGGTGTAGGCCTCTATTACCTTGTAACCTTTTTTGGTTTTCCATGCAACGAACGGTTGTAAGGTGGCCTGAAACATCGGATCGGAAACGATGATGTACGTAACCGGCGCAGCCCCGGGCAGTGCGCGCAAAGATTCATTAGGATCGGGCTCCTGGTAATTGATCAGTTGATCGAAAATGGAATTATAATAAGGCGAATACAAACGGGCTTTTTCTGCCTGGCCAGCTTCGATTTGCCCATTGCTAAAACGTATCTCACCATCAAAAGCAGTGATCACCTGCAGCTCGCCGCGCACCGGATTATACCTCAGCGGCGACACTTCGAGCCGCGCCAGATGCACACCTCGCATCTCGCCCAACTCTTCTATCTGCACAGTTTCAAAACCAAACCACGCATCCGACTTGTAAACCGTGGCGTCGATGACCAAGGGAATATGAGCACGCTCATCGCTCTTGCTCACCGATGGCTGCGCAGGAAACAAAGGTGTAGCAATATCAAAATCGCGCAGGCGATAGGTTTTCGTCACAACGTTTGTAATAATGACTTCGTAAGAAGCGCCTAAAGGTATTTCTATCAGCCTTTTTATTACCGGCAACATGGGCGCGCCCTCCTGCATCGAATAGTTGTAGCCCGGCGCCACGAGTTGGACAAAACTTTGGTTGTCGCCGGCAACGTCCAGGCTGCTCAACGTAGCCAGCTCATGATGAAAACTTATGTTGCCACGTGTGGTGGCGGTAACATCCAAGTGATTGTCGCCCTGCGAGAGCAACAAAGTTTTGGATTGTGCAAAACCGGAAAAAGCGGAGCAAAGCAGCATTAGCACAAGAAACGTAACGGAGGAGTAGAATGTCTTCATTGGATTTTAGATTAAAAATGAGGCGGTAAATCTAATAAAAAAAGGCTGCCCTTATCAGACAGCCTTTCTAAATTTATTTATAAACAAAGATTTCTACCGTGCTATCACGATCTTTTGAAACGCGTGCATGGTGTTACCATCGATTTGCAGATAATAAACCCCTTCGGCAAATCCATTCAGATTGATGTCGGTGGTAAGATGATCAACTACTTTCACATCCGACACCATATATATTACTTCACCTATGGCATTGATCACTTGCAACCGAACCACGTCGTTGCCGGTAAGTTCAATGGTAAAAAGACCTTCGGCAGGATTTGGATAAACCGTGGCCTTTGCTGATGACTGGCCATCAAATATTCCAACGCAGGTATTAACGGTGAAAACAAACGCATCGCTCCAGCCGCCGTCGCCACAGTTGTTGCCACCACATACCTTCAGGTTAGCGTCTCCGGCATATTCCAGGCTAATGAGAATGGTTATCGAATTGTCCGTAACCGTTACTTCGCCGGCTTCAGAAGGGGTTAGCACCCAGTTGTAAGTGTCGGCATGTTCTATCATATCCACCGTAAAGGTTTCTTCATAACCCTGGCAGGTTTGTGTGCTGCCTTCGATGGAACTTGCATCGACGGGCATAAACATTACATGGATGTAATCCGATTTGGTGATGCTGTTGGTGCCTTGTTCTCCGGTAATAGTAAGCGTTACGTCGAAATCGCCGCCTTCTTCGTACATTACTGTCGGGCTTTCTTCGGAAGAAGTAGCTGGTGTGCCGCCTTCAAATTCCCAATACCACTCGGTAATGGCTCCCGAAGAGAAATCAGTAAAAGAAACTTCGAGGTCTTCGCACAACTCGGTGGTGGTAGCCAAAAAGTTGGCGGTGAGTGTAGTGTTGATTACCCCAAAGAAATTGAGATAAGCAGCCATAAGTTCCTCGCCGGTGGCATCGTTGCCTGCCAGGCCGCCAAATTCGCTTGAGGCGCCGATGGTCTTGTAATCGTCGGCATCGTAGGCAATGGCTGTATTGTATGCAGGCGAAGCATTTGTAAGTATCACTTCTGCATCGGTCAAAGGTGCCAGGCGGTCCACCCAACTGTTGTCGCCGCTGTAGCTAAAAGTCATGCCTTCCGTAAAAGTGCCCGTAACACCATTGATGGTGCCCAGGTCGCCAGAGCCATCACTTGTGCCATTGATGTGGAACATCGGGTGCACTGCAGTGGGTGAATCGTAGTACCACGTATCACCACCTTCCATATACAGGCTTCCGCCAAGATTCAGGAAGTCGGCCAATTGATCGCCTTCAGAGCTGGATAACGTATGATTGTTGCTATAAATTCCCAGGCAAACAAATGCGGATGAATAGAGATTCAGATCGTTGGGAATAGTGGTGAAATAGTCGGCGCTGATGCCCATACCATCAAGTACTTCAGCCATCACGGTGCCCGAATTATGGTTTTCGTCCAGGTCGATAATTACCACAGGGATTTGTCCGATGACCACCATAAATTCGCCCTGGGCTGTGATATTATGTTCTGCCTCGGCCTGAAGAGTTAGCTGCACCATGTGTCCTGCCGGAGTAGCCATATCAGCACTTACCGTGAAGGAAGCAATAGCTGTACCCCCGGCAGCAATATCGCCAAACTCCTGCGGTTGCGTATTGACAAGTGTTAGGTAAGGATCGGCAAAGATCATCTCGCCAATTGCCAGGAAGGCATCGGCAGAGCCTTCGTTGGCCAGTGTTACAATTATTTGTGCCTCTTCGCCCGGGTCGAGCTTGCCATTATTATTACCTGTAATATCAGAAATTTCAAAACCCTGCATTACAAGGTCTGGTGCATGACCGGGAATAACGATGGTGCTGGCCCAGGTGTCGGTGCCATCACCAGCCGAAACATTTATTAATACACTATGGCCATCAGGCAAATCTTCGGCTACATCAAAGGCAAAGCCATCGGCAACCGTTAAGATTTCGTCGGGTTCGATGTTGCCATAAACTTCGGTAGCATCAGTAATGGTAATGTATTCGTCTTCTGTGGAGATCGTTACGGTAACATTGTTAGCCGTTTGAATACCTACATTTTTAACACTTAGCGAAAGCATCACTTGCTCGGCATAGTCCATCATGCCGTTGCCATTGCCACCTGCATTGTCATTAATAACATAGCTATCTTTAACAACATAAGGGCCTTCCTGTGGTATTACCGGAACACTTGCCTGATAAGGCAGATAGTTATGAAGAGATACAGTGACGTTTACATTGCCAGGCTCAATAACCGGACTGTCAAAAGTTACCACTGCAACTCCCGAAGCATCAGCATATCCAACGGCATAAATCGATTGATCTTCGTTGGAAACGCAAACCATCGCATTTTCTGCCGAGCCGCCACTGCCGGAAATGGTGACGGTAAATTCACTCATACCCAGGAAAAGTTGGGCATCGTGCGAAACGGTAAGCGTTCCTATTTGTTTTGTCCAGGGCTCGATGGAGGCATCGCCCAGCCAGAGATAGGTGCGGACGTTGGATTTGCCAATTTCACCATGAACATTCAATACGGTAAGGTTGGCGTAGTTGGTGATATAGCCGATGTTGGTAATGTTTTCATTAAAAATGGCTTTGTACATTTCCTTATCATAGTCGTGATTAGGAATAGTATAGGATGGGATGATGGCGCCATTAACGGCAACGGATGCTGTGGGGTGCTTCATAAACGATTCGCAAAGGCATTCGCCGGCATGTGCCACAATGTCCATGTTGTCGCAGCATACATCAAAAAACACAAAGAGCTGATCCACATTGTTAAGTTGGGATACATGGGCTGCGGTGAAACTCGTAGGGCCTGAATTTGTCCAGTTCCACAATTCTGTTGCGCTACCATGTCCACGATAGTTGAAGATTCCCGAACCCGAAGCATTTACAAATTCCACCACATTGGCATTGCTATATCCTTCGCCACCATAAGCTTTTTCGAAAATGGGGGTCTGAACGCCATAATTGAAAGCGGCTATCTCATTGCAGCATTGGGTATATTTTCCCGGATATTCTTCTTTGTTTGCAACTAAAATCGTGTTTTCGCCCCAGTTGCCCGACATGTCGGGCGAAAGGTAATGCGTCATGGTTTTTTCGATCTGAATTTCCAATTCGTTAATTTGGTTGGCATCGTAAACAAAGCGGCCAATAGCCAGATCGGCAAAATGATCATTGGGGCCATCGAGGCAGGTGTACCAACTGTCAGAATAAGAAGCATCGCCACCGGGATTCCAATAGTACATCGGCACAACGTTGGGGCCGCCGCCACTGCCGCCATTTGGGTAAGCATCGCCCACCATCAGCACATATTCCAGCCCGTCGGTTTCGTACAATCCCGTGATGTAAGTTTTGAATTGCTGCGGGGTGGTAAAACCCGTTTCCAGGGTGCGCACTTCCACGCGGTGTCCCATTTGGTTTTTCCAATCCACCAGCGGCTGAATGGCATCCAGCGCTTCTTCGTTGGTAATCACCAGATACTTGATGCCGGGGGTTTCGCGCAAGCTCAGGGTATAACCCAAGGTTTCAAAATTAGGAATGGCCGATTTGTACATGTTATAAAATTTCGGCGAAAGCTGCATGCGCGGATTAAAAGTCATCGAATTATCATTCCCTTCAAATTCGATGGCTACTATCAAATGCGTTATCACTTCGAGAGTTTGTGTTGCAGGATTGTAGCTAAAAGGCGTTACGTGCAGGTTGGTGAGTTTTACGTCGCGCCAAACCTGAGGGGCATCCATTTGTACATTTACACCCGGAAAAATGCGGTTTTGATTGTAAAAATTCTCATTCATCACAAACGGATGATCATGGCCACCAGGATTGTCGGTGGTGGGCGTTTGGAATGGATACACATTGTAGCCCTCCATACGCTGGGTTTTCTGTTCGATAATTTTAAAACTAACTTTTTGATTACCCGGAACTCCAATCACCTGGCTAAGCATGGGCAGCTCGGGCAGCCCCACCTCTTGGGTAGTGGCGCCGGCAGTGAGCGATAACTGATCGAATACCATTTCTCCCTCCGTAATCTGCTGGCGGTACATACCGGGCACGGTAATCTCCACGGTCATTCCGGCGCGATCCGATTGCTGAATATGGATTGTGGATTGAGCGGGCTCATTGCTGCTGAACGCTACCCAGCTTTTTTGAGCGTATGTTCCTGCGGCCACAAGCAACAGGAAAGTAAAGAGCATAAATTTTTTAGTCATAATGAGTTTGTTATTTGTTATAAAATTTTTGATAAAAATATTGAATGCCTGTGGCTTTGTGCCAATAAAAATTCAAATTAACTTTTCTTTAACAAAACAACCTCCGCCACCTCAACCCATCGACGGCGGATGTTGCTGTTAATAATTCATCAGTTATCGTTGTGTATGAATGACTTTGGTCAGTTGTACCAGCTCGTCAGTAGTAAGTTTTACAAAATAAATCCCACGCTGCAACTGGTTGCCGCTGATGCGGAATGTTTCATCACTTCCGGTGGCAATGCTATTATCGGAAACCATCATCACTTCCTGACCCAGCGCATTGGTAATTGCCAAAGTATAGCGCGTTCCATGTTGCAAAGCTATGGTAATGTTCAGCTCTTCGCCGAAAGGATTAGGAGCAATCGTGAGCCGATCGGCGTCGCCAGGCTCGTCAATGCCGATCACCACTACATGAATACTATTTGAAGGATCGGAAACGCATCCCGATTGGTTTGTCACCACTACGTGATAAACATCTTCCCAGGTGCAGGTGTAGGATTGACCGGTAGCTCCGGGGATTGCGCCCTGGCTGTCGTACCATTGGTTGCCCTGGGCAGCATCAGAAGTTAATGTTTCGAAGTTAAGTGTAATGAAAGGCGTTTCTGGCAGCGGGTTCACGGTAAGTTCCATCTCATTGCTGATTATGGTAGAACCATCATTCACTTCACAAATGTAGGTAGTGGTTACTTCCGGTGAGGCTTTCGGATTGCTGATGTTGGGATTATCGAGGCCGGCGGCGGGACTCCACAGATACGTGTAACTGCCGCTGCCGCCGCTGGTGTATGCCATCAACTGAGAGGTGTCGCCCTGACAAATGGCAGCCGGTGTGCAGGTAAGATTTACGGCAAGAACTCCGGCTCCCAGATCAACAGTATAATCCTCTGTTTCGCCATACGAAAAATCGACGCATGGATCAGATGAAGGATTTTGCCAGTTGGCACGAATACGCAGACGCTTCTCGCCCCCGTTAACAGCCTCTGGTAAGGTAAAGTCAGTTGTATATAATTGATCGGCATTTACGAGAACGAAATCGGTGATAAGCCGCTCAATTTCTTCAAACACTTTATTGCTGTTCAGGTCTATCCACAACGAAGCCTGCTGATTGCTATAACCAGCCTTCCACGAAACAGTGTAAGTTTCGCCGGGTTCCAGATCGGTAACCATGCCGGTAAAATCGCCATAGGCGCCATCGCTACAGCCATTGTCGAGGTTGCTAATGCTTTGGAGCGCAAAGCCTGTAAAGCCATCGCCGTAGCTGCAGTTACCTGCCGGATAGCAAAAGTCAGTGAAATTTAGCGTAACCGCATCCTGCCCTTCAATGCCATACATGGCTGAATAGTCGATGCTAAGCGTAGCAGCATATCCGCCAGGAATGTCGCTGTCGGCGGTAACATTAAAAATTGCCTGTGCATTGGCTCCCGGAACAAGGTTTCCAAGTGATTGGGTCTGTGCGGTGTTAACGGTGATGTAAGGATCGGCCGAAACAAGCATCGCCGCCACATCCAGCGCACCGGCATGGCCACTGTTGGTGGTGGTAATACTCAGGTCGGCAGTTTCTCCGGGGTCTAAAAATCCATTGTTGTTTCCACCAATGGCATCATTCACCGTAAAACCGGCCATCTTCAGTTGCGGCGCATTGGCCACAATATTGAATCCCGACGACCAGGTTTGCTGCCCCGCAGCTTCGATCGTAAATGCCAACGCATGTTGATCGGGAACGTTAGCGGCGATATCAAAAGCAAAGGCATCGGCGATAGTTACTGCCGATTGTCCGGCGATGTTGCCGTAAGTTTCGGTGGCATCGGTGATAGTTACAAAAGGATCGGTGGAGGTGAGCGTAGCAACGACATTGTCGGCTTGTGCGGTGCCCACATTTTCGAGTTCGGTGGTAAGCAGAATGCTTTCGTTGTAATCGGCCTGCCCGTTGTTGTTGCCGCCGGCATCGTTGATCACAGCAGAAGCATAAACCACGTAAGCACCGTTGTTGGGGATTACCATCACAGGATATTCGTGCAGCAGGCAGTTGTATCCGGCAACATAAATCGTAGCCTCACCCAGTTCGGTAATTGTTTCATCAAAAACTATTTCGGCGGTACCGGCAGCATTGGTTTTGGCTATGCCAAATACTTGTCCTTCTTTCACGAAAGTGCAATTGAGGCCTTCTGTATTCCCATTTCCCGTAAGGGTAATACTGATAGAAGGTACGCCAATGGGTAGAGCTTCCTGATAGGTTGCAGAAATTTCGATGGGTTCGGCGCTCCAGAAACTTACAGCGGCGTCGCCCAGCAGATTGCAGTCGTAGAAATTCCAGCGCAAAGCACCTTCTTCGTGCTGGCCGGGAGCCGTAACCCAGGGAGCTGTTTCGATACGTGCCATCGTATAAGCCATGCCCAACCGGCTTTCTTTTTTATCATAAAAAGCATCCACAAGCTCCCGGTTAAGGTGTGCAGATGGGCCTTCGGTTTGGCCTTCGTTAAACCAGCCGTAGCGCGAATTCATGTAAACAGCTACCGCCAGGTTCTCGATGGTGATCATCTTTTCCGCAATACAATCGCTGTCGTCGAAAGCGCCGCAATCACAGCCATGGGAGAAAATGAGCGAATAGTTGTGCGTGGTTCCGTCGAGAGGAGCAAAGTTGCTGTTGGTGATGTCGCTGTTATAAAACTTCATGGTGTAGCTGCTATTGGCATGACCTACGTGATGAATGAAAGAAGTTCCCTGGTTCATTTTATTTTTCAAAGTGGTTGCCGACCAAGAGCCTTCACTTTCGTAAAGTTTCTGGATGTCCTGATCTTCGGGGATGCCGTTGGTGGTATAGCCATTGTCGTCGTGGTAGCCGATGAGCAATTCGAGATAATCCGATCCGTATGTTTCGGGGTTGTCGTAGAGCCATTCGCCAACGAGCAGCGGCTTTTCAAGCTCACCCAATACAGGGTTTTGCTGATATTGGATGGTTTTGTTCATCAAGGCATTAAATTCGGTGATATTGGAAATAGAAAACCGTCCGACGCCAATTTCGGGCAGCAGGTCGTCCTCGCCTATTTCGCCCCATTTGTTGTTGCTGTTGTCGTTCCAGGTACCATCTAATCCTGCGTAGTAAAGGTCGGCGGGTATGTTGTCGTCTTCATAAACTGACGACGACTGCACGGTGCAGTAAAATCCCCGGTAAGGCACGTGTTCCACGTCGCCACCCAACGTCACCAGTTCTATACCATGCTGCTGATATTCCTGAATGATGTAATTCCTGATTTTTTCCTGGTTGTCCTGTCCGGGCATTTGTGTATAAATGTCGGTGGTGATGGCCACCTGTGCTTTGATACCATGGGGTTGGTAAAATTCTACCAACTCTTCAAAACCTGCTGCAAACTGCGATGAGGTGATGATGAGCAGTTGGTAATCGTCGCTGCGGCTGTCAGTGGCAGGATAACCGGCAATGGCTTCCTGATTTTGAACGAGCGCCTGCACACGCGATTGAATCTGTGTAGAGGTTCTGAGATTTTGCATCGCTGCCAAGGATTGTTCGCTGGCAGTAGCATCGATTTGAACTGTAATATTTTTATAGTAAGAAATTTGTCCCGTTTCCGGAATATATTCTACAGGTGTAAACGTGCACATCGCCACCGCATACCCATTCATGTATTGGGTGGTAATGTGGCCGTGCATTGTGGCGGGATACGCAGCGTCAGATTGATACACCTGGCTGTTGATAACGAAAGTTCCGGAAGTGCCCTCCGAAAGCGGGCGGGAATGCTGCATGGGATAAAGCACATAAGTGCCGTCAAGCGTCACTTTTTCGCCCGTAAGCAGCACAATGTCTTTGGCAGCCGTGCCGGGAGGCAACAGCAGCGACACCGAATGGTAGGGCAGCGTTGGTTCGCCGGCGATACCCGCAGACATAGTTTTGGCAAAACTGATGGTTGCGTAACCATCAACGGTAGTAATCAATGGTTGGTCGAAATGATAGGTTTTTTGGAGCGACTGTGCCTGCATCGCGCCAAGCGAAACCAGCACAAGCACCATCGAGAGTAGAAATTTTTTCATAATAATAATAGTAATGAAAGTTGAATTAGAAAAATACGGAAAAGGATCGGAAGTGCCGCTGCCCTGCCGATCCTCTTCCTAAAAAGTTTCACAAAGATAATTTATTTACGAATGACAATCTTGGTGGTGTAAATCTGTTTTTGACTTCTAAGCGTCATTAGATAAAACCCTTCCTGCAGCCATTGTGCATCGATGGCATTGGCGCCTTGCAGCACACTGCTTTCAAATAATTTTTTTCCCGACAGATCGGTAATAATCATTTGCGCATCGTCAGGCGCCTCGATTGTAAATTGCCCGTTGGTTGGATTTGGCGTTATGGTCAGATCAGTTGTGGCGGGTTCATTTATTCCGATACATGCATCCACAGTGATGGTAAGGATTTCAGAAAGTTCGCCAAATCCGCAGTCGTTATAACCTTGTGCGGCCAAAGTAACGTCGCCATAGAAACTCTGATTCCATGAAATTTCTGCTTCGTATCCATTTGTCGAAACCAAAGTTCCTGCCTCTTCGGGCAACAAAATCCATTGGTATGAATCGGCATTGGCCAGCGGGCTGATTGAGTAGGTTTCTGTCCAGTAGTTGCACACCAACGCCAAACCGCTAATGGTTCCCGGAGTTTCGGGCAGGGGGAGAATAGTGAGTTCCATTTCATCGGTTAGGGATTGGCCATCGCCAGACACTGTCAACGAAAGCGTCGCCATTCCTGCCTCAGCATCCTGCTGGCCGGGCATATAGGTGGTTTCGAGCGATGTAGGATCATCAAAAGTGCCGTCGCCCGATGTTGCCCAGAGAACGGTTTCGTAGTTCATCGCCACAGCATTGGTAGCAAATTCTTCCTGTGCACAGGTTTCGCTATTTGCTCCGGCATACACGCTCATGGTGGCGTCGGTGTTGGCGGGTAGTTCTATATAATCAACCCAGGCGCAGTCGCTGCCACCGGTTACGTAAATATCCTTGATATAATGCCAGCGGAAAGTATGATCTCCGGCAGTCACCGGAAAGGCAACACGACCCCAGGCCACTTCGCCCGACCATTCGCCCACCTGCGTATTGTCGATAAAAAATCGCAAGAAGTCATAGCCGCTTTCGCTCGACACCTTACGATAAAAAGATATCGAATCGTTGCTGGCCACTTCACGCACCAGTTTCATTTCGGTTTGCGCATTGTCAGCAATGGCTCCCGACTTAGCCGCATAGTCACCTTCATACACTTCGCTGCCCACAATAGTCCAGTTGGCGCTTCCGGCAAACTGCCATGGAAACTTACTGAAGTCGCCAGTTTCAAAATCTTCTACTATCAAACCTACTTTGGGTGTATAAAGCTGCATGAGGTCGTAATATCCCGATGCCACTTCAAGTGAAATCTCAATCACTGTTCCGATGGGTGCTGCCGGCGAAACCGTAACATTAAAAACTGCTTCGGTAGTTTCGCCAGCCTCCAGGGTTTCGAGATCGAAGCTGTTGTTATTGATGGTAATCCACGGGCTGTTGGAGGCTATGGAAGCCATACTTACTTCGGCATTTATCTGCCCAAGATTGGAAATAGGTATTATCAGATCGGCCACTTCTCCGGCATCAAGATTGCCATTGCTATTTCCACCAAAGTCGTCGATGGTCATTCCGCCGGCTGAAAGTAATACACCTTGTGCCGTAATTACAAACTTGCTTGTCCAGGCTTCATCATCGGTGTATGCGGTTACGGTGATGGTAATTTCTTCGCCACCGGGAATATTATTGGCAACTTCAAAAGCGTAAGCATCTTCCATCTCGATGATGGCTTCAAGGCCAAAATCACCAAAATATTCGGTAGAGTCGATCAGAGTGATGTACGGATTTGCAGTAGTAATGTCAACGCTAACATTGCTGGCCGGAGCGTCGCTGAAGTTGGCCAGCGCAAGTGTGAGCAACACCGACTCACCGGGTTCGGGTATTCCGTTGTTGTTACCAGCGGCGTCGTTGATGGAATGAGCATAATAACTTGGTCCCGGCAGCGACACAGCGTTAACGGCTGCTAATGCGTCGATGCGTCCGGAGCCGCTGTTGTTGTTTTTGCCGGGTGTCATCACCTGGGCTGTCTCTTCCGAAACCTGCGAAATCTGCTCCGGGCTGAGCTGCATATTTTTCTGAAGCATCAGTGCTATCATGCCGGCATTGCAGGGAGTCGCCATCGAAGTTCCGCTCCATCCGTCTTCGTATCCGGTGTTGCTATTATAAGCCAACGATTTGATGTTGGAGCCGGGAGCGCAAATATCGGGGCGAATCAGACCCATTTCGGGTTGATAGGGATAATCATTAAAAGGAGCAATAGCGCTCCAGGTCACCGGACCACGTCCGGAAAAGCCTGACATTTGGTTGCTGCTGGTGGTTGATCCCACGCAGATAATTCCCGAGATGCCACCGGTAAGCGTTTGGTCAGGGTGTAGCCAGGGCGGAGGCAAATCGCCGGGTGTACGAACGTTGTCAGGAATGGGATAGCTGCCTTGCTGGTCGCCTTCGTTGCCGGCTGCTACTGATGCCACAATTCCGGCCGCCAATGAGTTATCAAATGCTTCGCGCCATACGCGGCGGTTGGGACCCCAGTCGTGGAGCCAGCCCAGCGAAAGGCTCATCACGTGAGCGCCCTGTTCGACGCTGAATTGTATCCCCGACCACACACCACTTTCGTTGCCGCTGCCGCCGGCATCGAGCACTTTCAGGCACATGATGGTAGCTCCGGGAGCAACTCCGGTTTGAGAACCTGCTGCCCCGGTGCCGGCTACGGTTCCTGAGCAATGCGTACCATGACCGTTGTCGTCTTTGGGATCGTTGTCGTTATTTGCAAAATCATATCCATGATTAGGATATTCGTCGCTTTGCCAAATATTTCCCTGTAAGTCGAGGTGATCGTAGTTCACGCCAGTATCTATCACAGCCACTATCACGCCTTCGCCATTAAAACCCAGTGCCCACACATCGTCGGCGTTTACTTTGAGCACATTCCAGGTAATTTCGCGGCTGCCGGGAACACCTTCCATAGCTACAGCATTTTTGCGCTCGGCCGGGTCGAGGAGTACACGCATCTCGTCGTAGTCGATGGATTCGATGTCGCCGCGTTTGGCAAGTTGTGCTATTGCATCAGGAGTAGCATAGCAGTTGATCACATTGGCAATCCAATAAGTGGTAACCTGACGCACCTGCTGGCTGCGCTGCTGCACATTGAGCTGCGCCACCACGCCCCGCTGCGACATGGCTGTAAAATCTTTGAGTGCGGTAACCACATACTGGCGACGCGCCTCTCCGCGCAGCGATTGCGCATGACGCAACAACTTTTGTGAATCGTATTTCTGTTTTAATGTAATGTTAATCCGCACCATGTCGTCAGCAGACATCTGCTCAAGATGCGTGGTCAGTTGGTTGGTGAGCAAGCTCTGACCCTGAATAGGAATCAGCGCGCCTGCCAGAAAAACCAGAAGAATTAGTGTAGCGAGTTTTCTCATTTGTTATGTATTAATAGATTTAAAATAAAAATGCGTTTATAGAAATTTCCAAGAGTAATGTACGGTGGTAAGGAATGCGATGTAGATAACATCTAAAGGCAAACTTTGTTGAATCAGCAGCTTAGGACAATTCCGGCATTCGGATTTATTTGCTTTAAACAAAGTCATGGTTTCAATTTTGAAATTTCCTTTTGATAATCTTAATCAACTTGTCGATGGCTTCCTTATCATGGACAACATGTTTTTGCTTCACTTCGTCTATCACCAGCAGTGCATCATTCAATCGCGTTTGGTGGTTGAGCCGGTCGATAGTTCGTTGATAGACCTCCACATCGCCTTTAAATATTTCATTAATAAACAAAAATTTATCGTTCACGCCAATGGCGGTTCTGATGTCGGGAATGGCGTGACTTCCAATATGCGCCGCCAGTGAAGTATCGTCGTTTTTTTGATAAACATCAGCAAACGTTTTAGCAGGCGCAAACTGATCGGCTGTTGATTTTGTCGGCTTCCTGGTGGAGATTGATGGTAAAGGTTTTTTGTTTTCTTTTTCCACACCTTGTACCAATGGTTCCGAAAAAGCATCTTCAGTTTCTGCCTCATCCATCATCGGATTATGTGAGTTGCTGACAGTCGTTTCAGGCCCACCATTTTTTTCTTCATTCACACAGTAAGCCGCTTCTTTTGCAACCTGAAGCGGAACATTGTTTTGCGCCACCTCTCTCACCGTTGGTTTTTGATTGGATAAATCAGTGCTCGAATGCGCCACCTCCAGTTCATCAACCAGATCGTAAAGCAACCGCAGATCGCCGAAAAGAATGTCGCGATCAAGACGCGCTATTTCGGGCTGATGGCGGTTGGCACGCATCCAGTCCTTTACAATCTTTTGTATCTGTTGGGTAATTTGATCGTTAAGCGTCATAAAGTAAATTTCAAAGCAGCGGTTGTTTTCTTTTGGCCGCCAAAGCATAGGCTTTGGTAGAGCATTTTGCAAAAAAAGCAAAATTATTGACCCGTCCATTCTATCTTTGTCAAAACTCGTCCCGACGTGATAAACGATTAAGGAACAGAAAGCGTATTTTCGCGGCACAAATTCCGGCAAAAGCAGGAGATTGTATTTTATAAAAAAGGAATATGTTTTTAGAAATCAAAGCCGACCGCACCGACCGCGGCGGCTGGATAGAAGTCATTTGCGGCTCGATGTTTTCGGGCAAAACCGAGGAGCTGATCCGACGCCTCAAGCGCGCGCGCATCTCAAAGCAAAAAGTGGAGATTTTTAAACCCGCCGTGGATGTTCGCTACGATGAATCCAATGTGGTGTCGCACGACGCCTCAAGCATTCCATCGACACCTGTAGAATCGTCGTCGCAGATATTGTTGCTGGCCGGTGAGGTGGACTTGGTGGCTGTGGACGAAGCGCAGTTTTTCGACGCAGGCCTGCCCGCAGTATGCAACCAACTGGCCAACGCAGGCATGCGCGTAATTGTGGCCGGCCTCGACATGGACTACACCGGCAAACCCTTTGGCCCCATGCCCGCCCTAATAGCCACTGCCGAATATGTGACCAAGGTGCACGCCATCTGCATGAAATGCGGCAACCTGGCGCAGTACTCGCACCGCATTGCCGGCGGCGAAAAACTGGTAGAACTCGGCGAAACCGACCGATACGAACCGCTGTGCCGCCGATGTTTCTTTGAAGAACGAAAGAAAAAAGAATAGCACAACTTGCGGCATTTTTTTGGGCTTAGTGATTTATCCTTTTTATCAAACAAGTTATCGCAACAAACCGTTTAAAGGGAATTCCGTTAAGAAAAATATAATTCATTAAAAAATTTGTACCAATGGATTCAGCCACATTAAACATAAATTTACCGCTCAAATTTGAACAGGTAATTGCTATTATTAACCAATTGCCTTACGCTGAAAAGCTGAAAGTTAGTGAGTTTTTACTAAAAGAGACAAAGCAAAGAGCGGAAGATAATTCCGTTCATACTCATTTTGCAAGCGAAAAGGTTTTGGCCAAAGAATGGCTTTTATCTCAAGAAGATGAAGCATGGAGAGATTTGGAGAAAGTAGAAACCCAAAAGAATAAAAAATTATCTGCCAGCCTTAGAGGTTCAACAAGCAAGGAGCGGGCAAGAGAACTTCAGGAGCAACTTGAAGAAATGCGTAGCTAAAAACTCCGCGAATCCAAAATAGTAAGGAGGAAATCACCTCTGAATGCCAGTTTCCATTCTGAAAATATTTTCCGTTCTTTGCGCAAATTTTTTAAATAACGGACAATGATTAAAAACACATTCTTTCTTATCCTTGTGGCAGCCATTACCCTGGGCGCCTGCAACCAGCCTTCGGGCACCGACAGCAAACAAACACAATCCAATCCGGAAGAAACTACACAAACCATCCAAACAAACGATACTATGGACACACCTCAACAAGCGCCGGCCGAAACTCCTGCCGGACAAAAAGTGAAACTAAGCACCAAATATGGCGACATGACGCTGCTGCTTTATGACGAAACACCCCAGCACCGCGACAACTTCCTGAAACTGGTACGCGAAGGTTATTACAACGGCACACTGTTTCATCGCGTTATCCGCGACTTTATGATTCAGGGCGGCGACCCCGACAGCAAAGGTGCGGCTCCCGGCCAGCGTCTGGGAAGCGGCGGCCCCGGCTACACCATCCCGGCAGAATTTAATCCCGCATTTATTCACAAAAAAGGCGCCCTCTCCGCAGCACGGCAAGGCGACCAGACGAACCCGCAGCGACGCTCGTCAGGCTCACAGTTTTACATCGTGCAAGGTCGCAAAACCGATGCCGCCGAGCTTAACAACGTCGCACAACAAACAGGAGCCTTTTATACACCCGAACAAATCGAAATCTATCAAACCATTGGCGGAACCCCCTTCCTCGACACGCAATACACTGTGTTTGGCGAAGTGATCAGCGGGCTGGATGTGATAGATAAAATTGCCGCCGTCCCCACCGCTCCCGGCGATCGCCCGCTGGAAGATGTGCCCATGACCATGACAATTATTGAGAAATAGGAAGGGAAAAACCAAAAATCAGATGACAAATAAAACTCAATAAACAAATTTCAAAATTTTATCCAGGTTTTTAAAGATGAGAATTTAAAATTGGATTTTTTGGAATTTGGAATTTGGAATTTATTCGAGCTTTGTCTTTGTAATTTAGAACTCATTTTATAAAATTTTAGAACATGAAAAAAATAGCAATCCTTTTCACACTTATTGCCGCCTTTGCCCTGCAAGGAATGTCGCAGCAGGACAAACCAACCAAATTTGTAATCCATACCGACTATGGCGACATCCATGGCTTACTCTACAACGATACGCCACTACACCGTGATAATTTTGTAAAACTTGTAAACGAAGGCTGGTACAACGGCTCCATTTTTCATCGGGTTATCAAAGACTTTATGATTCAGGGCGGACAAAACGCCGATGGCCGTCAGGATCCGGGCTATACTGTTCCGGCGGAATTTCGCCCCAATCATTTTCATAAAAAGGGAGCACTTGCTGCTGCCCGCATGCCCGACCAGATGAATCCTGAAAAGGCCTCCTCCGGGTCCCAGTTTTATATTGTGCAAGGCCGCGTTTTCGACGACGCCATGCTCACCAACATGGCGCAGGGTGGTAAATCATTTACCGACGAACAACGCCAGGTTTATTCCACAGTGGGCGGCACGCCCCACCTCGATGGAGACTATACTGTATTCGGAGAGGTAACCGATGGGCTGGATGTGGTAGATAAAATTGCCGCCGTAAAAACTGCCTCCGGTGACCGTCCCGTGAACGAAGTGAAAATGACCATCGAAATAGAGAAATAAGATCAGCGGCTTTAAAGAAATTGCATCACGCAAAGTATCATGAAAGATAAAATCGACAAGCTATTGCAGGAGATAGATGCTGCCGCGCCGCATGACGCCGGGCAGCTCGATGCTTTCCGCATAGCTTACATCAGCAAAAAAGGGAAGATACCGGCACTTTTTGAGGATTTTAAAAGTGTGCCTCCTGACGAACGCAAAGAGATGGGGCAGCGCCTCAATGAGCTGAAAAATCGCGCGCAGGAAAAATACAATCAGCTCAAAGAATCGCTCGACCAAAATCCGGCAGACGCGGCAAAAGCAGCAGCAGCCGACCTTAGCCGCCCCGCTGATTTCCAATTTACCGGCAGCCGCCATCCTTTATCGATTGTCCGGCGGCGCATTCTCGATATCTTCAACCGGTTGGGATACACCGTGGCCGAAGGGCCGGAGATTGAAGACGATTGGCACAACTTCTCGGCACTCAACTTCCCCGACGAGCATCCGGCGCGCGATATGCAGGACACTTTTTTTATCAGCAGCAGCCAGGTGCCCAACGCCGAAAAAGTGGCGCTGCGCACCCATACCTCTTCGGTGCAGGTGCGCATCATGGAAAACAACAAGCCTCCCATTCGTGTAATGGCGCCCGGACGTGTGTTCCGCAACGAAGCCATCTCCGCTCGCGCACATTGCATTTTTCATCAGGTGGAGGGTTTGTATATCGATCACAATGTATCGTTTGCCGATCTCAAGCAAACCCTTTATCACTTTGCCCGCGAACTTTTCGGCGAAGACACACGCGTGCGCTTCCGGCCTTCTTACTTTCCTTTTACGGAGCCTTCGGCCGAAATGGACATCTCGTGTAAAATATGTGGCGGTAGCGGTTGCAGAATTTGCAAACATTCAGGATGGGTAGAAATATTGGGCTGTGGAATGGTGGATCCCAACGTACTCGAAAACTGCGGCATCAGCAGTAGCGAATATACAGGATTTGCCTTTGGAATGGGCATCGAACGCATTACCATGCTCAGTTATCAAATAGACGACCTGCGCCTGTTCTTTGAAAATGACGTGCGCTTTTTGCGGCAGTTTCAGGGAGCATTTTAACAAGCTCCAAACAGCAAATTTCAAATAACAATTAAATCCTAACCTACAGATTCCAAACGCGCGTAGCAGTTTGAGGGGTTAAAATATTTGCTTTTTGGAATTTCACCAAATGACCAAAGCGCCTGCGGTTTCTATCACTTCGCCCTGACCTCCGGCACCGACATGTGGGTTTGCACCAACAGCCATTTCCCATCTTTTTTTACAAGCACACCGGTATAGCGCAGCCCTTCGTAGCTGTTGGCTTTGCCGTCGCGGATAAAGTTGTAATTGATGATCTCTGAAAACCAGGCGGTGTTTCCCGTTTCGTTAACCTCGATAATCTGGTCGTCGGCGAAAATATAGGTGTTGCTGAAGATGCCAAACTGCTTGATAACTGCGGCCTTAATCTGCTCCCAGCCTACAAGTTTCTCGCCCGACTCAGTTCCAAAACTTACGATGCGCTCCGACGGGCACCAAATATCGCCAATCATCCCGATGTCCTGATTTTCGTTGGCTAACGCATATTTTTGCAATACCAGCCTGATCGCCTCCTTTTCTTTCTCCACATTCACCGTTTCCTTTGTAGGCTGCTGACATCCGCTGGCCAGCAGCATGATGATCGCTACTAGTAAAAATCCGTTTTTCATAGTACCTCCATTAATTTTTGAATGATAAAACCATTTTTTGATCTGGTAAAGATAGGATAAAATTGAGGGCCTAAAATACAAAAGTCAAAATTCCAAATTTTTGGTTCCAAATTTTGGATATTAATTTTCATAGAGATTCTTAATTCCCGGTTTTTATCGGTCATCTAAGAGTGCATGATAAAAATTATTTGTTGTTTTTTCAGTACGCCGGCTCCGGCAACCATCTATCAGCACAACCACACATCTTACGCATAACTTTTAACTTCTACCCTCTGCTTTTTCCCCTCTAACTTCTAACTTCTACCCTCTAACTTCTACCCTCTAACTTCTTCCAGATATTCTTTAGCAAAAGCGTAGCTTCCGATTCCGGGGCGAATTCAGTGATAGATAGCCCGGCAATCATGGCGTCAGTAAATGTCCGGTCGAAAGGAATTTTGCCAATCACTGCTACCAATTGCTGCCTGAGTTCTTCTTCCAATTTCTGGCTTAGCTCCGGATTCAAATCCCATTTGTTGATGACGGCAAGTGTATAAATGCCAAACTTACGCGTAAGCTCAACCAGCCGCAGTGCATCGTGCAGCCCCGAAACCGATGGCTCTGCTACGAGCAGCACCTTGTGAACCCCCGACAGGGAGGCAATCACAGGGCAGCCAATCCCCGGCGGCCCATCGTTGATGATACGTCCAATATTGTTTTGTGTAGCTATCTCGCGGGCTTTGCTGCGAATGGTTACCACCAGCTTGCCGGAGTTTTCTTCGCCCGGCATCATGTGGGCATGCACCAGCGTACCAAAACGCGTTGACGATACATACCAGAAATTGTTGTGGGAATCTTCGATGCGAATGGCCTGCTCCGGACAAAGCCGGCTGCAAAGCCGACATCCTTCACAAAACAGTGCGTCGATGCTGAAAGTGTTGTCACCACTTTGTACTACTGCATCAAACCTGCAAACGTCCAAACAGAGGCCACAACCGGAGCAGGCGTCGGCATCGATGATGGCCTTGCTGCCGCTAATAAATGGGTGCGTCGATTGGATGTCGGGTTTTAATATCAGGTGCAGATCAGCGGCATCCACATCGCAGTCGCAAAACACCGCCTCTCCCGCCAACGAAGCAAAAGCCGCTGTTATAGAGGTTTTTCCGGTGCCTCCTTTTCCGCTCAAAATGGTTATCTCTTCTGGTTTCATACGGTTGTGGTCTCAAAAATTTTCCCGGTTATTTCTTTATAATAATCTTTGTAGCCGGCAATAGCTTCTATCAATAGCCGGCTTCCGGAATACTGCCGCGC
Organism: Clostridia bacterium; assembly: GCA_009928785.1. Classification (GTDB taxonomy): domain Bacteria; phylum Bacteroidota; class Bacteroidia; order Bacteroidales; family 4484-276; genus SABY01. The sequence continues at coordinate 5,442 of SABY01000037.1, read as the reverse complement.
AATCTCGCGATCGAATGGTATGGTAGCAAGCACCTGAATCGCCTCTTCCGAGAGGTATTGCTGCAGCTTATCAAATTGTTTATCCGCTTTATTAATCACGACTCCAAAACTTTTATCCATCGAGCGCACCAATTCTACGGCTAGTTTCAGATCGTAAAGGCCAAAGGGGGTTGGCTCGGTAACGAGAATTACATAATCAGCACCAGCCAAAGTTGCCACCACCGAGCAGGAAGTGCCTGGAGGAGCATCATAAATGACGATGCCTTCCGCTGTTTTTGCTTTGCCGGTGAGCTGCCGGATAAGTGGCGTTTGGGTTGCCAACCCAACTTTTAACCGGCCTTCGCGTAGTAGCAAACCTTCGCTCACCTGGTAACTGTTGATGTCGCCGATATGCCAATCCTTTTCGGTGATGGCTCCATCGCGACAAGCATAAAGGCATGCACCGCACGAGTGGCACAACTCCACTGAGACTTCGGCGTGCTTTAAAGGCGGAATTACAGTAATGGCGTTGAAGGCGCAATAATCCACACAAGCACGACAAAAAGTACATTTCTGTGTGTCGATCTGTGGCACCGGAAGCATTACCTGAACGGTGGCTGTAAGTTGCGCATCGGCAAAAAACAATGCATCGTTAGGTTCTTCCACATCACAATCTACCAGCAAAACTTTTGAGCTATGCTGTGCCAGGAAGCTTGCCAAATTAACGGCAACGGTTGTCTTTCCTGTGCCTCCTTTGCCACTGGCAATGGCTATTTTCAAACTTTTGTTTCTCATGCGATTAAAAATGTTATCAAAAAAATGCTGCACATTTTATCATAAAAACATGCAGCATATCATGGTGCGGACAAATGACTATCTGTTTCCGCGACCAAATCCGCGGCCTCTTCCACGGCCTGCGCCACGTCCCTGCCCCCGTCCGGTTTCGTCGCTGTTGAAGCGTCGGCGCGGAGTGTTTTCAGAAACGTCGTTACCGGCAGGCTGCTGTTTTCTACAGCGTCCCAAACCACGTCCGGTGGCTGAGCCTTGCCCTTCAGGTCCTGTTCTGTCGAATCCTGGCATAATACTCTCCTTTCTGTTATTTTAGTGTTTCAATTATTTGTTGAATCGTTTTATGATCCTCCGAAAATTTCACCAGTTGTACCTGGTATTTGTCGAGTAGCTCTTTAGCTTTTGGGCCAAAATCGCCCGATACGATTCGCTGTACTCCGAGCGTCAGTATCTGTTCGGCAACCTTTTGTCCGGCGCCACCCATGGCATCAGCAAATTGGTTTTTCACAAAAGTTGTTGTGCCACTGTCGTGTTCATAAACACAGAAGTATGCGCACCGGCCAAATCTTGGGTCCATCGTCGATTGCAGCGTGTCGCCGCTTGATGTAATTACAGTTTTCATTGTTGACATATTCGTTTGTGATTTATTAATTTTAAATTTCCTTTTTGTAATCATTAATAAAAACCATGTCGGTGGCGTGACACATCGGGCAGGTTTTGTCGGTAATTGTTTCGGGCAGCGTAAAAAGCGCATTACATTTTTTGCACGAAAACCAGTCTTTGTCGAAGCTGGCATTGCCGTACACCGACTTTATCGCTTTTACCTCCACCAGTGCGCGTGCAATTTTTTGCCGGGCACTTTCGTAAATGCGGGCAAATGTAGGGCGCGAAACTCCCATCAGCACACAAGCCTGATGATGCGTCATGCCGTCGTAGTCGGCCAGCTTTATAGCTTCATATTCTTCGTAGAGCAGCTCCACCTCATCCATGCTGTCGATGGTGGTGCCGTAGGGCTTGTAACCTTTAAACCGTGGAGGAGCTACAACTTTTCGTGGATGATGTCGGCGTGGCATACAATAAATTTTGCTGCAAAGATAATGAGAATATTCTCATAATATTGTTTTTGGCTGGAATATTTTCTAAAACAAAAAAACTGCCCCGAAGATTTTGGGTACAAAAGTGGGTTTCAAACACGATTACTATTTAGAAACAAAATAAATTTCAGGTTTTTAAAAAATATTTTCGTCTACGCTGGTTCAATGGATCATTGCGTTCATTCATTCATTTTTATCGTTCATACAAAAAACCCTCATATTCAACTGGAAAACATGTTTTTGGGTTAGGGTTTTCTATTTGGATAATGCGCAAAGCTGTAGTATTTTAGCTGCCGAATTTATTTTTTTGATTGGTTAGTTTCGTTCTTATCGTACTGCGTCCAAAGTGGCTGTTTGTCCAACCCGGAACATTATCAGGCAGAAATATCCGTTTTATCGTCCCTCAATCCGTTTCATCCTCAATCCGAAAAACAGCTCTCCCTGGGTGCAAAGATTGAAGACCCCGCCTCACATCGAGCGGGGACTTCAATTTGATTTCCCCTAAAGTGAAAACCTTCCGGTGCCCCCCGGAAGGTTTTTTTTGTGCATTATTGACGAGCTATAGTTTCATGTACAGGCAGCATCAAAGGTGTGACTGTGGCTTGAAGAAAAGTTACACCGCGCATAACTCCAAGCCAGCAAATCAAAGTTCAGGCTAATGTTTTAGGTTTAGGCGGCATTCACGGTGTGACTGAAATCGGGAGACAGTGCTGAACAGTAGCATTTTTTTTGTAGAGTATTTACATTTAGCATGATGGCAAAAACACTGACAAAAACCATCTTCCCGATTTTCAAAAATCCCTTTTGTATTACGCCTTAATGGATTAGCGGCTTTTTGCTTTGGGTATCAGGGTATAATCAACAGTTGTTTTATCGTACTTTGCGGCAGTTTCAATGTGTGCTGGCGGCTGAGTGTAGCGGCAGTAAAGGATTACGGGGCGTTTTCCTGTCCACCACCACGAAAATTTGAGCCGGCTACAACGTTTGAATACCTCACGAAACTCTTATTGCACAAAGCCTTTGTTACCAACTGGACGTTCTTATCATTCGCTATTATGTCCTTGAATTATTGCTACAACACTAATCAATAGGTTAGTATTGTTGTCTATCGGTTGTCCGCCTCAGATGCTCGTCTTAAGGCTAAAAATGCTTCTTTTAATGGTTGTGAAACTGAACTTGTGGGTTCAGATAAAACCATTGATTGATAAATATTCAAAAATGTGTTTCTCTCTCTGTGGAAGAAATGCAGGTAGTGTCTTACAAAACCGATACAGTCTAAAACAGCAAATTCAACCCCAGTTTTTTCATACAGACTTTTTGCGTATTCGGTTACTTCAATTTCAATAATATTGGTTGTTATAAAAATGTAGTTATCAATTTTGTTTTTAGTTTTTGCTAATTTTTGCAAAGCAACATCAATATCTGTTCTTGTTACCTGCTTATCTTTCATTTCATAGCAAGTTACAATTCGGTTGTCATTCGTTAGGGTAATTTCTACATCACCAATAGAACCAGTTTGTTTATCGGCCGCATTATGATATTCAAGCAACTTGTTTACTTCTCCGATTTGGTCTTTTACTGTCTGGTAAGCAGATGCAACGATTAAAACAGGAAGGCGACTTGCTCCCTTGCACTTCATATGCTGCGTTAGTAGGGTCACAATTTCTTCTGTCGCAAGAGGAAGAATATCGTCTGCTTGTTTAAGGTCAGAAATAAGTTGCGTCATTCTTAACTCATCTTCTGCTTTGACTATTAGTAGGAAACGAATTATTTCCTGGAGAATGTTTTCAGGTTTTTCTTTCTTTGCATACACCAAATCCAGTATTTCAAGAGCAGCCGCATAAACCTCTCTGGGTCTTCCAATTAAAGCAAGGTCAGTGGTCAAAATACGGTCAAGGTTTCTGAAAGCAGGGGTTAAGTATGCTGTTGTTGGATTACAAGGTAGTTTGTATTTGTGTACTAACAACTCAATAAATCTCTCATCATAAAATCGGCCAGAATATGTGTCGGTACCTTCAATTTCTGTATATGGCTTTCGAATATCAACTTTTGGATTGTGTGTTTTAGCAAGTAAACAAGACATTAAAAATCTAATCGGTGCTTTGTTAGAATTGCATCGACAAACAAATTCGATTTTTTCTCGTGTAATGACAAGTTTTACAGCACTTTTCGTCAAGCTGCTGAAGGCTTTTAAGTAAATCTTTTCTAAAAGTTCTGCTGGGATGATGTTATTCATTTTCAAAAAGTGAAAAGCTGTTTTTATGTTTCAAATCTTTTATTTTATAATTTACCCAAATTACTTCTTGACGCACATCTTTGGTAGAATGAATCACTTTCTCAGGACTGTATATCTTCGTCCATCTACCCGCTGGATATAGTTCGTCCATTAAATCACATTCGTAATTAGAAATGGCTGCTAGACCGGAAATTGAGTTAAGTGTTTTGGCCAAATCTTTATGGTCAACATCAGTCATCTCAAACCCATATGCTTTTGTATCACCCCGAGTTTCGTGAATGTATGGAGGATCGCAATAAAAAAGCGTTTCTTTGCTGTCATATAATTTTATAATGTCAATTGCAGGTCTGTTTTCAATTTGAACTCTCAACAGACGTTCTGCAATAAAATCAAGCTGTTCAACGCCACCAAGCCAGCGACTGACAACTCCGCTCATCCCGGCACGGCTTGTGTTTTTGCAATTTGCCCAACGACCAATTGAAGCAGTTTGAGCTAAACCAGTCCGAACTTGTCTTGCTCTTATATAAAAACGTCTTGCGCGTTCAATATTTGTTAAGTTTGGGTTCAATTCACAGGCTATTCCAAATTCCTCTCTCGAAAATGGTGTTAATGCTATCTGCTCAATTAAAGCATTTTTTTCTTCTCGAAGAACTTTGAAAAAATTAACAACTTCTCCGTCAATGTCATTGTATGTCTCTATTGGTGAAGGATCCCTGTTTAGCAAAACTGCACCAGACCCGGCAAACGGCTCACAATAATGCAAACAATCAGGAAGTTGTGGTAAAAGCCAGTCGAGATGAGAGAATTTCCCGCCATACCAACCAAAGGCAATAAGTTTTTTTGGTCTTTTCAACCGTTGTATTGGTGGAGCAGTTTTTCTATTATTTTTGTAACTTGTTTTCATGACTCCTCTCCGTCTTTTTACTGTGACCTATTCGGCACATTATGAAAACCTTTTTCCTTTTCATCGGAGTTGCCATGTATTGTGCGTTTTTGTTTCATCCTACAAAAATAACTAACTTTCCAAATTATCTGGCAAATCGCACATCTTTTTGTTTTTGTGGCTAACCCGTGTTTAGGTTCGCTCGTCGAAAATCAGGCCGTGAGCAACGCCAGGCCAGCAAGCCGATATTTGAACCAATGTTTCAGTCTTTGAAAAGTATTCAAGGTGCGACCGGCGGATAAGCAAAATTCCCGTGCCATTAGGTTCGTTCAATTCTCTTTAGGAAATCTTATTCGCGCCTCGCTCGGCTGAAAATGTTTATTTTCGCCCGCAAAATAGTAAAAGGCACAAAATCGACATCTGATGAAACAATACAACAAGCTCAACACCCTGATAGGCTG
>SABY01000316.1 GCA_009928785.1 Clostridia bacterium | reverse complement strand
CATCGATTACCGGCAGGGGAGAGCACAATTTGTAGATGATCATACAATTGAATTTACCGGTGCGGATGGCGAAAAAAGTATGCTAAAATTCGACAAAGCAATTATAGCTACCGGCGCACAGGCCGCCATGCTACCTGGCATCGAAACCGACGGCTCCATGATACTAAATGCCGAAACAGCGCTAAAACTTAACGATGTACCCGAAACCATGCTCATCGTGGGCGCCGGCTACATCGGCATGGAGATGGGCAAGATATACAAGGCGCTGGGTACACGCGTAACCATTGTTGAAATGACGCCCTCGATACTCCCCGGTGCCGATAAAGATTTGACCAAAATAATTGCTTCGATGCACCAGGAACTACTTAAGAATTCACGTTTTGAAACCAAGGTGGTAAAAGCCGAAAAAGCCGGCGACAAGCTGCGCGTTACTCTGGAAGATAAAAACGGAAACCAGGAAGAACAGGTGTTTGATAAAATATTGGTAGCCATCGGCATGAAACCCGACAGCCGGCGCACGGGTCTGGAAAAGGCTGGCGTAAAAACCGACGACAAAGGATTTGTTGTGGTTAATGAATTTCGCCAGACCAATAAAGCACACATTTATGCCATCGGCGATGTTGCCGGCCAACCGATGCTGGCACATAAAGCAAGCCACGAAGGTCGTATTGCGGCTCAGCACATCGCTGGACAAAAGAGTGCTTATGAGCCAAAAGTGGTACCTGCGGTAGTTTACATCGGCCTGGCCTGGGCAGGTCTAACACAAGCTGAAGCCGAGCAGCAGCAGGCCGAGGTTACCATTACCCGTTTCCCATGGAGTGCCTCCGGACGAGCAGTGGCTCTGGGATTAACACATGGCGTTACCAAACTTATCTTCGACAAGAAAAGTCAGCGTCTGCTGGGAGCCGGTTTTGCCGGTGAAATGGCCGAACATCTTATTGCCGAGGCTGCCCTGGCTATCGAAATGGGCGCTGTGGCCAAAGACCTGGAGCTTACCATCCATCCGCATCCTACCCTTTCTGAAACCATCATGGAAGCTGCCGAAATGTTTTACGGCCAGGCCACACATACAATTCAACGCACATCTAAAAAGAAATAGTTATTTTACCGAATAATTTTTTCAATAATTAATTTTAAAAACAAAATCATTATGAGTTACAACATCGCTATTAACGGATTAGGAAGAATAGGCCGGGCAATACTTAAGATGCTGGTAAACAACCCGCAACTGAAAATAGT
>SABY01000036.1 GCA_009928785.1 Clostridia bacterium | reverse complement strand
TTTCATATCCCGATAGGCATTCAAACTTGCCTGGTAGGCTGTGAATTCCTCCGGATCTAATTTTGCCACCTCGGCGGTTTCGAATAGTTTCATAAAAATCCCTTCTTTTAGTTCTACCGGAATCCGATCCAGTTTATTTAAATTTTTCAATACAAATAGCCACTTGTCGTATTTGGTTTTTAGCTCATCTTCCTTCTTGTTAAACTTAGGCATCTCGAAATAAACAAAGGTGAGCTTATCGTAAAAAACCCGGTGTGTTTCGATGTCGGATAATTGCACATCGTACCGGAATTTGTCGGTCTGCGACTTATCATCGTCAAACACAAAGTCGAGTATGGCTATGAGATACACGTTGCGCAATTCAAAATTCCATTCCGGCCCTTTGATGGCCTGCTCCTGAATGGGGAAAGTGGAATAATAAACCGTGCGGTCTTTAAAGAATTTCTGTTTTACTTTTTGTAGCTCAACGATAAACTTCTCCCCTTTTTCGTTGGTGCAGTACAAGTCGAAAATGGCTCTTCGGCTTTCCAGTTCCTGGGGGAGTTTTTCGACGGGCAGGTATGATAAATCAACAATTTCACCTTCCACATCACGCAAAACCTGGTTCAGAAAATCGAGCAACAAGTCTTTGTTTGGCTCTTCACCAAATAGCCTTTTAAAACCGTAATCGGTAAACGGGTTGATGTATTTTGCGTTGAAGTTGGTCATTGCAGCTATTATTTTTATAGTACAAAATTGTGCTACAAACTTACAATTTTCCTTTTGATTTGCCTCCGGCTAAAAAAAACTCCGCTTCCTCTGTGGCTTCTCTGTTATCTCTGTGGTTTTTTTAAAGCTAAAACACTTCGATGCCTTTTTGCTTGATGTTGCTTATCAATGGCGAACGCTCATCGCTCATAAATTTGTCCATTCCTATCAAAAAAGGCTCGATACCGGTATGAACATATTTGGTTAGTTGCCACATTTTTCCGGCTGCCCTATCGTCGGCTTCATCAAACTTGTCAGAAACGATCAATACATCAATGTCGCTCGATTGGGTGGCCAGACCAGTGGCATAGCTGCCAAACAAAAATGCCTTTCGCACGGATAGACCCTCGGCATTGAGCAAAGCCACATATTTTTGAATCAGTGCTATAATTTCTTCCTGAGGCATGACAATAGTTTTTTTGTTTCTGTGAGGTAGCTTTCAACTGTTTCCCTCCACGGAATTAATGGAGTGTAATCAGGATACCTGCCTTCCAATTGATACTTCATTAATACACCTAAAAAAATCTCATCTTCTTCAGATATAGCAACCTTTGCTTTTTGCAATAAAAACATCAAATTATGCGTCCTGGGTGCAATTTCGTTGCTTTCTTTAACCACATGCGCTTTAATAATTTTTTCCATCACCAGATGGCAAAAAAATAATCCATGCAAAAGTCGGTTATTTTCGATCAGGAGTGTGGCAGTCACCAGATCGTCCTCAGCACCACGAACCCAATAATCTATTTGCTTCTTAATGTTTATCAAATGTTATCACTTTACCAGTTTTCGCTACAAATTTACAGTTTTCCTTTGGATTCGCCTCCGGGCTAAAAAAACTCTGTTCTCTCTGCGGCTTCTCTGTTGGTTTTTTGGTTTTTCCGACCTAATTTATTCACAAACATTTGTAGAAAGCGGATAACCTTGTCTCTACGATCTGTTTACCGTTTATTACTCATCGCAATGTTCTTATCCCTATTCTTTAAATTGCCGTGGCTTTGCGCTCTCTTTTTAATTTCATTTTAGCAATCTGTTCTTTGATGTAAGCCTTTTCCTCGGTTAATGTCATTTCCATAATTTCGCTGCTAAATTTATCGCGGATTTGGCGCATTGCTTTTACAATACCTTGTTTACTCTGCTGTGTTTTCATAAATAAAAATTTCTTTTGGTGTTCTAATCTCGATCATTTGGTATCCTTGGCGGTAATTGATTGCATTGTATCCCTTGATGCGCTCAAGGTTCACTATATGTTTATAGTTCCAACTCACCAACACATCAGCTTTGTTGATGGTAGCAAGTGCTATGTGCTGGCAATCAGCCAGGCTGGTTTTCCCAACTACTTTTTCGGCAATGTATTTTTCGGCTAAGATGCTGGCTTCTTCATTTAATCCAACTCTTTCCACCAATTCAGCAGGAATCGACTCATAGAAGTCCTGGACAAATGCTGGAGCATTATAAATTTCAAATTCAAGGATATCTGAAATCAGTAATCGAATTGAGCTTTTGAAAACCCTTTTAAAAAATGGCTTTGTGTCGGTATCGAATTCAATGTCAAAATACCCTCCAAACACTGAAGTGTCTATGTAAAGTCGTTTTATCATTTTCAAAACCCCTTCTATTTCCTACATGCGCAATTCGATCAAAATTATAATCCCTTAATTACTGATGTCCCGGCGTTACGTGTTTAATTTTGCTATTTCGGCTGTCAACGCAGTTAATTTTCCTCTAAATATTAATTTGCCACAAATTTACAATTTCCTTTTGATTTGCCTCCGTAAAAAGGGCTTCGCTGCCTCTGTGGGTTATTCTAAATCAGAACTTTTACTGCAAAGCAAGCAGGGGATTCGCTGAGAACACCGAGAAAACCTCCGTTCCCTCTTTGGCTGATGCTTCGCTCAATAATTAATCCCGCACAAGCGTGATTTCCCTTCGCTCAACAATTTACAATTAATAATGAACGATTAACAATGAACGGATAACGCTCAACAATTAACTATTAACGGATAACTATTAACACTTTTCTCCTACCTCGCCTGGATGCTGATTTGCTGTACGCTGCCATCTGTTTTGTAGTCGATGCTGGCGCCGCTGCCGGTATATCCGAATATTTTGAAATAATACAACTGGCCGGGTGCGAGGCCGCCAAAAATGGCTTTCTCAGTGCCATAATCGATATTCAAATTAAAAAAGTCGTCGCTCACGGAAGTGCCGTCGGCTGGTATTTCAATATTCTCAAAACCTGTGCTGCTCATGCGTACCAGATATCCGTCAGGCACAGTGGTGCCAGAGGCATCGGTCCAGGTGAGGGTGATGCTGTGTGCCGAGAAATTGGCGGCGTGGTGGGTAGGTTCCTGGGCTAAGTTTGCGCCTACATTCCAGACGGTGTACACCCATTCAGGATAATCAACAAAAGGGTTGCGGTTTCCTTGAATGGCATACACCGCATTGTTGCGGTCGATTTCCTTTTCAGAAACAGGATCGTTTTCGTGCCACTCGCCGAGCATATTCAAAAACCAGGTCTCGTACACCGGAAAGTTATTGTTCATTAGTACTGCGTTGGCTTCTGAGGAGTTGCTGTACCATCCGGCAATTACATTTTCGTAGCGGGTGGCCATATAAAAATAGATACGTGCAAAGTCGCCTTTGTATTCGTCGATGGGTTCAAACACTGTTCCGGAATACCCCGAAACGCTGCATGGCCCAAGCCTGCTGCCGTTGGATGAAGTGTAGGTTGGATTGGATGTTTCACCAAAAGGAAAATTGCTGCGTATGCCATTTACTTTTCCGTCGGTGGGCACCACATGAAACAGGTCGCTGTACATGGGCGAGGCATCGTTGAACCAGCTTTTGGGAAAGGAGTGTTCGCGGTTGTAGCAATCGCATTCGTTGCTGTAATTTCCACATTGATTACTGATAAAGGTAAAGTTGCAGTCGGAGTACATATCCCACACTTTGCCGTCGGCGCGTTCGTCGGTAGATTGATAATCTGTCCATAATTGATCGTAACTTCTTACCGTATGCCCTTTGATGATGTCATAAAGTTCGGTTTTTAACGCAGCGCCAGTTTTGCCAGCGGCGGCATCATAATAACCTGCTGGAGGCTGAGCATACAACAATGGCTGAACACAAAATATTGCTAATAGAAAGAGAAAGTGTAGTGCTGTTTTCTTCATGGGATGATTTTTTTGGATAGTATTTGTGATTTGCCTTGTTTTTTTAAATTTTGAATTTTGGAATCTGGAATCTTTATCTCGCCACTGCATCCACATTTAGTACGCCTGAGCCGGTTTTGTACTGGATGTTGTCGTCGGCACCGGTATAGCCAAAGATTTTGAAATAGTAGCGCTGCCCGCTGGTAAGTCCGCCAAAGACACATTTCCCTTTTCCATAGGCTACATTTTTGTCGAAAAAGTCGTTGGAGATGGCGATACCGTTGTCTGGTTCTGCAATGTCGTCGAAACCGGTGGCGCTCATGCGCACCAGATAGGCTGCAGGCAGCAGGTCGCCGGTGGCGTCGTTCCATTGTAGGGTGATGGTTTGCGCCGAAAATCCTGAAGAATAGTTGGCAGGTTCTGGCGACAGGCCGTCGCCCCAGATGAGTCCGACATATTCCGGGTGATCGACAAATGGGTTGCGGTTGTGCTGATAGAGGCTGTAGATAATTTCGTTGCGCTCGGTTTCGGCAGCATCCACCGGATCGGCAATATGCCACTCCATCATTGCGGAAAGCACCCCCAAATATCCTTCACCATTAGAAGAACTTCCGGTGACGTGATCCATAATTTCGAGGTCAGGCTCACCCGTGTGGTCGCCTTCGTAGCGCGTACTCATATAAAAAATGGCGCGGGCGATGTCGCCTTTCACGGCGTCGCGCGGCTCCCAGGAGTCGGCGTCGGCATAGCATCCTATGGCTTCGGTATGGGGCGTACCGCCATCATCAAAATCTTTGTTGCTACGGCTACTGTTGACAGAAGGATCGGCAGGACGCAGGGCATGCAGATCGGTGCCGGGGCCGTTGGAGGTACCAAAACCACCATGCGACTGCGGCCAAAGATGTTCACGGTTCCAGTCATCGGCGCCATTGCCAAAATCGGTTTTGGGAATGGAAGTGCCTTTGTAAATGAGCATGATCAGCGATGGTTCCTGCGGGTCTTCGTCGAGTGCGGTCAGCGCATATCGCACTGCTTCGTAGTTTATTTCGGTGTGGGCATCGACAATGTTGTGCAGCGCCACTTTGAGCGCTTCGCCCTGTAGTCCGTTGGCTTCGTTGTAGTATCCGGCGGGGATTTGTCCAACGGCGCTTATCCATATCAGGCAAAGCGCAAGCAGCCAGGAGGCAGTTTTCATAAAGTAAAAATGTTAGTCAGAAATATCGGTGGCGAAAGTAATGTTTCTCGCCGGCAGGTTTTGGATTTTTTTAATAAAATCGCTGTGGAACGAAAACAGGCAAAGCCTGTAAGAATAAGATGGACGAGGTGCAACCTCGTCCTAGCACCCGCCTCGTCCACGCACCCGGTTATTTCAAATGAAAAACCCGTTTCACCCAGTTGGGGAGGATGATTGCGCCGATAAAAATGTAGGGGTAGTAGCTCACGATGCGCCAGAGCAGTGCCAGTGCAGCAGTGAGGCCGATAGGAATAAAGTCGCCCAGGAAGTCGGAGAAAAGATATTCGGCTACGCCGCTGCTGCCGGGTGTTGGGCTGATGAGGAGAATTACCCACATCACCAGTTGCCGGGCATATATGAGCAGATGCTCGCTCACCGGGGTGATGCTCATGATAAGGAAATTGACTACCCAAAATCGTGCAGTCCAGGAGATAAATGTCGAAAGGTAGGCTCTGGCCCAAAAGATGATTGGCTTGCCGCGCATCTCGCGCGAGGTGGTGATGATGTCGTCGCCGGCCTCGCCAGCCTGCGGACGCCACTTGCGCAAAAAAGGCAACTTAAAAACTCTAAGCAAAATCCATTTGAAACCACGCGGACGGATAAATACACCGTATGATATGATGACGGTGAGCACCACGATAAAAAGGTAGCCGAGCAAAAAGATTCCTTCCACGCCCAGTTGCGTATTCATGAAGAGGTAACTTTTAGCGCTGGTAAAAAGCACGTGGGTTCCAACCAAAATAAAGATCAACGGAACCATGGTGATGTAAAAAATCTCATCGAGCAGTGCAGTGATCATCACGATGGCCGTAGAACGTCCCGGACTGATGCCCTCCTTGCTGACGATAAAAAGCGCTACTGCCGATCCTCCCACCACACTCGGCGTTACCGATGAGGCAAACTCCCAGAGCATGATTACATCAAACGCTCGCCGCCACGACAATTGTTTGTCGGTGAGCAGGCGAATGCGGTACATATATGCTATGTCGCGCGTGGCCATCATAAGCAGCGCGATGAAAATCCACAACGACGAATAATAGGTCCAGCGAATGTTGTAGAAAGGCTCCGGGTCGAAGTTGCGAAAAACCAGAAAAGCTACCACACCCAGCCCCAGCAGTACCGGGATGATAACACGGCGAAATTTGAAAATGCGCAGGAGTTTATGCTCTTGGTGCTTCATGGTGTTGATAAATGGCTTTTGGTCGCAGTTTTAATTAAAGTGTGCAAAAATCAGAAAAATATCCGGGTTGCCACTATTCAAAATCGTAAAAATTATGAAATTATCTATTAGCGTAAAGCCAGGATGACGTCAATCGACAAAGGTTTCCTTTAACACATCTTTTGTCGCTTTGATCTCGGCATTGGTCAGATTGCCAAGTATTTTAATAATTCTTTGCTTGTCGATAGTCCTTATCTGATCTATTACGATCCATCCCGTTTTATTATCGTTTTCCATCCTGATTCGGGTTGGATAATCTCTGGAGGCTGTTGTCGTAGGAGCGATCACAATTGTTCTCAAATGCCTATTCATTTCATCGGGCGAAATGATAATACAAGGTCTGGTTTTCGTAATCTCGCTACCAATCGTCGGGTTAAGATTTACCAGAATAATCTGATATTGTTTTAAATCCATTCTTCGGGATTTTCATTTTCAAAAACATCATCCATCAGCAGTTGGTCATCACCATGATCATTCATCTTTTTAAACGCCTTTTCCCAGTTTTTTCTGGGGCTTGGAATGGGTTTTAAAATAATGAAGCCTTTTTCAAGAATCACCTCTACTTTGTCCTTGATATTGTACTTTTCAATCAGGGTTTTGCTAAGTCTAAAGCCCTTTGAATTACCTATTTGTATAATCGGTATTTCCATGATGCCATTTACATTAAATAATTACAAAGTTAGTACTATATTTTTTATTGGCCGGTCAAAAAATCCAGATTTCTATTCGTCAATAAAGGTCATCCTGGCCAAAATGACGCTGCGAAAATTGCTGCGCTGTCACATTGACGGCCAAACCTTCGGTAAAACCAACCAATTTTGATTGGTACAGATGTTGAAAAACGCTACTTCATAAATCAATAAAATTATAACAACAATTAGAAAGGAGTAACCCAATGACAATGATGAGATTTAATCCGCATTCAGAACTTGCCGATTTGTTTGACGATTTGTTTGGCAATCAGAAAAAAGAAAAGATGGAGCGTCGCCAGTACGACTGCTCGCCCTCGACCAACATCCTGGAAACCAACGAAAGTTTTAAACTCGAAATGGCTCTCCCCGGTGTGAAAAAAGAAGATGTGAAAATTGATCTTGAAAAGAACATCCTGAACATCTCTTCTGAAAAGCAATCAGAAGAAACCGCCAACGAAAACGAGAACTACACCCGCCGGGAGTTTGTTTATGGCACTTTCTGCCGCTCGTTTACGCTGCCCGAAACCATCGATACCGACAACATCAAAGCTGAAGTAAAAGATGGAATCCTCTCTGTGACGCTTCCCAAAAAAGAGGAAACTCGCATCAGCAAACAAATCAGTGTAAACTAATTACCGGCTTACCGGAAACAAAACGGCCACCTCGCAAGAGATGGCCGTTTTTTTTTCTCATCCCATAACTTGTATTATGGTCATTTGCTTTTTTAATAATATCATAGTGTGGCGCCAATGGTGCTAATTCAAAGATTGGAAAAATAGCAGTTCTTTTTTTGAAATAATAAATCTCAAACCCTTTTAGCATGATTCCAGACTGTGTACTGCCTACTGAGAACTGCCAACTAAAGCTCACACCTTGCTCATATCAATATCAAATTTCACCTCTTGCTCCGACGATGAGCAATGCAGCACGCACTGCTCGCAGATAGAAAGCTCACCACGCAAACGTTTTTTTATCATGTCGTCGATGCGTATCTTCAGCGGCTCTATGCGAATGTGGTTGATCACATCGGCAGCAAAAGCGTACATCAACAACATGCGGGCATTATCTTCGCCAATGCCGCGCGACTTGAGGTAAAACATGGCTTGCTCATCAAGCTGACCGATGGTGGCTCCGTGGCTGCATTTTACGTCGTCGGCATAAATTTCCAGAAACGGCTGCGCATGCACCACCGCCTTATCTGTTAGCAGGATGTTCTTGTTATTTTGGTAGGCATTGGTTTTCTGCGCATCGCGCCGTACCAGGATGTGCCCATTAAAAACCGCATGTGCGCTGTCGTCGATGATGCCCTTAAAAAGTTCGTTACTGTAGCACTGGGGATACGCATGATCGATAAAAACCTGGTTATCCACATGCTGATCTTTATCCGCCAGATACACGCCCATCACATTGGCTTCGCAGCCAGTGCCGCTTAGTGTAACATGGTTTTCGTTGCGAATCATGCCGCCATTAAGGGTGATGGCATTAGTGGCAAGGCGGGCGTCGCGTTGCAGATCAAAAAAGATGGTATTGATAAGTGTAGAAACGTCGTTTTTATTTTGCAATTTGTAATGATCGAGCGAGGCGTTGGCGCCAATAAAAACCTCGGTCACTGTATTAATCAGGCTTCGCTGCTGGTCAACCGAGTCGTCGCACTGCACCAATTGCAGGCTGCTGTTTTTGCCGAGGATCACCAGGTTGTGATTCATCACAAAAATGTTTCTGCTGTGGTGGATGATGTTGACCATCTGCAGCGGAATAGCCACCTGCACGCTGTCGGGGACATAGATAAATACGCCATCGGTGGCAAAAGCGTTGTTGAGCGCTACAAAACCATTTTTTCTGTCAAAAGCAATTTTGCCATAATGCTCGCTTACAAGCTCAGGATATTTTTGAAAAGCCTCAGCCAGGCTCCCGATGATCACGCCATCCTGGCGACGATGCAACGAGGAGCCGTTGCCGGAAATAAACCAGCCGTTGAGTTGCGAAATCATCTCCGTTTTCAGATGCGGGATGTTGCACTCAAAAATATGGTCCAGGTCCGTCTGCTCGTCAAAAGCTGGCTCCAGATAATAATTATAGTCGTGGCCGAGCACTTTGCTTACGTCGGTGTGGCGCCAGTTTTCGAGCTTTGCATTCGGAAAACCTATCTCACTAAAAACCCCGAAAGCTTCGCGCCGACGACGCGTAATGTCGGGCGTGTCGTGCCGTGTAATCAGCGGCTGATGCTGCTCAAAAAGCTGCGCCATCTGCTCGCTCAGCGATATTTTATCGACAATTATTTCCATAATTTCTTTAGTCTTTCAGCCAGTCGTAGCCTTTGGCTTCGAGTTCCAAAGCCAGCTCTTTGCGACCGGATTTTACAATTTTACCATCAAAAAGCACGTGCACAAAATCAGGGACGATGAAATCGAGCAGGCGCTGGTAGTGGGTGATAACCACCGTGGCGTTATCGTCAGTTTTGAGTGCGTTCACGCCATTGGCCACCACTTTCAGGGCGTCGATGTCGAGACCCGAATCGGTTTCGTCGAGGATGGCCAGTTGGGGGCGCAGCATGGCCATTTGAAAAATCTCATTCTTTTTCTTTTCGCCGCCCGAAAAGCCTTCGTTTACCGAACGGTTGGTAAGCTTGGTCTGAATGTCAACCAGCTTCTTGGCGCTGTCCATAAGTTTTAAAAATTCGGCTGCCGAAATCTGATCCTGCCCCTTGTATTGCCGTATCTCATTGATGGCCGTGCGCATAAAATTGGTGATGCTCACCCCTGGAATTTCTACCGGATACTGGAAACCCAGGAAGATTCCTTCGCGCGCACGCTCTTCGATTTTCAGATCCTTAATGTTTTTGCCTTTGTAATAAATCTCCCCTTCGGTTACTTCATAGATTCCTTCGCGACCGGCAATTACGGCGGCAAGGGTGGATTTCCCGGTTCCGTTGGGTCCCATAATAGCGTGTACTTCACCGGCTTTCACTTCCAAATCGAGGCCTTTGATGATTTCGCGTCCGGCAATGGATACATGCAAATTTTTGATTGATAACATCGTATGTTTTTTCTTTTATAAATTTCTTAATAAATATAATCTTTGACGTAAGTCCCCTACCCCACGCTGCCTTCCAGGCTAATGGTCAGCAGTTTTTGTGCTTCCACGGCAAACTCCATGGGCAATTTGCGCAGCACCTCTTTGGCGTAGCCATTCACGATGAGGCCGATGGCGCTCTCCTCGCTGATGCCACGCTGCTTACAATAAAAAAGTTGGTCTTCCGAAATCTTGGAAGTAGTAGCTTCGTGCTCCACGATGGATGATTTGTTTTCGTTGTGGATGTACGGGAAAGTATGGGCGCCACATTTGTCGCCCAGCAGCAACGAATCGCATTGCGAATAGTTGCGGGCATTGTCGGCGCGGCGGCTCATGCGCACCAACCCGCGGTAACTGTTGTTGCTGTGGCCGGCCGAGATACCTTTGGAAATAATGGTGCTGCGTGTATTTTTGCCCAGATGTATCATCTTGCTGCCGGTATCGGCCTGCTGGTAATTATTGGTAACGGCCACCGAGTAGAATTCACCCACCGAGTTATCGCCCATAAGGATGCAACTGGGGTATTTCCAGGTGATGGCCGAGCCGGTTTCCACCTGCGTCCACGAAATTTTGCTGTTGGCGCCGCGGCATATTCCGCGCTTGGTAACGAAATTATAAACCCCACCTTCGCCTTTGGCGTTGCCGGGATACCAATTTTGTACCGTCGAATATTTTACCTCGGCATCTTTGAGCGCCACTATCTCCACAATGGCCGCATGCAGTTGGTTTTCGTCGCGCATTGGCGCAGTGCATCCTTCCAGATAGCTTACGTAGCTGCCTTCGTCGGCAACAATGAGCGTACGCTCAAACTGTCCGGTGTTGGCGGCATTGATACGAAAATAAGTAGAAAGCTCCATCGGGCACCGTACATTTTTTGGGATGTAGCAAAAAGAGCCATCAGAGAAAACTGCCGAGTTGAGTGCTGCAAAATAATTGTCGGTAAAAGGTACCACGCTGGCCATGTATTGGCGCACCAGCTCCGGATGATTTTGCACCGCCTCGCTAAAACTGCAAAAGATAATGCCCAGCTTGTGGAGCGTCTTGGTAAAAGTCGTTTTCACCGACACGCTATCAATTACCGCATCCACAGCCACGCCCGACAAGCGTTTTTGTTCTTCTAAAGAAATGCCGAGTTTACTGAAAGTATCGAGCAGCTCGGGATCTACCTCATCCAGGCTGGCAAGCTCCTTTTTTTTGGGAGCTGCGTAATAAATGATGTCCTGATAATTGATAGGCGGATGATGAATGTGCGCCCACTGCGGCTCCTCCAGCGTAAGCCAGTGACGGAAAGCTTTCAATCTGAAGTCGAGCATCCACTGCGGCTCACGTTTTTTGGCAGAGATAAAACGAACCGTATCTTCGTCAAGCCCACGTGGGGCTGTATCCATTTCGATGTCGGTATAAAAACCGTATTTGTAATCACTTTTCGTGAAATCGTCGATCAATTTATTTTCGTCATTCGGCATAGCGGGGTGATCAAAATTATGGTGAAACCCTTTATTAATAAGGAATGCAAAAGTATAGATTTTTAAGCACTCAAATACCTATTTAGCCGGGTTGTAATAAAATGCAATACATCAAACATAGCTGCCGGAGCCTCTTTTTATATAACCAAAACCGGCAGATGCTATTGGTGATAAACATTGGTTTGTTAAAATAGTTCAGGAAATGCAGTGGGCAGTCCGCAGTGGGCAGTCCGCAGTAGGCAGTTCACAGCTCTCAGTCCGCAGTAGGCAGTGGGCAGTCCGCAGTAGGCAGTTCACAGCTCTCAGTCCGCAGTCGGCAGTGGGCAGTCCGCAGTAGGCAGTCCGCAGTCCCCAGCCGGCAGTTCTCAGTCCTCAGCCGCGCAGTTCACAGTCCTCTGCCGGCAGTTCACAGTCCTCAGTTCGCAGCCGGCAGCTCTCAGTCCTCAGCCGGCAGCTCACAGTCCTCAGCCGGCAGTTCACAGTCCCCCAGCCGGCAGTCTCTCAGTCTCTCAGTCTCTCAGTCTCTCAGTCCCGATCATGCACCATACTCTCTGCGCCACGCGCCCTGCGCCACGCGCCACGCAACCTGTCCCTCAACTTCTTCCCGTCTTCCAATGTTAAATAGTAATTTTGCATTTTAATATTAATAAAAGAACGCATGTTTAAAGATCGCAATGAGAAGAAAACAGACATCGCCAGTCTGGGCGAGTTTGGACTGATAGACCACCTCACAAAAGAAATTGTACACCGGCAGCCTACAACCGTGAAAGGCGTAGGCGACGACACGGCCGTAATTGATGCCGGGGAGAAATATCTGCTGGTGACCAAAGACCTCTTGCTGGAAGGCATTCATTTTGATTTGACTTATTACCCCCTGCAGCATTTGGGTTACAAAGCCATTAGTGTTAATCTTTCGGATATCTGTGCGATGAATGGCACACCGCATCAGGTGGTGGTGGGAATTGCTTTGTCCAGCCGCTTTCCGCTCGAAGCTGTCGAAGAACTCTACCGCGGCATGTACGCCGCCTGCGAAAAATACAATGTCGATTTGGTCGGTGGCGACACCACCAGCAGCGTGCAGGGGCTGGTACTTTCGGTGACGGCGCTGGGGATGGTTGACAAAGACAAAGTAGTTTATCGCAGCGGTGCCAGCGAAAATGATCTATTATGCGTTTCCGGCGACTTAGGCGGAGCATACGCCGGGCTGCTGGTACTCGAACGCGAAAAAGCTGTCTTTAAAGCCAATCCCGAAATGCAACCCGACCTCGAAGGCCACGACTATATTCTGGAACGCCAACTAAAACCCGATGCACGTCTCGACATCGTTCGCTTGCTGGCCGACATCGGCGTAAAGCCAACTTCTATGATCGACATCTCCGACGGGCTGGCTTCGGAAATAAAACATCTGTGCAAACATTCCGACACCGGCTGTGCCGTTTATGAGGAAAAAATCCCCATCGACCAGGCTACATACGATACGGCTCGCAGCTTTAAAATGGACCCGACTACCTACACCATGAACGGCGGCGAAGACTACGAACTACTTTTTACCATCCGTCCCGACGATTTTGAAAAAGTAAAAAATCTGGCGGAGGTAACCGTAATAGGCCACATGTCCGAAAAAAACGAAGGCATCCGGCTGATTACCCGTTCTGGCCCCGTTGTGCCCATCGAAGCCCAGGGATGGGATCATTTAAAACGGAAATCGGATTAGCTCCTTTTTTTTTAAAATATTGAAACACACAAAACAATTATCAAATAACTATCACCAACAAATTTCAGTTTTGAATTTTAAGATTTAACGGTGGGAAAAACAGGACATACCTAAAAAAAACCTTTGATTAAAAAAAAATAAACCTCATCTGTTGTGCGCCAAATCAACCCCCACATAGAAAAGCTGGAGCCTGTAATCCGCACATTGCCGGATAAGCCGGGCGTGTATCAGTACTTCGATGAGAAGGGCAAGATCATTTATATCGGCAAAGCCAAGTCGTTGCGAAAGCGGGTGTCGTCGTATTTTAACAAAGACAGCGGCCAGAGCGGCAAAACTGCTGTGATGGTACGCAAGATTTTCGAAATCCGCCACATCGTAGTCAACACCGAACTTGACGCGCTGCTGCTCGAAAATAATCTGATAAAAAAATACCTGCCCCGCTACAATGTAAATCTGAAAGACGACAAATCGTTTCCGTGGATTTGCATCAAAAACGAACGCTTCCCACGCGTATTCCCCACACGCAATTTAATACAGGATGGCTCCGAATATTATGGCCCCTATGCCAGTGTAAAGATTATGAACACGCTACTGGGACTTATCCGGCAGCTTTATCCCTTGCGCACCTGCAAGCACAATCTCTCCGCGAAAAACATCGCCGAAGGCAAATTTAAAATCTGTCTGGAATATCATCTTGGCAACTGCCTCGGCCCCTGCGAGGGCTTGCAAACCGAAGCGGATTACCAGCTAACTCTGGGCAATATCCGCGAGATCATCAAAGGCAACATCAGCACGGTACTGTCGCAACTGCGGCGGCTTATGCTCGACTATGCCGGCAACATGGAGTTCGAAAAAGCGCAGGCCGTGAAAGAAAAAATTGAGCTTATGGAAAAATACCAAAGCAAGTCGATGGTGGTAAATCCAAAGATTCACGACGTGGATGTATTCAGCATCATTACCGACAACGATACCAGCATTGTGAATTACCTAAAGATAATCAATGGCGCCATCGTTCAGGCCCATACGGTGGAGATGAAAAAGAAACTCGACGAATCGGATCAGGAACTGCTGGCACTGGCGGTGGTCGATTTCAGGCAACGTTTTGCCAGCTCCTCCCAAGAGGTGTTGCTTCCTTTTGCTCTCGACGTGGATATTTCCGACCTCATACTCACTGTTCCTAAAATCGGCGACAAACGGCATCTGGTGGAGCTTTCGGAACGCAACGCCAAATATTATCTGCTCGAAAAACGCAAGCAAAACGAGCTGGTGGACCCCGAGCGCCACAGCAAACGCATACTGGCCACCATGAAAAACGACCTGCGCATGAAAGAACTCCCCGCCCACATCGAATGTTTTGATAACTCCAATATGCAGGGCGATTACGGGGTGGCGGCCATGGTTTGTTTTAAAAATGCCAAGCCAAGCAAAAAGGATTACCGCCACTACATCATCAAAACCGTGGAAGGCCCCAACGACTTTGCCTCAATGCAGGAGGTGATTTATCGCCGCTACCGCCGCCTGATTGACGAAGAACAAAGCCTTCCGCAACTCATCGTGATAGATGGCGGCAAAGGCCAACTCTCAGCGGCTGTACAAAGCCTCGAAGAGCTGGGTTTGCGGGGTGCTATTACCATCATCGGCATTGCCAAGCGCCTGGAAGAGTTGTATTACCCCGACGATCCGGTGCCGCTGCATCTCGACAAGAAATCAGAAACGCTGCGCGTAATACAATACCTACGCGACGAAGCCCATCGCTTTGGCATAACGCACTACCGAAAAAGGCATGAAAAAGGAGTAATAAAAACTGAGCTGGCGCAAATAAAAGGGATTGGCGAAAGCTACGCCCGCAAATTGTTGTCGCATTTTAAATCGGTAAAGAAAATAAAAGAAGCGTCGCTCGAAGAAGTGCAACAGGTTATCGGCAAAGCCAAAGGCGCGTTGGTACACGAGCATTTTACAAAACAATAAGCAGGTACCTACAAAAAAACCCGACAATGCTACGCACTGCCGGGTTCCTCTATGAAAATTAATTATTTTTTATCCCTGCAAGGTAAACTTGATGGGCATGGTAAACTGAACACGAACGGGTTTTCCACGCTGCATGCCGGGATTCCATTTGGGCATGCTCTTGATCACGCGAATAGCTTCTTCGTCGCAGCCGCCGCCGATACCACGCATAATGCGCACATCAGAAACAGAGCCATTTGGCTCTACAACAAAGGTAGCATACACAATGCCCTGAATACCCGATTCACGAGCCATCTGCGGATAAGTGATGTTTTCCTGCAAGAATTTCATCCTGGCGGCATCGCCACCTGGAAACGAGGGCATGGTTTCGACCACCTGGAAAATCTCCATTTCCTGCACTTGCTCCTCCTCTTGGACTACCGGAACAAAGTCCTGCATGATGGTTTCCTGGTCGGCTTCCACATCAATCTCAATGTCGTCTTCTACATCCACATCATCTTCCACAATGCGGATGACGGTGACTTGTGTGGGGGGCGGTGGTGGCGGAGGTTTTAGCTCCTGCTGTGTGATAGGAACGATCTCCTCGGGAGTATCATCCACCTGCAACTGCATGTTGAGCACAGTGGTGCGTTCGTAAGTCCTGTAGCTGAAGGCCAGCAGCACAAGGCCCAGGGCTATGATAAAACCTATCTGAAGAAAAACAGGTTTTTTGCGCTCCAGGTCGGCTTTTTTTGATTTTTTAATTTCCATGTGTTTTGCTCCCTTTTGTTGTGATTAATACTTGAAAACCTTATTGTGCAAACGACTTTTTTTTTCGATTTATTGCAACAACCATTCCATAAGATTTCACTTCAAAGCGTTTGGCTAACGGGTTAGATAAGACTTTTGTAGGCCTCAGCATCCAGCAAGTCGTCGAGTTCTGCCTTGTCAGTAATTTTAATTTTTACAATCCAGCCATCGCCGTAAGGATCGCTGTTTACGATTTCGGGTGTTTGGTCTAAGGCGCTGTTAACTTCCAAAACCTCACCACCTATGGGCATGAAAAGATCGGAGACAGTTTTTACGGCTTCTATCGAACCAAAAGTTTCTTCGCGCTCAAGGGTTTCGCCTTCGGTTTCCACTTCAATAAAAACGATGTCGCCAAGTTCGTTTTGGGCGTAATCGGTAATGCCAATGGTGGCTTGGTCGCCATCCACTTTAATCCATTCGTGGTCTTTGGTGTACTTTAAGTTATCAGGAATGTTCATTTTTTAATGTTTTTAAATATGGCCGCAAATGTAAAACATTTTTCAGATCAGCTTTTAAGGAAATCCAACAAATTTTATCAACGTCTTTTTTAAAATGAAATGGCATTGAACATCCTGGATTATTGAAATTTGCCTTTTACTGTTAACTTCTTATGTTTCAAAAACAAATTATGAATAAGCCCGTCGGCCAGACCTATTTTAGGAGCCAGTATCTCTTTGGCTTTGATTGTGCGCAGGATAAACAAAAAAACGCGGGCTGCAGGCACGATAACGTCAGCACGGTCGGGTCGCAGCCCCAAATTGTTGATACGCTCTTTCAGCGTAAAACTTCGCAAGTGATGATATGCCTGTTCCAGATTATCAAGCCCCAGGGTGTTGAGCGTAGTGTTGCCATACAATTTTGTTAGTTTGTTGATGTTTCCACCCGAACCTATTACCCCGATATTGCCAAAGTCGTTGCTAAAACCTTCAAGCCATTTCTTCATTAAAACCCACTCTCGTTCGTCCACTTTTTTGCTAAGCATGCGCAAGGTCCCTATCTTAAAGCTATTGGCATCAATCAGGTTTCCATTGTCGAGTACAGATATTTCGCAGCTACCGCCGCCCAGGTCGATGTACATTGTTTTGGTGAGATGCGGTGGGAGGCTAAACCCACCGGTGGCACGGATTATTTCGGCTTCTTCAAGCCCAGAAATAATGGTGATATCGAGTCCTGTTTCTTTTTTGATTTGCCTGATGATTTGCTGTCCATTGTCGGCTTCGCGCATGGCTGCTGTACCACATGCCACATAATCGACAGGTTTATAAACTTCTATCAGCAGTTTGAAAGCCTTCAGGGTTTTGATGAGATTGGCGGCGCGTTTTGCCGAGATCGACTGGTCGCGGTAAACGTCCTTGCCCAGCCTGATGGGAATGCGTATCAGTGTAGCTTTCTCCACCAGCACCCGCTGATCTTTTTCGAGTGCATTGGCAAACATCAGCCGCACAGCATTAGAACCTAAGTCGATGGCACCAAAAATCATTGTGATAAGGTTTTGTTTTTGTTCGTTGTGGCAAAGAAAAGGATTTTAGAAGAATATTGTAACAAAAACACCAGCCGCCAAACGCGCAACACCGGATATTTCAGGCTTTACATTCGGCGTTTACTCCCCCGGATATTTTACAAGGTAATCCGCAAATGATTCGAGAATGATAAGAACATACAAATCAGGATTTTCCTTTTCAACAATCGGCGCATTCAAGCCCATGTGCCACCCATCCCAGATAAAAACCGACCGGCCAAACGACTCGCTCATGTAAGGCAGTAAATTTTCTGTAAACGAATCGCGCACCACCATCACCGAGGGCAGGGTATCATTGGCCATTTCGTACCCATTAAAAAACAAATTCATCTGTTGAAAAAAAGGCGGAGCCTCATAGGGCGATTTGCTGATGGGAGTAGCGCGAAGTTCGAACCGTGGCTTAAGGGTAACAGGCTCTTCATGAAGGTAAGGCGTCATAGCGATCAAATCCACCATATTACCACCGACGTGCTTGTTTCGTTGCAACGTAAAATCATCCAGCGAAAGCACCGGCAACTGCGGATAAAATCTTAGTGCGGCCTGCATGATGCGCCGATAGGCCATAAAAGCACCATAATGATTCCAATGCGTATCGTTTTTATAATAAAAAGGCTCCTCATCCGTGCGCTGCAGGCTATCCAGATAATGCCGCAAATCGACCAGCGGAATCCGGAGTTCCCTGGTCACACGCGCAAACTGGTCGGCTTTGTTGCTATCGGGAGCCGCCACATAATAGGGCAGCGCATCAGTCATTACCGAGAATTTTTCGGGCGCGACAACGATAATAAAAGGAATGTTTCTTTGGGCAAGAAAATCTTTACGGCGCTCCAGCTCCACGCGCATACTGTCGAGGCGCGGAGCATTCATCAAATCTTTTCCAAGAAAATGGTTCAGGCTCAATTTGATGGGAAACAAGTTGTTGTCGTTGCCTACGATAGCCCGATCCGGATAGATGGTTTTATTAAAAAGAAAAAAATCAAGCCACGCGTAGCTTCGCGCCAAATGATTTCGAAAAGGAAAATGGTCGTTGTAATATTGTTCGTAAGCTGCGGGGAAAGGATCGAGACGGTTTACCACGAATTCGGGCTTTTGGGCCAGCGCGCGATTCTCGGTGTTTTCGAGCGGCTTCAGCAATTTTATTTCAGGCTCCAGCAGCGGCCACATCAGCAACAGCGAAAACAAGACGATCAATACAACACTAAATATTTTTGAAATCCTGGTCATCAGCATTATTAAAAACGATAATAGATAAATGGGTTGTAGGTGTTAGCCAGCAAATACATGGTGCTTGCCGAAAACAAAATCAAAAGATACAAACTGTCGGCAAGCTGCAGCGTAGAGTAAACCCACGAGCGATTGTAATAGCGGGCAAAAGCGGGCCAGTGCATGGTGAGGCGGGTGGCATTTTTAAATACATTAACCGAAGCAAGTAAACCCACTCCCAGAAAAAGCAGGTACTGGTTGCTAATGAGCGTGTGCAAAATCAAAGGATCAGTAGCGACCTCCGTAAACCCAAACAAAGTTTTATAATAATCTGCAGCGTAGCCAAAAGTGTCGGCGCGGAAAAGCACCCAGGCCATCATCACTACAAAAAGCGTGTAAATGTGTTGAAGAAAAACCGGCAGCCGGTCGGGAAAGCGCTGGTCAGTCAGTTTTTCGATGACAAGGAACGATCCGTGCACCAGCCCCCACACCACAAAAGTCCAACTGGCGCCATGCCACAATCCGGTGACGAAAAACACAATGAAAAGATTCACGTAAGTGCGGTGACGCCCCAGCCGGTTGCCGCCCAAAGGGATGTAGAGATAATCTTTGAACCACGACGACAGCGAGATGTGCCACCGCCGCCAGAACTCTTTTATGGAGCGCGCAACGTAAGGAAAATTAAAGTTTTCGGGCAGCTCGAAACCAAACATCTTACCCAGCCCGATGGCCATGTCGGAATAGCCAGAAAAGTCGAAATAAATCTGCAAGCTGTAGCTCACAATTCCTATCCAGGCCAGCGGTGTAGAAAGCTCGCCCATGCCCATGTTAAAACATTCGTCGGCAACAAATCCCATGCTGTTGGCTATCAGAACTTTTTTTGCCAATCCGATAATAAACCGACGGATGCCACCGGCAAAGCGCTCGATGGTAGAATGCCGAAGCATGATCTGGCGCTCTATTTCGTGATAACGAACGATAGGCCCTGCAATGAGCTGCGGAAACAAACTGATAAAAAGCCCCAGATTCCAGATGCTGCGCTGGTAAGGTACCTGCCGCCGGTAAACGTCCACCAGATACGACATGGCCTGAAAAGTATAAAAAGAGATCCCGATAGGAAGAAGAATGGGGGAATTCTCGAAACCATGCCCACCGAAATGCCCCAGAAGTTGGTTGAGGTTTTCTATAAAAAAGCTTGCATACTTAAAGGTGCCCAGAAACACAAGATTCAAGGCCACTCCTATTGCCAGAAATATTTTGCGCCATCGTTGCCTTTGGCTTTTGCCAATGCCCAGCCCTGTGAAATAATTGAAAACAACAGAAGCCACCAACAACAGTGAGTAGCTCACGCCTCCCCAGGCAAAGAAAATCATACTGGCCAGCAGCAAAAAGTAATTCCGGTATTCGGTGCGAATAAGGTAATATCCCAGCAAAACCAGCGGTAAAAACAAAAACAGAAAAACAGGAGAGCTAAAGAGCATCAGCGCAAAGTCATAATTTTTTCGCGGGCAAAAGTAGTATTTCGGCATTAATCCGCGAGTGGAGTTTTAGAACAAATACGAAATATAGATTTTAAGGTTTGAGATTTTATGATCGAAAAATGGAGTCAACCACCGCGTGAGCTTTTGGCAGAGATTAAATTTCGATGTCTTTTGATATCTATTGTTTCTGAAAATTAAAAAGTTGCTATCTTTGCGGCTACTGAAAACTTCATCAAAATGCAATTTAAAATAAACACAGCATCCTTTAAGGTTCGACGGTTTTTCCAATCGCCTCAATTAGTGCCCCCACCCAAATTGCTTTCTTGCCTCGCCGTTTACCTTTCAAGTTTACTAAAACTGAAATGGATACGAGGATACGACCAGAGAAAACATCTATTTCAAAACAGCGGATTTTCAACTATTCATCTGAGCGCTGACGAACACAAAAGTAAAAGATATTAACATTGCCACAAAAATACAAGCCTGTTTGACCTGGGCAAAAACAAGTTTATTGCGCACGGCCGCCCCGGCAGCCATGCTCAAAATCCGGCCGGGGGCGGCAGCAAAAAAATGGTAAGCAAGCTGCAACTGCGTTTTATTACCATGCAGGACTAAGCCTGTGCAGGGAAATACAGAAGCCTGCCCGGGTGAGCACTGTTGGAAAAGTTCTTTTTCTTAATCCTGAAATTGTGAAGATAATTCAGTTCATATGGTATTAGTTTGTGAACATCAAAACATAATAGATTATTTTGAGATATTCTGTGGAGAAATCATTGATTAATACGAATATAAAGCAATGAAACAATGCTATTTTGCTGTAGCTCAATAGCATTGTTTCTTAAAATACTATAGTGTTTATCATTACAAAATTGTAAAAATGCGTTTGTCAACAGTCGTAATTGCACTGGTTATAGCAATTCAATCACAGGCTCAGTTGCTTCCTGACTATCCGGTAACCGAGATCAAAGCTGTGGAAATTGTTGTTAATTATTCCCTGAGTTATCAACCGGATTCGCTACCCCCCCATTTTACCCGGCAGGAAGATCAAATCCTTTTGATTGGTGAAAATGTTAGTTTGTATTCAAGTTATAATGCATGGGTTTTCGAAAAAAAAATGCGGGAACTCGAAAATGCCCTGGAATTGCAGGAATATTTATTCACCAAACCCGCAATACCCCATAATCTTATCAGAATCTACAAGAACATCCCTCAGGGAAAACTAACATTTTCTGATTGGGTTTCACCCAATAATTTAAAGTATGAAGAAAGCCTGGGGTTGTTCCATTGGGTTTTAATCGGCGATACGGCTACTATCAAAGGCTATAAAGCCCAAAAAGCCACCTGTGATTTTGGTGGCCGAAGCTGGGTGGCCTGGTTTACTCCCGAAATTCCGTACAGTGATGGGCCACACAAATTTAATGGCCTTCCCGGATTGATTTTAAACTTGCATGATTCACGCAATCATTATGTGTTTGAGCTAATCTCGATCGAAAAGCCGAAGGAGAAAATTATGATAGAGTATCTTGAAAAAGAATATGTGGAAACCACCAAATACGATTACTTTAAAGCCAAAGACGCACATAATGCGAATTTGGATGTTTGGATAAAATACCAGGGTGGTGATAAAAATGCCCAACAAAGCGCTAAACGAATAGCTACCGAACGCAACAACCCCGTCGAGCTGATACGGAAGTAAAATTTTAAAGCAACTTATTTTGGCAAAAAAAATACATTTCGTTTTAACAATAGTCAAACCAGGATTAAAAATAAAACCCCCTGCTGTTTCGCAACGAAATGCTTAGTTTTGTTTTGGCTTACCTCGTATGAAGCAATTAACCGTTTTCGCATTTCTGCTCCTGGCATATGGCACTGCACCGGCTCAGACCAGCCTCACAGGCAGCGTGCAAAGTACCACCGGCGAAACCCTGCCACGCATCAACATAATGGTGTATCTGCCCGACAGCGAGGTGCTGATCGCCTTTGCGATAAGCGATGAACATGGCCATTTCGTTTGCGGCGTAAAAAGCGATAGCGACAGCCTGCGTATCGAAGTCAGTTCCATCCAGTATCGCAATGTGTCGCGCATGATTGCCAATGTTTCGCAAAGGGTGGATTTTGAAATGCTGCCCGAGACGCATGAGCTCAAAGGTGTTTCGGTGCGTGCCAGAGCCATCGGGCAGCGCGGTGACACACTGAGCTTTTTGGTAAGCTCCTTTGCCCGGGAGGATGATCGCTCGATCGAAGAAGTATTGCGCCGCATACCTGGCATCGAGGTGGAGCCTTCGGGCAAAATATTGTACCAGGGTATGCCCCTGAACAAGTTTTATGTGGAAGGCCTCGACCTGATGGACGGACGCTATGGCGTGGTGAGCAAAAACCTGCCCCAAAAATCGGTGAGTACCGTAGAAATATACGAAACCACCAGCCGCTCAAAATCCTCGAAGAACGCGTATCGTCGCAGCAAGCCGCACTCAACATCAAACTAAAACGCGACATCACCACCACCGGTACGGCAAAGTTGGGCATCGGCACTGCCCCCCTGCTGTGGGATGTAAATATTACGCCCATGACTTTTACCAAATCCTTTCAGGTGGTAAGCTCGTACCAAAGCATTAATACAGGAAACGATGTAAGCCGCCAACTGAAAGTGTTGACCCTAAATGATTTGTTGCGCCACGCCGATCGTCCTACCGATAAGCCCATGATGCTGGGCATCCTTGATGTAAGCCAGCCGCAAATCGAACAAAGGCGCTATCTGGATAACCGCGTCCATCTGATCAACCTGAACGGCCTGCAGCGCATAAGCAGGGATTTTCAGCTCAGAGCAAACCTGTATTACATTAACGATCGCCGGCAACAGGAAGCATCGCTGGTACGCACGCTTTACACGCCCGCCGATACGCTAAGCTTTAGCGAAGAATTTGATAACAGCCTGCACGATAACTATCTGTTGGGCGAGTTTACGCTTAGTCGCAATGTGAAAAAAAACTACCTGAACAATACCTTAAAGATACAATCGCGGTGGGACAATCGTACGGGTACTGTGTTTACACCCGGCGAAAACATCAATCAATCGCTGGACAATCCCTTTCGGTCGGTGAGCAACAGCCTGCGCTCGGTAAAACCGGTGGGCAAACACCTGGTGGAGTTTAGGTCCTATATTTCGTACGACCAAAGTCCGCACACGCTTAGCGTAATACCGGGGCAGTTTTCCGGTGCGCTCAACAACAGTCTGCCTTACGAAGCAACAAAACAGCAAACGGAGCTCACGCGCTTTTACACCGACAATTCGGCCAGTATGGTGCTGGGCTGGGAGGGCTTTACCTATACGCCACGCCTGGGTCTGGCCTGGCGGCAGCAAACACTCGAAAGCCAGATACACACCCTGAACACACAAGCCGAAAGTGAGGCCGGAAGTGCCTTTGCCAATAAACTAAAAGCCCGGCACAGCCAAGCATACCTACATAACGATGTAGAATACCGCAAAAAGAAACTTACCATCACGCTAAAGTTGCCCCTCAGTCTACAACAGATCAGCCTCGACGAGCAGGCAACAGAAGAAGGCCGGGAACTGATGAGGATTTTGCTCGATCCGCGCCTGATGATCGATTACAAGCTTACACATTTTTGGCGGCTGCGCGGCGGATGGAGCTACACCAACAGCCTGGGCGACATCGACGGCATATACTATGGTTTCATTTTGAAAAACTATCGCAGCCTCAACCGCAACGCCGCACCCTTGTCCGAAAATACGCGGCAAAGCTTTTCGGCACACCTGGCCTACCGCAATCCCATCACCTCCTTTTTCAATACGCTTACCTATATTTATACCCTCGGCCACACCAATCTAACTTACAGCAGCCTGGTACAAGATGATGGTACTACCATCACCCAGACACGCGACCTGCCGCAAACAACACACATCCAGAGCTTACAATTATACACAAGCAAATTCTTTTCGGCCAGCAAAACAACCATTACACTCCACGCCGGCCTTAACCAGCAGAAAGAGAAATCGTTGATAAACGGCGAGTTGTTCGACACCAAAAATCGCTTTTATAATATTCGTCCCGAATTGAACGTGCGCATTACACCCTGGCTCAACGTCGAATATGCGCTGGATGCCACCCTGATGGAAACATATATCGACGAGGAAGAGAAAAGTAATATTTCGCTGCTGCGGCACAAGGTGAATATTTTTGCTTTTCCTACGCGCAAGCAAATGATCAGCCTCGAAACTGAATATTACGATTATAAAGAGAGCCAAAACTTTTTTGCAGATTTGCTTTTCCGCTATACCTTTAGCAAGCAAAAGCTGGATGTGGAGCTGCGCTGGAACAATATTTTCAACAACCTAACCTACACCTCGCTCCAGGCCAGCACTTTTACGGTTTACGAATCGGTTTACCAGCTTAGGCCATCGCAGGTGCTGCTTTCAGTAAAGTTTGGATTTTGAGCACTTCATGCTGTCATTTTTTTTCTTTAATCCACAGTCTACTTTTGTTGCATATTTATCAAGCCATTTCCGAAATACAATAGCACTATCAAATAGCGGTACACTATCTACAGGCATTGTAAAAGCTATCGCTTGAACAAACAAAGATGGCACCGTACAATTGTGGGGCTTGGAAAGCTGGATGAATTAGCCACCGACGCCTACAAGGCAAATAGACCTTAGCTTCTATTTGTAGCAATCCACTTCAAAATTAATCAAAGAATCTATGAACCCGTCTTCAGCTCTGCCGACACTATTGGAATTTCTATATATCCCGGGTATTAAATGCCTGGTCTATGGATTTATTCACTTGTATCAAAACGCAATTTGGCACCGGGATTGAGTAATGGTTTTTACAAAAAAGAGTAAATGGAAGTTTTCTTGCAACTAATGCAGCTTCATAGCACACAATTTATGACAGATTTATCCTTTCCGCCGTTCACATTCACACCGGTAGTTTTTGCCATTAGCGTTACGCTGGCTGGTTTTTATTTGTACCATTACACCGCTACAGCGGGATGGCTGCACCGCAGGCTCACCACCGAAACTTCTCCCACACGCTACTGGGCGCAACGAATCTTTACCCAAAATATCTGGGGTTTTGTAATCATGGGCATCGTACCCGCCTTGCTTAATGCCACAATTTACAATGTGTGGCCGGAAGATTATGGCCTGCATTGGCCACACCTGTTGAATTATCTGCTCTGGTTGTTGCCTGCATTCCTCATTCCCGTTGCCATCAATTATTTTATGGCACGCAATCGCACCACGCATCAAAATTACCCACAAATGCGCATCATGCAATGGAATAGCCGTCTTTTCCTGATCAACATGCTGGGCTGGCTGCTTTACCTTACAGGCTACGAATATCTTTTCAGAGGCCTACTCTTATTTACCCTTAGTGCAACCTTTGGCGTATGGCCGGCCATTGCGATAAGCGTAGCCATTTATTCGCTGGCGCATTTGCCCAAGGGCATGGGCGAAACGCTGGGGGCTATACTCTTTGGCATTATCATCAGCATCATTACACTTTACACGGGCACAATTATTTTCGCCATACTTATGCATTGGGCGCTGGCGGTTTCCACCGATTTTTTTTCAATAAAATATAATCCTACTATGTCATTTATTAATAAAAAGAAAAAATGAAAATTTTCATCACAGGAGCTACCGGTTTTATTGGCGGCCGCCTGGCGCAGCAGCTTGCCGAAGATGGCCATCAGTTGCACGCGTTGATCCGGTCGCCACACAAAACTGCACATTTACAACATGCCAACATCCGTTTATTTAAAGGCGATCTTTCTGACAAAAAGAGTATTGAGGCGGCTATTGCCGGATGCCGGGCAGCATTTCATCTGGCAGCTTACGCCAAAACCTGGTCGCGGGATCCGAATTTATTTCATCAAATCAATGTGGATGGCACCGTGAATGTTTTTGAAGCTGCGCACCAGGCAAGCGTCCAACGCGTGGTTTTTACTTCTACCGGCGGCACACTCAATCCGTCGGACGACGGCCAACCCTCCGACGAAAACACACCGCGAACAGAACCCTTTTTTAACGATTACGAGCGCACCAAGGCCGCAGCCGAGGAAAAAGCACGCGAGTTTACCGACAAAGGTTTGCCGGTGGTAACTGTAAATCCAACACGTGTTTATGGCCCGGGGCTGGTAGCCGAAAGCGCTGCCATGACAAAGATCATCCGGCTTTATAACCGCGGCCGCTGGCGCATCATTCCCGGCGACGGCTCCCGGCAGGGCAACTACGTTTACATCGACAATGTGGTGCAGGCCCATATTCTGGCACTGCATAGCGGCACGCCCGGCCAACGATACATTGCTGGCGGCGAAAATGCTACTTACGACGATTTTTTTGATAAACTAAAAAAAGTAAGCGGCAAACATTATGCGATGCTGCATATGCATTATCCGTTGTTGCGCATAGCCACTTACATCCAATATGGCGCTTTGCGTCTGGTGGGCAAGCCACCGCTGATTACGCCCGAGTGGATAAAAAAATATTTGCACCATTGGGCAGTTTCCAGCCGCAAAGCACAGCAAGAACTTGGCTACACCATCATTCCGCTTGAAACGGGAATAGCCAAAACATTGGAATGGATTGAGCATTCAGACAATGTAAAGTGAAATCACAAAAGATAAATCGAAACACAGATAGCAAAAAACAAATTTTATAAATATGTTAAGAAGCAAATACCATGACTTCACCAGCTAAAAAAGAGTACATTTTGATTACCGGCGCCAGCTCTGGCATTGGCAGAGCTCTTGCTGCCGAAGGAGCATCACGTGGCCATAACCTTTTTCTGGTGGCACTGCCTCACGACGGTCTCGACGATTATGTGAAAGAAATAAAAGAAAAACACAAGGTGGAGGTGAAATACAGCACCATCGACCTGACACAACGCGAAGCACCACAAAAGATTTACGAAGAAGCTGCCACTGCCGGCATCCGCGTGGGCACACTTATCAACAACGCCGGAATGGGGCACGCAGGGAACTTTCATGAGATGACTCATGAGCAGCTCGATAGCATGGTCCATCTCAACTTGCGGGCACTAACGCATTTTACCCATCTTTTTATCCGCGACATGGTGGCGCGTAACGAAGGGCACATCCTCAATGTGGGAAGCCTGGGCGCATACACACCGGTGGCTTATAAAAGCGTTTACCTTGCCTCCAAGTCCTACGTATATTATTTTACGGGCGCTTTGCGCGAAGAATACGGCGACACAAATCTACAGTTCAGTGTGCTGATGCCAGCCGCCGTGGCTACCAGCAAAAAGGTGAAGCAACGCGTGAAAGATTCGGGGATAATGGGGAAATTTACTCTATTAACACCTGAATATGTGGCGCGCTATACCTTTGATAAAATGGAAAAAGGAAAATTTACCATAATGCCCGGGCTGGCCAGCCGCGCCATTTTCAGCATCAGCAAATGGGTGCCCAGCGGTGTGCTGCTAAAAGTGACGCAACGGGTTTTTAATAAAAGCAACTGATTTATGAATTTGACGATTTTATGATGTGCATCTCCGGCCGCGTAACCCAGCTATTCATGGCTGGGGTTTTACAAGATCACACAACTCCTTCCTGCAGGGATTTTAATCCAGCAGGCAAGGCCTGAAAAAATAATATGGACGAGGTGCAACCGTGTCCAAACCCTTAGTATTTGGAAGCCGGGATTAACTATCCATGAGTCTTTCCCGGAAATAATTATAAATCTCCAACTGCGACCGTACAGGATTTTCGCTGCCGGTGGTGCGGTATTGATTGATGGCGTCCCGGTTGAGCAGCCGCGCCTTGGTGTTGTCGGCCATTTGTATCTGCAGCATCGTCCACAGCTCTTCTTTGATATCAGCATCATAAATGGGAACCGATACTTCGATGCGGTAGTCGAAGTTGCGCTGCATCCAGTCGGCGGAGGAGATGTAGAATTCTTTTTTGCCATCATTGGCAAACACGTAAATACGCGAATGCTCCAGGTATTTATCTACAATCGAAAAAGCCTCAATATTATCGCTCACGCCTGGGATGCCGGGAATAAGGATGCAGATGCCCCGCGCGATGATGGTAATTTTTACGCCAGCCACACTGGCTTCGTATAGCTTTCGTGTAATCTTGCGATCCACCAGGCTGTTGAGCTTTATCACCGCCCACGCTTCTTTTCCGGCTTTGGCATTGCGGATTTCCCTATTTATTTTACCAATAAAAAAATCGCGGTTGTTGAATGGCGACACCACCAATGCTTTAAATTTTGGAATGGCGTAACGCGCCTCAAAAAGCTGAAATACTTTATAGACGTCGGTAGCAATATTCTGGTTGGCGGTGAGCAGACTTTCGTCGGCATAAACACGGGCTGTGGACTCATTGAAGTTGCCGGTGCTCACATTGGCATAATAAACGTTTTTCTCGTTTTCTTTGCGGCGTATCAACACCAGCTTGCTGTGTACTTTGAGGCCGGGAATGGTGGGCAATACTTTAACGCCGGCTTTTTGCAGTTGCTCCGCCCAATAAATGTTGGCCTGCTCATCGAAGCGGGCCTGTAGCTCCAGAAAAACCGTTACCGCTTTGCCGTTGCGGGCAGCGTTCATCAGGGCGTTCATCACGTTGCTCTGGCTGGCAGCACGGTAAAAAGTCATTTTTATCGATCGCACATCGGGATCGATAGAAGCTTCACGCAAAAAATCGACGATGTATTGAAACGATTGGTAAGGATAATGTAGCATCACATCTTTGCGGCGGATTACCTCGAATATGCTGGTCTTTGGCGGCAGGTCGGGGTGTGCCAGCGGTGGCATTGGCGGGTAGTAAAGATGCGGCAATTCCAGTTGCGGGAAATTCATAAAATCCTTAAAGTTGTGATAACGTCCTCCGCCACGCTGCTTGTCGTCGTCGGATAGCAGTAGCTTTTG
Source organism: Clostridia bacterium (assembly GCA_009928785.1). Taxonomy (GTDB): domain Bacteria; phylum Bacteroidota; class Bacteroidia; order Bacteroidales; family 4484-276; genus SABY01. Next base: position 1,642 of record SABY01000036.1, on the reverse strand, counting down.
CCGGATTTTGTGAAGAAATACCGGCGGTATAGTTTTATCAAAAACAAAACGCACCGGCGATCCCCACTCACGTTGCTTGACGCTTTCCGACATTATTTCCAGGAAACTTTTGTGCACGTCGTTGTCGATGTCCAGCTCAGCGTCGCGGGTAATTTTGATGGTGTAGGCGTTAAAAGTGTCGTAGCCAAAAATGGAGAATATGTGATGCAGCCCGTGGCGTATCACATCGTCCAGAAGCATGATATACATTTTACCTTCTTGCTGTGGCAATATCAAAAACCGCGAGAGCGGCGGTGCGGGAACCTCCACTATGGCATGCTCGTGCTTGCTGCTATCAATGGACGAGAGCAATTCGACAGCCAGATAGATGGATTTATCCTGCAGGCTGGTGGGGTCGTCGAGATTGTCGAGGATGATAGGGAAAAGCAGTGCGCGCACGTGTTTGTCAAAATAAGCTGAAACAAATGAACTCTGGCTTTCGGAGAGCTGCTGCTCATTAATAATAAAGATGTTTTGGTTGGCAAGCGCTTCAACAATCTGCTGATAAGTTTCGTTAAAAATCTTCTCCTGCTCGGTCACTGTTTCGCGTATCCTGGCCAAAACCTCTGCCGGCGACTCTTTGATATTTACATCGAGCGCCTCAATATTTTTCATCCTATTGAGTGTGGCTACACGCACGCGGAAAAATTCATCGCGGTTGTTTGAGAATATGCCCAGAAACTTGAGCCGCTCCAGAAGCGGAGTAGCCGGATCGCTGGCTTCCTGCAACACACGCGCATTAAATTCGAGCCAACTCAGCTCGCGGTTGATGATGTTATTTTTTAGTTTTACCATTACGAATGAGCATATTAATTCTTCAACATCGAAGGCGTGATGATGAAATCGGTGATCACTTTGGCCTGGTCGATATTATGCCACGCCTCGCAGTCGAAACGCAACGCTACCATCGCCGAGGTTGTCAGCCAATCGATGTATTCGTTGGTGTATTCGTTTGCGAAATCGGTCACGGCCGGGTTATGGCCAACAATCATAACCGAATTCACGTCATCGGGCAAGCTATAGATAAGGTGCGAAAGCGCGTTGGTTCCACCATGATAAATTTGGGGTTCAATGACTACATCCCCCACCGCCACGCCAACCACAGGCGCAAGCATACGGGCAGTTTCCAGCGATCGCACTGCATGACTGGCACAAAGCACATCCACCTTTACATTGTTCTCCCGCAAATATTCGATGATCCTTTTGGTGCGTTTGAGTCCCTTAGGAATAATAGGGCGCTCGTGGTCTTCGAGTTGTGGATAATCCCATGACGACTTGGCGTGGCGGACGATGTAAACTGTTTTCATATTTAAAGTTTCTGTTGGGTTGTTTTACAAAAAATTACTTTTTGTTTTTTATCTCCTTGCGTACGGCATCGATTTGTGCATTCGTAAACCCGGTTAAAGTCGTGATAAGCTCATTGTTCATCCCGGCAGTGATGGCGTTTTTTACTATAGCAATGGTTCTGTCCGCTTCACCTTCTTTCAACCCTTTGGTATAATACTCATCCTTGAAGGTAAGCTCTACCCGCACCCTATCCCAGTAGCGGTCGTAGGTGTCGAGTTCTGCTTTTGTAAAAGCTGACACCCGCACGTTTTCCAGC
>SABY01000315.1 GCA_009928785.1 Clostridia bacterium | reverse complement strand
GATCAAAAAGCCGCCATGCAAACAATTTTTAAACTCACAAAATTTAATTTTTAAAATCATGGAAGAGAACAAAATGAAGTTCGGGGCAACAGAGGTCAACGACCCTGAACAATTCGCGGCATTGCTCAATAAGCAGTTCGCAAAATACAATGACTTGTTATCCGGCACGGTTGCCAAAGGCGAACTGAAACAAATGTACGCCGATTTGATTGTTGAGAATAAAGACATTTTATCAAAGGTCGCGTCGACCGGCGATCAGATGGACTTGCTCACGAAAAAACTTGCTGAGGCAAATGACACTTTGATAATTCAAGGCGAAACAATCACAAAGTTTAAAGACATTTTGAACAACGATTCACACAAAGAAAGTGTTGGCAATGCGATTGTGAGAAAAATCACCAAAGATGGTGCGCTGAAAGATTTCGTTGAAGGCAACACAACTACACAACGATTTGAAATTGAAACAAAAGACGTGGCGTTCACTGGAACCTATGGAAGTGGAGCCGCACAACATGCCTACATGCCTTTCCAGATTCCACAGATGCCACCGATGGAAAATTCAGACGTTCGGCTGATCCTGCCTACCGGTACGATCAACTCCGAAAAGCTTGATTTTCCACAAGAACGGGCTGCTTCATTAACTGATGCTACCGCTTCAAAGGGTGAAAATGTGACGTTAGCTGAGTCCACAATGGGGTTCGAAATGAAAACCGTAAACGCAAAGCGCATTGGTGCTTTTATCGAGGTTTCAAGGACAGCGTTGAGAAATTCAGCATGGTTATCGAGTTACATCAACAACCGCTTAATCGCGATGCTGATTAAAAACCTGAACACTCAGGTCATTACAAACACCGGATCAGGTACCGACATCAACGGACTGTTTAATCAAGCAAATGCTTTCGATGCCAGCACAAACTTTTCTGGCGTTTCGGCAAACCCATCAATTTTTGATGTCATCCGCGCAATGATGGGAGAGATGGCAAGCAATTATTTCATTAATGCAAACAGCGTTTTGTTAAATCCAACTGATGCCGCTAAGGCCGCGATCAGCAAAAACACCATTGCGGACTACATTGACCCGGCCTCGTTCCTTTCGCGAAACAGCGCGGGATATACCGGCAACTGGGGACTTCGTAACATTGAAACCGGAAATATCACAAAGGACACCCTTTTGGTTGCCGCGATTCAGCAGGCATATATGGAGCTGTTATTTAACGGCCCGATTGAGGTGATCGCAACCGATTCACAC
>SABY01000314.1 GCA_009928785.1 Clostridia bacterium | reverse complement strand
TGAGATTTGCCCAGGTGGTCGGATTACGGCGGCGACCCCATGGATCGTAGGCATAGCGTTGTGCCACATTACCATTTTGATAGGTTACCGCCAAGAGGCAGCCCTGGTAATCCTGGTGCAGATAGTACAGTTGGTTGCCGGTGGCAGCGTTTTGTACCCAAATGGCTTTGTTGGCTATGTAACTCAAGGTACGGGTCTCATCAGTTTGGTGATTTACCTCTATCTCGGTGTTGCCGAGGATATAGTACTTGCTTTTCTTTAATAGCCAGTCACCACCTACTTTTTCGTAGGTTTTCATAATTTTGCGCGACTGGTCGGGGCCATACACAAACTCGATGCGCTTGTTTGCCTGCTCGATATAGTCGGTTTTGTCAAAGGCGTTGTATCCAATATGCTGGTTTTGGCCTTCTACAAATTCCAGGTATTCATCAGTAGGATCATATACCTGTGTGAGTGCATGAGGTTTTGTGGGACTGTAATTAAATGCAAATGCAGAATAAACCGATATGTCGGTTTTGCAGCGGATGTTTCCGTTAGGATTGTAAAGAATCGAAAACTTCTCCTGATCACTTTCGCCCCATCCGGTGAGTCTGTTATGCAAGGCGTATTCATCATACGAAAAATCTTCACTCAAATTCAGACGGTAGGTATGGTCATTCCGCCAGTTGAGGTTACCTGTGCCCGGATCAAATGAGCAATTAAGATATAGCACCCCACCGGTTGCCACCAGGTGCGATGCGGGGAAACCATAAGCGTCGTACCCTAATATGGTTTGTGTTCCATTGCCATACATAAAATTGGTAAGCTGGCCTCGTGCATTGTATTGAGGCAAAGAATAAAGCAAAGCATTGTTATCGCCGCGCCGCTGTTCGGTGAGGTAGCCCCGGGTGTATGTATGCGTAGTTGTAAAGCCGGAAGGATAGGTGCGTGTTTGCATGTTGCCATAGCTGTCGTAAGAATAGCCGGCATAATAATTATGTCCGTCTATCACCTCTTGTTGGGTTTTTAGTCTGCCATATTCGTCGTAAAAGTAAACGTAAGCTATTCCATTATTTTGGGTAATGGAGCGTATTTGCTCCAGCCCATTGCCCTCCTCCACATAGTCATAATTAACGACTTCGGTCTGGCCGTCATAGCTATAGGTTATTACATCAGGTCGCCCGAAATCGTCGTATTGTGTTTCGGTGGTTCTGCCTGCATGCATCTGCCGCATCAACTCGCCAAAGCCAGTGTATTCTTCATAGTTCAC
>SABY01000035.1 GCA_009928785.1 Clostridia bacterium | reverse complement strand
TCCCAGCGAGGGGCGGGGGAGACAAATAACAAATCAATTATTCCCAGGCATAAATGCCTGAGCTACAAAAAGTGTGACTTTATGGACAAACACTAAATAGTTACGAAGCAAAGCGTAAAACGATCCGGCTAATCCGGCACTGCAAGTAATTGCCTGGCCACATCAAGCGCGCTTTCGGCTTCAACTGGTATGTCGGGTTCCACGCCCACCTGATCCAGCCTTTTGCCATCCGAAGTATAATAATCAGCAATGGGAAGAAACAGATAATACTTCCCGTAAACCTGAAAGAATGCCGCGCTCAGCATAGCACCTGCAGTAGTTTGCCCGACAATGGTGGCCAACTGGTGCTTTTTTAGCGCATACACTATCGGCTCGCAGGTGCTGGCGGTTTTGCCGCTTGTAAGCACAATCACGTTGCCTTTGTAGGTGTTCTCAGCAGGCGTAATTATCAATTGTTTGCCCGGGCTGTGTTTCAGCTCCTGAATAAATGCCGCGGTGGTGGTAGCAGTGGTAACCTGAATATTCCCAAAATCAGGGCTGTCGCCAGCTTGATAATGTTGATACCATTTGTTGGTAACAAAATATCCCGCATCCAGTGGTTCATCGCAAAGATACGCACCAAAAGGTATTGCGCTCTCCAGTCCTCCTCCGCCATTGCTCCGCAAGTCGATGATCAAATCCCGGTAATTATTTTTCAGTATCATTTCAAAAATGCTATCCATTTCTCCGGCTGAGCCACCAAAACTTGTAACATTCAGATAAGCAGTTTCGGGTGTAAGTTCTTTAAGAAATAGATATTTTGCGCCGCTTTCAGCAATCAGATCAGGTGGCTCGGCAAACAGGAATAGATTGAGATGGCTGAACGGGAGTTTTTGACTATGAAGACCAAACCCAAAAAAATACTCCAGGTCATCCAATGCACGTTTTGAAACTTTATCCAGATTTTTGTCGAAACGCTTCCATTGCTTTGTTTGAAGCAGATCGGGATTGTAGATGTTGGCCGCAAGGGTGTCGATGATCCTTTCGTTAATTTTCTGATAGTTCTGCCGAAATCCTTTTGGTGATTTGGTTCCGTTAAGAGAACCAAGTACCTCCGCTTCGTCGCAAAGGACTCCCATTATGGTATCGTCGATTTTTACTGCCTTTAAATCCATTGAGCCAATCATCGGAATGTGAATAATTCCCAACAGGCTGTCGGTGCCCTGACCCTTGATAATGGTGCCATCTGTAATCGACATGAAAATTCCCTTCTTTGGCGATTTTTTCATCCACCGCCCCAGAGTGGCCTTCATGCTTCCAAAAATCCGTTTATCGGCATTTGGAGAAGAGTGAGCCGTAAATCGTGTCGAATCCTCAAAAGTAAAATATAGAATGACATCAAAGGGCCCCATGTTGTTGGCAAACGTGATCTGGCAAACCCATTGCTCATCGGGCGGAACATTCGACGAATACTGCTTTGCGTAAAGTGTATTGCTCAACAAAAACAATAGTAAGATACCCGTGATTAATTTTTTCATAAAGCAGAAACTAATTTTGTTTTGATTCATAAATTTAAAAAAATATCTATGCACGAACAGGACTGCATTTATTCCCGAATCACTTTTTTGGTGTAGGTGTTTTTTCCATCCACGAAGCGGACAAAATAAATACCGGGGTTGATTTTGCTAAAATCAACAAGGTTTTCCGTTGCCGGATTTACCTTGCCCTGCATCAACTGTTTTCCAATTATATCAAAAACAGCGAAATCGACTGTTGTGCCGGCCGGGAGTTGTGAAACATCAATATACAAATCGCTGGTGCAAGGATTGGGATACAGGTTTACAGTTCTTATTGTTGTCACTGGCTTTTCAACACCCAGCGCATTTTGATAAAAAGTGTGAACCTCCCGGATTCTGTTTTTCAATAGACCCAGGCTCGAAATATTGTCGCCTTGATAGTCGCGTGCAAACACGAGGGCATATTCCAGATGCAGGGTGTCGCCGGGGTTAAAATCGTGCGGCCCTGAAACAATCAGCCCCTGCCGGTTTCCGGGTAAACTGCCAACATTTCCTTCTGTCCAACCTTCACCACTCACCGGGTCGCCCGAAAAAACATACTTTACGGCTTGTTCGCCACCATAGCCATAGCCGCCGTAAGTAAAGGGAGTGGAATCTTTCCATAAGGCCTGCATAAACGAGTAATATTCAGTGTCGGAGTATGGATCAATCATGGGTGCCGGGGCTCCATAATTAAAAAAATAGACAAACGCATCCATTGAGTAGTTTAGGCAGGTAAACGATTGCGCCGGTGGGTGCGCACCATATACACCTGTGCCTCCGCTGCCATCTTCGTCGATGCCATTATAAACGATAGCCGAATGAAGCAGGGTATCGCTACATAAGAAATCATCACCAGAATATCCCAAATCAAAATCCATAAAGTTGGCAGCATACACATCGTGGTAGGCATGTTGCGAGCGGTTGATGATGCGCTGATCGGCAAAGGTGGTGTATTTCAGTGCCGAATCGTTGGGCTTGTCGTAGGCATAATATGCGGTTTGTATTTCGATACCCAACTTTTTGCCACCGGTATTTGCGTGCAACTCGCGGGCATCGTTCACGATGGTAAACACCGATTGATCGCCATTGATAAGTGGGTAATCCCCGGCCAGGGGATCGTAAATGCCGTTGCCGTCCCAATCGTAATAGGGTGCCAGTTGCGCCGCCTGGCCAAGACTTACATCTCCGTTGCCCGGCCATCGGGTTATGTTTCTTATGGCCTGGTAGCCCTCGTCCTGCCAGTGTTGGCGATGGTAGGCAATTTCATCCGACGATAATTTCCACACTTTTTTCCATACTATATTAGGAACAGAAGCGTAGCCCAGACTATCCATGATAGGGCCTGGGAAAAAATCAAGAAAATACCGCTGCTTATTGGCGGCCAGACAAAGGCTATCATTATCATCGAGACCCCCAATCCAAAACGATCCGAAATAAATTGTTGATTTATTTGATCCTGCCGGAACTTCATAGCCAACATTGTTTGCATAAGTCAAATCATAATATTGCAAGCCAGAGGAATTAATCTTGCATCTTACCTCGTTGATATCCAAATAATCAAAACTTTCATTTTTAATCGTTATGTAAACTTTGGCAAACTCCGAAACCAGGTTATTCTCCAAATCTTTGATGCTGTAAATCAATGAATCTATGCCCCCGACTATTGAACCGGCAGTGTAAACAATGGAAGTATCGGTTTTAATAAAGGAGCCATAATTGCCACCAAAGGCATGGAGAATTTTAAAAGAATGATTTTCGTAGGCATAATCGTTTTCCAAAACCATAATCTCGATGGTTTCGAGTGCCGAAACTACCACATAATCATCCACAGCAATCGGGGCTTTGTCTTCCTGCGAGTAGCCAGAGATTACAGCTAAAAAAACTAGGCCGAATAGGAGTGTGAAATTTGCTTTCATAACTTATGTCTTTAAAGGTTCAATATTATTCCCGAATCACTTTTTTGGTGTAGGTGTTTTTTCCATCCACGAAGCGGACAAAATAGATGCCGGGGTTGATTTTGCTAAAATCAACAAAGTTTTCCGTTTCCGGATTTAGCTTGCCCTGCATCAACTGTTTTCCAATTATATCAAAAACAGCGAAATCGATAGTTGTACCGGCCGGAAATTGTGAAACATCAGTAAACAAATCGCTGGTGCAAGGATTGGGATACAGGTTTACAGTTCTTATTGTTGTCACTGGCTTTTCAATACCAAGCGCATTTTGATAAAAAGTGTGAACCTCCCGGATTCTGTTTTTCAAAAGGGCAAGGCTCGAAATATTGTCGCCTTGATAGTCGCGTGCAAACACGAGGGCATATTCCAGATGCAGCGTGTCGCCGGGGTTAAAATCGTGCGGCCCCGAAACCACCACCCCCCGCCGGTCGCCAGGTACATTTTCAGCATTTTCTTCAGTCCATCCTTCACCCGTCACAGGGTCGCCCGAAAAAACATATTTTACAACGTGTTCGCCTCCATAGCCATTGCCACCGTAAGTAATGGGAGTGGAATCTTTCCAAAGTGCCTGTAGATAAGAATAATATTCCGTGTCGGAGTAGGGATCAGTCATGGGCTGCGGAACACCATAATTTGAAGAATAGACAAAAGCGTCCATTGTGTAGTTAAGACAAGTAAACGATTGCGCCGGGGGATGCGCTCCATATTCACCCGCGCCTCCGCTGCCATCTTCGTCGGTGCCATTATAAACGATAGCCGAATGAAGCAGGGTATCGCAGCAAATGTAATCATCATTATAATATCCCAAATCAAAATCCACAAAATTGGCGGCATACACATCGTGGTAGGTGTGTTGCGAGCGGTTGATGATGCGCTGATCGGCAAAGGTGGTATATTTCAGTGCCGAATCGCCAGGTTCGTTGTAGGCATAATAAGCGGTTTGTATTTCGATACCCAACTTTTTACCCCCGGTTTCGGTGTGCAAATACCTGTCATCATTCACAATGGTCAACACCGTTTGGTCGCCTCTGATAAGCGGGAAATCGCCGGCCAGGGGATCGTAAATGCCGTTGCCATTCCAATCGTAATAAGGTGCCAGTTGCGCCGCCTGGCCAAGACTTACATCTCCGTTGCCAGGCCATTGGGCAATATTCATTATGGCTGTGTAGCCCTCATCCTGCCAATGTTGGCGATGGAAGGCGATTTCGTCCGATGATAGTTTCCATACTTTGTTCCATACTGAGTCAAGAACAGGATTATAGGCCAGACTATCCATGATTGGTCCGACGAAAAAATCAGTTCCGGACTGCCGGTATCTTTCGGCGGCCAGGCAAAGCGCATCGTTTTCGTCGAGGCCGCCAACCCATAGTGCTTCCGAAAAAATAGTGTATTTCTCTGACCCTACCGGAACTTCATAAGTAATATCAGTGCCATTACCCATATCCCAGTATTGCAGGCCAAAAGAATTAATCCTGCATCTTACCTGGTTAGCGTCCAAATAATCGAAACCCTCACTTATTACGAGGCCTCCACCATTAATAGTAATATAAACTCTGGCCAAATTCGAAACCAGATTATTCTCCAAATCTTTGATCCTGTAGATTACCGAATCCAGACCCTGGAATCCTAAGCTGGCACTATAAAAAATGGAAGTGTCGGTTTTAACGAAGGCGCCATGCGTGCCACCGGTAGCAAAGGAAACAACAACAGGATGATTCTGGTAGGAGTAATCATTTTCCAAAACCTTGATCTCGATGGTGTCGAAGGTCAAAACTTCGACAAAATCATTTACGGCAACAGGCGCTTTGTCTTCCTGCGAGTAGCCATACATCATAGCCAAAAAAATAAGGCTGAGGAGGAGCGTAAAATTTGTTTTCATAAGTTATGTTTTTAAAGTTTCAATATTTTTTTGGTAACAACAGTTTGGTCAAGTACGATATGCAAGTAATAAATACCCGGGGCGAAAGCACTAAAGTCGATGTGTGAACCCGCCTGCCCCGAATCCATTATATTTCCATTGGGATGATAAATCCTGTAATAAACATTTAAGCTGTTTTGAACTTTCCAGTCGATGGTTAGAAAATCTGAAACCGGATTGGGATAAACAGTAAGTCCGCCCCCGATCTCAGGAATTGCCGACGGGGAAGCCTGATACACCAGTTGCCATCCCCGGAAGTTGTCGCGGGAATCGCTGTGAAAATGAAGCAACAACTGGTTGCCCGGATAGGTTTTAGTTTGGGGCAGCGAGAATCCCGAAAACTTATCCAGCGGTTGGTTTGCATTGGATGGATCGAATATTTTGAGATAATCATAATCGGGTTCCACTGCAAAATCTATGAAAGTGAGGGTGATATCGTCGGCATTGGCTACTTCGATTAAAAAATAACAATCCGTGTTTTCGGTATAATTTTTTTTGCCACTGCCATCAGAAAGTGTATCTGCGCTGGCAGAATAATAAAGCGTATCGAGGCAATATTCCGGCAGGATATAATCCCATCCCAATCGCCAACCCTGGCCGGTAGCAGCACCGTCGGTAATAAAATTCAAAAACAGCTTGTTGCCTGATGTAGTCAGATCGTTGGGACGGTTGCCTCCTGTAAATTTACCCAACAGCGGAGCCTGAGCGCTTTCGCCGTCATACATAAAGAGTGTGTCGCCATCGGCCAGATCAAACTGGTAAAAATGAAGCGCAAGCTGAGCGATAGAATCGACGGGAGATAATTCAGGTGCAACAAGCCACTGGCAATTCGTATTGTTGGTGTAATGATGGTAACGGCTTCCATCTTCCAAAATGCCGGCAGGGCCAGTCAGCACCGGACTCGATTCGCAAAAGGGAAGACGATAGCCATAATAATTGGCATGAAAGCCCTGATATTGGTTTTGATGATCAGAAACAAAAGTTACAAATAGCGCCGCTCCCAAACTGTAGAAAGAAAGCGGGAACTCGGTGCCACTCACAACGGCCAATAGTGGCGCCTCAGCCGACACACCATCATAGATTCTAATCTGATCAACCTCGGTTTCTGTATCTACGAAAGTAAACTCCAGCAAAATGTTGGTGACTTCGCTACTGTCAGGTTGTATCAACCACGTTTTTTGGGTCGCGGGCAGATAATTCAAATTAGCACTTCCATCTTCAAAACTCCCAACATTATTGGTGAGTATTTCATTATTAATAGTAAAATCGGGAAACTCAAACTGTGTGGTATCGGGATAGATATTATAAATTGCGCCCTGCCCCAAATTAATGTTGATGCCTCCCGGTGTAAGATCGTCGATGTAGTAATATCCGTTGTATGCGCCTCCCCATCCCCAATTAAAATGAAAATGTGTGGAATCCTGATAGCCATCGCAAAGGTAAACATGGCCTCCCCAGCCCATCGTGCTCCGATAAAGCACCGGCTGTTTGTTTTCGAGGTTTTCGATAAGCAAAGCAGTCCAGGAGGCAGTATTTGCAACTTCTGCCCGTTCCAGATAATCATCGGCCAGATAGTTGAAATTCTCGCTAAGCGCCGCGCTGACGCTGTTGATATTGGCTCCTGATGATTCGGGCATATAGCCGGTTTTCACAGATACGCCGGTGTGATAACACAGTTGCGCTATGGCATCGTTGGTTTCGCGACATAGGTCGGTCATGGCAGGCCAGTTGTAAAAAGCCTCTGCAAAATTCACATATTGTGGACCATAAATCCCAAGTTTGTAAGGCGGGGTGTAAAGCACGGTGCCCGTACCCGACGCCGGGAAACGGTAATAATACATGAGCTGCGACATGGCCAAAGCTACGCAACCCACCGGTGTATGCCCATCGTAGCCATCGGGGTCGGCAGGGCACATTTGGTTGTGGGGTTCCGTCTGCGACCACCTGCAGGTTGTAAGTGGCGCAACACCTCCGTTAACTTTTGGTGCTCGCCCTTCGATGGTTAAATTTTCCCATGCTTTGGATTGATCCTCCAATAAAACATTTTCATTTTCGAGTGCGAATAAAATCTGGCTTTCCCATGTTGCAAGCCAGGTATTGCAGTTTTCGGGAACGTTGTTTATTTCAAAATTGCCTTCGAAGGCATAAGCCAGAATGGGATAAAACCTTTGGTCGGATGACAGGATCACAAATCCACCGTCCTCAAAATTTAGGATGTAATAAAGATTTTTTTCATCTGCTGATTTAAGATCGCATTGAGCAATTCCGGCTAAAGTTCGGGGATTCCCTGTTTGGTTTAATTTGGATTGTAAAAACGATGTGGCCAGGCTTATGGCTTCATTTTGATTCAGGGTTTGCGAAACAAGCGTGAGGCTTTGAAAACATAAAGTACACAGGATCAACAGAAGCAAAAAATATCGTTTCATATTTCGGAAAATTTAATGGCCAAATATCGTAAGCAATTTGGGATAAACCATTTCCCGGAAAGTAAACGGCGAACTTATTTAAGATTAAGGCATGATGCCGGGAACAGGAAGATTAAAAGAAAAGAAAATCCAACCCATAGAAATTAGAGTGGACATCAGCATTTTAAAGTAACAATTTAGAGCCTGCAGAAAAACTTAGAAATTAGAAAAATAATATTTCGGTGCGCTGCACCTTAGGTAGTTTCAAAGATATTATGTTTTCTAAAAATATTACGCGGCTCTGCCGCTTTGACCTCTAACCTCTATATTCCAATTTCTACTCTCTATCTTCTAACCTCTAACTTCTACCCTCTAACTTCTAACCTCTAACTTCTAACCTCTAACTTCTAACCTCTAACTTCTACCCTCTACCCTCACGGCGCCATCACCTTGCCGGCAAACATTAGCGTGTTGGTGGTTTGCTCGCGGATAAAAAACAAAAAGGGTCGGTCGATAATGAATTGTGGCGGAAGGTCTCCTGCGGAGGTGAGTTCTATACCAATGGTTGTAACTGCAGCGGCTTCGGTACCTTCTTCGTTTACATCCACGAAAGTGTTTTGTTTTACAAAACTTACATGCAGCGAAGCATCGGCAATACCCGTCAGGTTAGCAATTCCGGGAACGAAAGCATCTATCATACCCAAGACCTGGAGTTGTTCGTTTAGTTCGGTCTCATATTCAAACGAAAACTTAGGCATCGACAAATCCACCTCTTGTTCATAGGCGCTGCCAAGCTGCTGGGTCAGATCACTCCATAATGCCGGCGTGAGCGATTCCATCAGCGCATCAATGTCAGCAACGGGTAGCAAGATGATCATCGAGAAGTTTTTGCGGCCATAATATATTTCGATGGCCTGGTAAGCGGGCGCAGCCACAAGGCGCCCCGGCACCTGGCCGTGCATGGTGGGGATATTGCCGGTGCTGCCGTCGTGGTAGTGAAAAGCTGCGTCGTTGGTTTGATTTTTATCAAACTTCTGCGACCACGATCCTTTAAAATAAAGTGCATTCATCAAAAACATTATCGCATCGGGGCTAATCTCCGTAAGCACCTGATCTATTTTTCCATTGGTATTTTGGGAAGCCCATCCGTTTATCGTTTCCAAAGCCGCCGGCGAGCCAAAGTCGAGGCCCTGCACCTGCGCGTCAAAAGCCTCCTGCATGGTTTGCAAAAAATCGGGCTTGGCTACAAACGAATTGTGGTACCATACCGCGTTGGCCAGGTCGAGTTGCACGGAAGCGTCGGCGGCAAGCAGTTGCGTCACCAGCGATCGGTAGGTTTCATTCACCTCGGTAGCCGTCATTCCATCATAGCCAAGCATGGTATTTATTTGGTTGTAGGTTTCCTCTTCGGCGCCATTCATAAGCATGGTAAGCGCCACCGACGCCGAAAGCGGGGAGAGCATCAGGTTGCCAGGCTCCGCCACGGCCACTTTTTGAAACAGTTGGATGCCAAAGTCGTTGCTTTTGCCAATTACGGCAGCGCCTTTTTCGGTGAGATGGATGGTGGCAGGAGTCGATTGTGGTTTTGCATTTTCTTTGGCGCAACTGGCCATCAGTATCAAAAGTGTGGCAGCCAGCAGCATTTGTAAGGTTTTCATAGCTTTTATTTTATTAAAGATGAAGAATTTGTGAAGCGGTAAATATTACAATAGTAATGCCATGAAGCAATAGAAAAACCACAAAGACACCATGACACGGAGGAAAAACAAAATATATAACTTTCATAAACTCCGTGCCTTTGTGCCTCCGTGCCTCCGTGGTGAAAAGGTTTTTGCTTGCTTCTGTGTATCTTTAGGTGGCTAAAAAAAATGACCACAATGGATATAAAAAGATCGTGTTATTATTCCGCGACCAGCGGCAATTTCATGGCTTCATTAATCCGTGCCACCGGATAACGGTTTATGCGGTTATCGGCCCACTCGGTGTTATCGTAGATATAACCCATCTGCGCGCGGTGGCTGGCGGCCAATGCCGAATCGTTTTTTACGGCTGCTTCAAATTGCTTTTTAAAATCCGGATGCGTGTCGAGGTATTTCATAGCATTTTCTTCAAAACCATACGACGAATAGTATTCGCGGCTTTCGAGGCAGGGATCAAAGAAATTCCATCTGAAAAACGAATCCTCGGCTTCCGGCTCCAGCATCTCAACTATGTATTTGTTGGCAGGCTGGTTCATGGGTATCACAAAATCTCCTGCCAAAAACCGGAGGGTATCGGTTACATTTTCGATCTGCACCTTATTATGATAGCGGTGCCAATTGTATTGCTGCGGCCACGACTCCACATTTTCTATTTTATAAAACTCAGCAACAATCGCTGTGTCTTTTGCCAGGCGGTGCATTTGTACATGGTTTAATGCCAGCCGCTCAATAACTTCCTCCCAGGCCGAAGGCACAATATAATATTCGGGCGCCCGGATGGTGAGCGCCGGCCGGTGATGATCGTAAAAAGGAATGAGCGTGTCGTAGGGTTTCTGGCGGTTGTAGCCCCGTCGCGATAATCCGGTAACAGGACTTATCCCGGTTTCGTCTTCATATCCGCGAAAGCGAATCATTTGTTTCTGTGTGGTATCAAGTGTCCATTGCACCGTAAACTCTTTTTGGGTGGTAATAGTTTGGGCAGCTTCGGTACGCAACGTCTGTATCTGCGTGCTGTGGCTGGCGGTAAAACCAATAAGCACTCCCAGGAAATCATAAACGGAGCGCACCCTGTCATCAAAATTTTTATAAATATGGTTCTCGGTCATAAAGCCCAGCGTATTGAACAGCCCGACAAATCCGGTAGAAAAGTGCGGCTGCTGCACATCGAGCACGATGCCGCTCTTGGGCGATTCGGTAAAATGATTGACATAAGGTATCAGCGGATAGTCGGTTTGCTCCATGGCCTGGTAAAGATGCGGGATAAAGCTATTTCGGTAAAAGTTGCCAAGTGCCGGCGGTAGCGCGTCGGGCTGAAAAGCAATGAGCGTAATCACATATTGGTGGTCGGAGCCATTGGTGGTGTGTGTGTCCAGAAAAACGTCGGGATTCCAGGCATGGAATATTTCAGCGAAAGCTTTGGCGTTTTTGGTATCCATCTTCACAAAGTCGCGGTTGAGGTCGAGATTTTTGGCGTTGCCGCGATGGCCGCACTCACGTGGCGTAGTCTGTCCGGTGCGGTGATAAGCGCTTCGGTTGAGGCAGCCGCCCACATTATACACCGGGATGATACACACCACCACACTGTCGAGCAGGCTGCGCATTTCGTTGGCATTGCGCAGCACATCATCGGCAAACCACAGACTGGCGTCGATGCCTTCAGGCTCCCCCGGATGAATGCCGTTATTTATCAGCACCACTGCCCGTCCGCTTTCACGCACTTTGGCAGGATCGGAAACTCCGTCGCGCGACATCACAAAAAGATGAAGCGGCTTGCCGGCATCCGTCACGCCGTAGGTGAGCAACTGCGCCTCGGCATAATGATCGGCCAGAAGCGTGTAATATTCGATGGCTTCGTAGTAAGTCACCGTTTCGCTTTCGCTAAATTTCAAATCAAGCAGCGCTTCGGTAGTCTCAGGTGCATCGCTGGTGCGGTTGCAGGCGGCAAGAACCAACAAGAAGAGCAGAAAAAAAGTAATGTTTTTAGTCATAATTTTTGAGCATCAAAGATGTGTATCAATTGCAAAAATATTTTTGGGCTGCAAGTATAAAAATAAACCCACCAAAAAACGGGAGACAAATCTTATTGCCTCCCGCTTATGATTGTTCATGCGGTATTGACAATTCGAATAAAACCTCCACGAATTCACACGAATTAAACTAATTCACAAGAAAAATCAATTAGCGACCATTCGCTTAATTGGTGGTGATTCGCGGACAAACAAATCATCCGCAAATTACCGTAAATGATGCTAATTAATGCGAAAAATCATGCGCACTTTTTTGACGTTTCTATGTCAGCCTGCTGGCTGACGATAGAAAGTCGCAGTCAGGGAGCAGCTTTCCATCGTTCGTACACTGGCCAAACATGGAAACTTTAAAGCACCATGAAAACTACAGAAGCATTCCTTTGTGTTCTCTGTGCTCTTTGCGGTAAAAATAAATTAGCGGGAATTCGCCTAATTAGCGGGAATGCGCGGACAAACAAATCATCCGCAAATTACCGCGATTTATGTTAATTCACGCGAAAAATCAATTAGCGACCATTCGCTTAATTGGTGGTAATTCGCGGACAAATTAAAGGTTGCTATTTCTCGTAACCAGAGCATTTTTGTTTAAAACAATAGGATTTCATACGGTAACACTCCGAAATTTCAATTAAATCAATCTTCTCTTTTTATAAAAAGAAACGGGAGACAAATCTTATTGCCTCCCGCTTTGGTATTTATCATACGGCGATGCCGCAGAAGTTTAGTTGAATTTCCTGAGCATGCTGATCAGATCAACGACGCGGTTGGAGTATCCCCATTCGTTGTCGTACCAGTTGAGCGTTTTTATGTAGCGCTTGCCGAGCACTTTGGTGTATTCGGCGTCATAGATCGACGAATACGAATTGCCAACGATGTCGGTGGAAACGAGTTTTTCTTCGCTGTACGAAAGGATATTTTTCATCTTTTCGCTCGAAGCTGCCAGGCGCACGGCTGCGTTAACATCAGCAACGGTAACATCGCGTGCTACTTCTACAAACAAATCCACTACCGAGCCATCGGGCACGGGAACGCGTGAAGCCATTCCATCGAGTTTGCCGGCCAGCTTGGGGATTACTTTTCCTACGGCGCGTGCTGCTCCGGTGGTGGTGGGGATAATGTTTTCGGCAGCGGCACGGCCACGGCGCCAGTCTTTGTGAGGCACGTCGGCCAGACGCTGGTCGTTGGTATAAGCGTGGGTGGTGGTCATTAGTCCTTCTACGATACCAAAAGCATCGTCGAGCACTTTGGCCATAGGCGCCAGGCAGTTGGTGGTGCAGCTTGCATTGGAAATAATGCGGTGTTCGGGCTGAAGCACTTCGTCATTCACACCCACCACAATGGTGGCATCTATCTCATCTTTGGCAGGCACGGTAAGGATGATGCGCTTAGCACCGGCATCCAGATGCGGCTGCAGCGAGGCACGATCGCGGAAAACGCCCGTCGATTCTACCACCACATCCACCTGAAGCTCTTTCCACGGATATTTGGTGGGGTCTTTTATGGTTAGCATTTTTACGCGTTCTTCGGGAGTCACCAGGTAGTCGCCGTCCAGGTGTACCGATTGGCCGAAGCCACTCATCACGGTATCGTATTTGAGCAGATAAGTAAGTACTTTGTTGTCGTACAAGTCGTTGATGGCAACGACATCAATATCGGGATGGGCATTCAGAATTCTAAATACTGACCGGCCGATACGTCCAAAACCATTAATAGCTACTTTCATTTTGAACCTCCTTCGGTATTAAGTTTATCGTAAGCAACAATGAGGTCTTTAATTCGCGAGGCCATGGCCAGGGAATTGTGGTACCAGATGAGCAATTTTACCATTTTTCCTTTGGAGCGCATGGTAGCCTGCTTGTCGTAAATTACCGAATGGCGGTTTCCAACCACGTCCACAGAAACGATGGGGTCTTCCATGATTTCGAAAATTCCCGGGAGTTTTTTGGCAGCCGTTTCGATGGCAGTATCAATTTGCTGAATGGTAACATCCGGGCTGCGCATCACCAGGGTGAGGTCGAGTAACGAACCTGCCGGGATGGGCACGTTGAGAGCGGTGCCTTCGATACGTCCCTGAAATTCAGGAAGAATTTTTTGTATCCAGCGCGGGGTTGGTGTTTCGTTGGGGATGATATTTTCGGCTGCCGAGCGGCTTCTACGGAAATCGCTGCCGGCGGTATCACGCAGGGGCTGATCGGCGGTATAAGAATGCACGGTGGTGAGCATGGCGTAGTCAACGCCGAAAGCTTCATCAAGTATCTTGAGCATGATGGCCGTAGCGTTGGTGGTGCTGGAGCCTGCCGAAATGAGTTTATCAGATTTCTTCATGTGTGCATCGTTCACACCTTTTATCACTATGCGATCGACGTCGTCATCGGGCAGGGAAGCCAGGATTACGCGCTTGGCGCCACCTCTTAGGTGTCCTTCCATCTCCTGGCGTGTGCGGTATTTTCCGGTTCCGTCCACTACCACATCTACACCCAAAGCATCCCAGGGTACATCGCCAGGACCTTTGCCGGTAACAAAACGCGCACGGCCATTCTTCGATACCAGGTAATTACCTTCCAGCTTCACATCAACGTCGCCAGCCTTACGCTTCGACTCAGCATGCAGCAGATAAACCAATATCTCAGGGCGCCCGATGTCGCTGATGGCAACTACTTCGATATGGTCGCCTTCCAGGCATAAACGGTACAGATGGCGGTTGATCTCGCCAAATCCCATTAAGCCCAATCGAACTTTTTTCATTTGGTATTCCTTTCTTTATTAGATTAAAAAATTTATCTCAAAAACCAGCAATCCCTTCTTTTTATTGCAAAGAAGAAATCTATTAACAATTTTTTAATAAGCAAAAACGACGCGCTCTTCTTAAGCCTTAATCCAATTCACAATAAGACAAATCACCAATAAATTTCAATATCAAAACCGCAAAACCAACCCCGCCAAGCATTTTGAAATTGGAATTTGGTTGTCGTTTAAAAATTGGAATTCGGAATTTATTCCTGATACCACGAAGCATACATGGTGTAACTCTCGGCGATGCGCTGTATCTCGCCCTCCATCAGCTCTTTACTTATGTCTTTTATTTTTTTGGCAGGAACGCCCGCATACACAGTTCCTGAAGGCACCACGGTATTTTTGGCCACCAGCGCTCCGGCGGCTATTATCGAGTTGCTTTCTATCACTGCATGATCCATGATGATGGCACCCATGCCAATGAGCACATTGTCGTGGATAGTGCATCCATGAACGATGGCGTTGTGCGCAATCGACACGTAATTGCCGATATTGACGGGTGCTATTTTGTAGGTGCAATGTATGATGGCGCCATCCTGAATATTTACCTGATTGCCAATACGGATGTAATGCACATCGCCGCGCACAACGGCGTTGAACCACACGCTGCAGTCGTCGCCCATTATTACATCGCCAACCAGAGTAGCATTGTCGGCCAGGAAACTATTTTTCCCTATTTTGGGAGTCATTCCGTTTACAGTTTTTATCAAAGCCATGTTTTCTTTTTTTTAATTGATGATTGATGGTAATTGGTTGTAATTGATGGTAATTTGTTGTAATTTGTTGTAATTGATGGTAATTGATGGTAATTGGTGGTAATTTGTTGTAATTGGTGGTAATTGGTTGTAATTTGTTGTAATTTGTTGTAATTGATGGTAATTTGTTGTAATTGATGGTAATTGATTGTAATTGATGGTAATTGGTGGTAATTGGTTGTAATTTGTTGTAATTGGTTGTAATTGATGGTAATTTGTTGTAATTGATGGTAATTGATGGTAATTGGTTGTAATTTGTTGTAATTGATGGTAATTTGTTGTAATTGGTTGTAATTGGTGGTAATTGGTTGTAATTGGTGGTAATTGATGGTAATTGGTAGTAATTGGTGGTAATTGAATGGTAATTTGTAGTAATTGGTAGTAATTGATGGTAATTGGTGGTAATTGATAAACATGAGATAGGTTTGTAAAACTATGCCAATAGGCGAATGTTCAATTTGTTAATATTAATTTAATGTATTACCAGTTTACCACTGTTTTGTTGAAGATATCCTCGACGAGCGTCTCCACGATGAGCGGCACATAAGTATCCGAAACTTCGGTGAGCGGCAGGGTGCTGGGATAATCTTCATAGCGGCTGAAAGTTTGGTTTTCGAAGCTAAGTGCTGCGTCGTATTTGTTATCAAAAGTTACCTTTAGGGCAATGGTAAGGCGGTTGAGTGCAGCGAGGTCGTCGCTTTGGATGGCTGTGGGAGTAGTGCTGTAGCCGGTTATCTGACCACTTATCACCATGTCGCCGCCTTCGGTAACGATGATCAGATTGGTCTGCGACTGAAATTTTTTGCGCAGCTCATCGGTAATCTCCTGGCTGAGCGTAGGGTTGATGAGGGGCGCATTATTTTCAAAATAGTCGATGCGGATGGTTTTTACTTCCGGCGGTATGGAAGCTCCCGTAAAGCTATAGTTGACGCTGCACGAGGCGGCGCTTAGCGCAAATAGGATGAAAATGATTCTTGCAACAAAAAAGTGGCGCATGGGCTAGTTGATTTGATATTCTTTAATTTTCCGGTACAGCGTGCGTTCGGAAATGCCCAGATCGCGGGCAGCCAATTTGCGCTTGCCGCGATGTTTCTCCAGCGCGCGCCGTATCAGGTCGGCTTCTTTTTGCGATATCGACAGCGATTCTTCCACCTCTTCCATCTCCTCCACAGGCTCCTCTTGATAAGTGGCATAGTCAGAAGAGATTTCCATTTCGGATGGCGCATCATTTTTTGATGTGCTGATGTCGTGATAAAGTTTTTTGATGAGTTGCGGATTGTTTTGATGCAACTCCTGCATGCCGCCGTGGCGGATAATTTCTACCACCGACTGCTTCAGCTCTGTAATGTCGCGGCGCATATCGAAGAGTATTTTATAGAGGATGTCGCGCTCGGTCATGTCTTTGTATTCGGCTTTGTTGGCATAGAGCACGGGCAGCCTGGGCACATAAGCCTCGGGCAGATACTTCATCAAAGTTTGCGCAGTAATTTCTCTTTCGCTTTCGATGATCGAAATTTGTTCGGTGATATTTTTGAGCTGCCGCACGTTGCCATCCCACCGGTAGTCGGCAAGCAGCGTCACTGCTTCGGGCGTAAGGTGCAGCGAGGGCATGCGGTATTTCTCGGCAAAGTCGCTGGCAAATTTACGGAAGAGCAGATGAATATCGTCTTTGCGTTCGCGCAAAGGCGGAATGTAAATGGGAACCGTGCTAAGTCGGTAATACAAGTCCTGCCTGAAGTTCCCCTTGTCGATGGCTTCGGGCACGTTAACGTTGGTGGCGGCAATAACGCGTACATTGGTTTTGATAACTTTAGAGGAACCAACCTTGAGAAACTCTCCGGTTTCGAGTACACGAAGCAGTCGCACCTGTGTGGAAATGGGCAACTCAGCCACTTCGTCAAGAAAAATGGTTCCGCCATCGGCTACTTCAAAATATCCTTTTCGCGCTTCGTGCGCTCCGGTAAAAGAGCCTTTTTCGTGGCCAAATAGTTCGGAGTCGATAGTTCCTTCCGGTATGGCGCCACAGTTTACGGCGATGTAGGTGCCGTGCTTACGCGATGAAAGCTGGTGGATGATCTGCGGAAAAACTTCTTTGCCGGTGCCGCTCTCGCCGGTGATGAGCACCGTAAGATCAGTGGGCGCCACCTGCACGGCAATGCCGAGCGCGCGGTTTAGGCCGCTGGCGTTGCCAATTATGCCAAATCGTAGTTTAATACTTTGTAGTTCCATCGGGTAAACATTTAGAAAAAAAACATGCGTTGCAAAAATAAAATTATTCGCTCCATAACTTTTGTACCAAAACCATCCTAAGCTGGCGGTGGCACCGCTGATTGTTGCCCGGAGCGAAATATTAAAAAGTAAATCCGGCTATAGCCGAAACCAATCAATGCTCCCAATATTGCCCCCGCCAGAATATCGGCAGGATAATGCACGCCCAGATAAATGCGTGAATACGACACCACCGCAGCCCACAGAATGAGAAAGAGCGGGAAGTAGCGATAACGGCTTTTGAAAAATGGTATCAGCAGCAAGGCCAGCGCAAAAACATTGGCCGCATGACCCGACATAAATCCATACGGGCCGCCACACGAGTTGCGTACCGTGTGCACAAGCCTCTGCAGTGCTTCGGCATGGCACGGACGCGGACGCTCGAAATAGTTTTTGAGATAATACGTAATCTGGTCGCTGGTGGTGATGGCCAGCGCTACCAAAAGCAAAATCGCCAAAGTGCGCCACTTGTATTGCCGGATCAGCAAATAAACCAACACGGCATACAGGGGAATCCACACAAAACGATCGCTGATCCAATACATTACAAAATCAAAAAAACCACTGTGCAATCCGTTGAGCAACAGAAAAAGCCAGGTATCGATTTGGTTGAGCGTTTCGAGCAAAATAGTTTTTTTACCGGGTGTCTTTTTGTTTTAATTTTTGAAACTTTCCAGAAATTCCAAATGCCAATAAAACAATTCACAAATAAAGAACAATATCAAAAAATTCAAAAACTCAAACCGTTTTCAGTTTTTGGATTTTGCTTTTGCTTTTTGAGATTTATTTGTCATTTGGATTTTCGAATATTGCAATTTTCCTTTGGCTGCTTGGTTCATCCATTCAGCGCCTGCCATATCATATCTTTGAGTTTGGGCAATCCTTGTTCGCTCACCGATGAGATAAACACATGCTGCACCGGCGGCAGAGTGGCTTCCACCTCACTTATCAGTTCGGCATCGAGCAGGTCGCTTTTGCTGATGGCCAGAATGCGTGTCTTGTCGAGCAATTCCGGGTTGAATTCTTTGAGTTCGTTGAGCAATATGTTGTATTCGTTTTGGACGTCGGCAGTATCGGCGGGAACCATAAACAGCAGTATCGAGTTGCGCTCGATGTGGCGCAGGAAGCGAAGCCCCAGCCCCTTGCCTTCGTGTGCTCCTTCGATGATGCCGGGAATGTCGGCCATTACAAATGATTTGTGATCGCGATAAGCCACTATGCCAAGATTTGGGCGGAGGGTGGTAAAGGGATAATCGGCAATTTCGGGGCGAGCTGCCGAGAGCGCAGAAAGAAGCGTGCTTTTTCCGGCATTGGGAAATCCTACCAGGCCAACATCCGCCAGCAGCTTAAGCTCCAAAATCTTCCAGCTTTCCTGCTCATCTTCACCGGGCTGTGCAAATCGTGGCGATTGCATGGTAGAGGATTTAAAAAAGTCGTTGCCTTTACCACCGCGACCACCGGCAAGCAATATTTTTTCTTCGTCGTGTTGCGTAATCTCAAACTCCACTTCACCGGTTTCGGCGTCGCGGGCTACTGTTCCCAGCGGCACTTCCAGCACCACGTCTTTGCCCTGTGCACCACTTTTGAGCTGGTCGCTGCCATTGCCACCGCGCTCGGCCATTACGTGCTTTGTATATTTCAGATGGAGCAGCGTCCACAACTGTTCGTTGCCACGCAGAATGATGTGGCCGCCACGTCCGCCGTCGCCGCCATCGGGGCCACCCCGGGGCGTGCTGCGCGAACGGTGAAAATGTGCCGACCCGGCGCCACCATGACCTGAGCGGCAGAATATCTTGACGTAATCAACAAAGTTGGAGTTGCTCATAGTTATTATCGATTTTGACTATTTTCCTGAAAAATTAAAAGTTGTTTTTTGGGCTAAAGCCCAAAATATTTTCTGTTCTTTTCCTCCCTGGCCTAAAGGCCAGGGTTAGTGAGTATTGAGCTAAAGCCTCAATACTTATTATGTTCCTTTTTTTTACCCCAGTCTCAAGGCGGGGGTTAGTGATTATTGAACCAACACAAATTTTTTCATCTGAGAAAATCAGGCCTATGGTTTAAGTTTGTAGATGTCAGGATAGTTGCGCCCCAGGCCATCATAATCCAACCCATAGCCTACAATGAAATCGTTGGGAATCTCAAGACCGACATAGTCGATTTTATAATCCATCTGAAAAGCGCCCGGTTTGAAAAGCAGCGTGGCAAGCCTTACGTCGGTGGCTTCAAGTTTTTTGAGTTTTTCTTTGGTATTGGCCATCGTGATGCCCGTGTCGATGATATCTTCGACGATTACCACAGTGCGCCCGTGCAGCACCTCGTCGAGGCCGATAAGTTCGCGCACCACTGCGGTGGTCTTTGTGCCAGAATACGAGGAGAGCTTTACAAAAGAGATTTCACAATCAAAATCCAGTTGCTTTATCAGGTCGCTGGCAAACATAAATGCACCGTTGAGCACCACGAGGAAAAGTGGATTTTTTCCGCGCAAATCCTCAGTAATTTTTTGTGCCATGCGCGTGGTAGCTTCGTGGATGACGGAAGCCTCAAGGAATAGGTCGAAAGTTTTGTCGAGTACAGTGATCTCACGCATCGTTTGGTAATGATTTAGTTGTTAAAGCGTGCAAAGATACGCCTTAATGGCACGTCTGAGATCGAAATAAGTATTAAATTTGTCGGCTACAATGGCGTAAAAGGCAATAGATAGCGCCAATTGTTAACTGTACTGATTTCAAAAAAAAGTAAAACAATCAAACATTTTTAAAATAGTATGAAACCACTGGTAAGCATCATAATGGGAAGCACTTCCGACCTGGCGGTGATGGAAGGAGCTGCCAAAGTACTCGACGAGCTACAGATTCCTTTTGAGATGAATGCACTCTCGGCACACCGCACACCCGAAAAGGTAGAACATTTTGCACGCTCGGCTTCCGGGCGCGGCATTCGTGTGATCATTGCCGGAGCAGGCATGGCCGCACATCTGCCCGGAGTTATTGCCGCCATGACGCCAATTCCGGTAATTGGCGTACCTATCAAAGCATCACTCGATGGCCTCGATGCGTTACTCGCCATCGTGCAAATGCCCCCCGGAATTCCTGTAGCCACCGTGGCCATCAATGGCGCCACCAACGCAGGCATACTCGCTGCGCAAATTTTGGCTGTAGCCAACAGCGACGTCAGCCAGCGGGTGATCAATTACAAAGAAAATCTTAAAGAAAAAATTATCAAAGCCAACCAATCGCTTGCCGAGGTAAAGTACGAATACAAAGTGTAAAGCAAAGCGGCATGGCATCGTCACTATCCAAAAACAATATGAAAATCAGAGAAGAATCGGCCTTGAAAATTGCAGAATATCTGCTGCGCATCAAAGCCATCAAATTGAATTTAAAAACGCCCTTTACCTGGGCTTCGGGCTGGAATTCGCCTATCTACTGCGACAACCGCATCACGTTGTCGCATCCGGTGATTCGCAACTACATCCGCCAGCAGTTTGTGCAGCTCATCAGCGACGAGTTTGGTGATGTGGACGTGATTGCCGGCGTTGCTACCGGCGGCATCGCGCATGGCGTGCTGGTGGCGCAGGAACTTGGAATTCCGTTTGCCTATGTGCGGGGAGCGCAGAAAGGCCATGGCCTTACCAACCAAATCGAGGGCGTGATCGAATCGGGGCAGCGGGTGATTTTGATCGAAGACCTGATTTCGACTGGAGGCAGCTCCCTGGCTGCTGTAGAAACTGTGATGAATGCCGGTGCTAATGTAAAAGGATTGCTTGCTATTTTCACCTATGGCTTCCCCATCAACAGCGCGTTGTGTAGAAATACATGCAAAATATTTGCACTCTCGGATTACGATCACCTGCTGCAACAGGCACTGGCCGACAAATACATCCGCGAGGAGGAACTTACCGTGCTGAAACAATGGCGCCACGACCCGGCCAATTGGAACGCTAAAACCATAATGCAATGAAGAAATTTACAGCCGACACCCTCGATTTTACCGCCACTGCAGAGCAGGTAGGAGCTTTTGCCAGCGACATGCGCAACTTTAGCCATATTATGCCCGAACAAATTGAGCAGTGGCAAGCCAACGAAAATGCCGCTGCTTTTACCATAAAAAATATTGGCCGCCTGAGCATGAGCCGCGGCAATATGGATTTCCCTTTTAAATTTGAATTTCCGGCTACAGCCGATTCAAAAGTCAGGTTTACGCTAATATTGCATTATCGGCCCAATGCACGGCAGGAGGCAAAAGTTTTCTTCGAAATCGAAGCCGAAATCAACACCATGATGGAAATGATGGCACGACGTCCGTTGACCATTTTTGTTAATCTGCTTACGCAAAATCTTAAAACACATCTGGAAGGAAATGCTGAATAACTATTTTATTAAAACATGATAAAGTGAAAATTTTTCTGTTTCTTCTGTACCCTTTTGCTCTGCTTTATGCGCTGGTACTGCTGCTGCGCAATAAAGCCTACGATTGGGGATTGCTGAAGTCGAAGCAATTCGACGTTCCGGTAATCTCCGTGGGCAATCTGAGCATGGGCGGAACAGGAAAAACCCCTCACGTAGAGTATCTCATCAAACTACTCAAAGGTGATCATAAGCCGGTGGTGATAAGCCGTGGATACAAGCGCAAAAGTCGCGGATTTGTAATGGCAGCACCTGGTTCTACATCGGTAGATATTGGTGACGAGCCTTTGCAGATACACCGCAAATTTCCGGAAATAACCGTAGCGGTGGATGGCAACCGTGTGCGTGGCATCAACCGCCTTTTGCAGGAGCGTCCCGCCACCGACGTGATCCTTCTCGACGATGCCTTTCAGCACCGCGCCGTAAAACCGGGACTTTCGATATTGCTCACCGATTTTCATAATCTCTATGCCGAAGATTTCCCGGTACCGGTAGGGACATTGCGCGAATTTCGCAACGGCGCGCACCGTGCCGACATCATCATCGTTACCAAATCAGGGCGCACATTGTCACCAATAACGGTTCGCCGCATCACCGACCTGCTCAAGCCCAGGCCACATCAACAGCTTTTTTTCTCCTACATCAGCTACGGACCTCTTACACCACTGCCTGGCTCATCGGCGCAGCTTCCGGCCGAAAAGGTCAGCTCCGTTTTGCTTTTTGCAGGCATCGCCAATATCTATCCTTTGCAGGATCACGTGGTGAGCCTAAGCAACTATCAGGAAATAATGGAGTTTGGCGACCACCACCGCTACACAGAAAAGGATTATCAGAAAATAAGAAAAGGCTTTGAAAATCTTTTTATTAAAAACAAAATCATCATCACCACCGAAAAAGACGCCATGCGCATCGCCATCCCTCAGATTCCTGAACTTTTGGCCGACTTGCCCGTTTTCTACATCCCAATAGAAATAAAAATACATACCGAATTCAGAAAAAATTTTAATGAACAAATACGCAATTATGTACGATCAAATTCAGGAAACAGTAGCATATCTCCGCAGCAAAACCACCGTTGAGCCGCAGGTCGGCATCATCCTCGGCACCGGCCTGGGCAATTTTATCAGTCAGATAGAAGTAACGCAAAGCATACCTTATCAGGAAATTCCACATTTCCCGGTATCAACGGTCAAAGGACACCAGGGCATGCTTATCTTTGGAACCATCAACAAAATGCCGGTGGTGGCGCTCAAAGGACGATTCCATTTTTACGAAGGCTACTCCATGCAGCAGGTTACATTTCCGGTGCGGGTGCTCAAATTTCTGGGCATCCGGCATCTGTTTCTTTCTAATGCCAGCGGCGGCACCAACGCCACCTACAACGTGGGCGACATTATGATCATCCGCGACCACATCAACCTTACCGGCCACAGCCCGCTCATAGGAGCCAACGACGAACGCCTTGGCCCACGGTTTCCCGACATGAGCGAGGTGTATGACAAGCAACTCATCAGCATGGCGCAGGAAATTGCCACCAGCCAAAAGCTGAATTTCCATACCGGCGTGTATGCCGCCGTCACGGGGCCCAATTACGAAACGCCCGCCGAGTATCACTACATCCGCACCATTGGCGCCGACGCCGTCGGGATGTCAACAGTTCCCGAAGCTATTGTGGCGCGGCACATGAACCTTTCGTGCTTTGCCCTTTCGGTAATTTCCGATCTGGGCGTGGAAGGAAAAATTGAATTTATCAGTCACGATGCTGTAATAGATGCCGCAGCCTACGTAGAGCCTAAAATGACCGGGCTGGTGTTGCAGATGATCGCTCGGCTCAACGGACGACCAGAATAATATTTTCCCGGAATTTATCGCTTTCGCCAAAAGATTTCGATGAATTAGGCGACTTTAAAAGACGGAGGTGCTAAACCTTGAGGTGCAGCGCACACAAAAATGCTTCTTAAAATATTTGATGTTCCGTTCGTTGGTATTTTGCTAAAATCATTTGCTAAAGCATAATCCTGCTGTAGATTTTATTACATCTTTCCGCCCGCACACTGCTTTTTATACTTTTGTAAATTCAAAAAAATAAACAACACACATGCTTCCACAATCGTCATCATCACCCACGGCACGTGCTGCCGACAACATCAGAGTTTTATCAGCGGCAATGGTCGAACAGGCAAAGTCGGGACATCCGGGTGGCGCCATGGGCGGAGCCGATTTTGCAGAGATATTATTTGCGGAGTTCCTGCATTTCGATCCCACCGATCCCTATTGGCCTGAGCGCGACCGGTTTTTCCTGGACCCCGGCCACATGTCGCCGATGCTTTACGCAACGTTGGCCATGTATGGGCACTTTAGCATGGACGACTTGAAAAACTTCCGCCAGTGGGGAAGCCCGACGCCGGGACACCCCGAACGCGACCTGAGCCGCGGCATCGAAAACACCAGCGGACCGCTGGGGCAGGGACACACCTTTGCCGTAGGCGCGGCCATCGCCGAGCGATTCCTTGCAGCACGATTTGGCGAGTGGAGCGCACACAAAACATTTGCCTACATCTCCGACGGCGGCATACAAGAAGAGATTTCTCAAGGTGCCGGTCGTATTGCAGGGCATCTGGGACTTAGCAATCTTATCCTGTTTTATGATGCTAACAAAATCCAGCTTTCTACTCCCATTGCCGATGCTACTTCCGAAGATACCGCCGCCAAGTACCGCGCCTGGAACTGGAGGGTGATAGAGATAGATGGCAACGATGCCGGACAGATTCGACAGGCGCTGACGCAGGCAATAGCCGAAACGCAAAAACCCGTTATCATCATCGGCAACACGCTGATGGGAAAAGGAATTGTGGACAACACCAACAATCCTTTTGATAATCGCCCCGACGTGCACGGCCAGCCCATCAGTGCCGCGGGTGGCAGCATCAGCACCACCATCCGCAATCTGGGCGGCGACCCCCAAAATCCTTTCGCCATCTTTGATGACGTAAAGCAATATTATCAAAAAATTAAAGAGCAAAAAATAGCTGCTGCTAAAAAAAGAAAAGTAGAAAAGCGCCAATGGGAAAAACAAAATCCCGATATGGCACAGCAGTTGGCCGACTTCCTGGCCGGAAACATCCCGGAGCTGGAAGCCGACAAAATCGAGCAGCCACAAAATATTGCTACACGCGCTGCTTCCGGCAATGTATTGAAATACCTGCAAAAGCGGGTTCCCAATCTGGTAGTGGCTTCTGCCGACCTGTCGAATAGCGACAAAACCGATGCTTTTCTCAAGCAAACTACCGCTTTCAGTCGGGGCGATTTTTCGGGATCATTCCTGCAAGCCGGCGTGTCGGAACTTACCATGGCAGCCATCGCCACAGGTATGGCATTGCATGGTGGCATTGTGCCGGCCTGCGCCACCTTCCTGGTTTTTTCTGATTATATGAAGCCTGCCATCCGATTGGCAGCGCTCATGGAGCTGCAAGTGATCTACATCTTCACGCACGACGCTTTCAGAGTTGGCGAAGACGGTCCTACCCACCAGCCGGTAGAACACGAGGCGCAACTGCGACTGCTCGAACAGATGCGCAACCACAGCCACCACCGCGCTTTGCTGGCATTGCGCCCCGCCGATGGCGACGAAACCACCATCGCCTGGAAGCTTGCACTCGAAAACCAGCACAGCCCCACCGCACTTATACTTTCACGCCAAAATATTCCGGAAATAATATTGCCGGCAGGTGCCGACAGGAAAGCGCTGGCAGCACTTGCTGCACGCGGCGCCTACATCGTTCGCGGCGACTACAACCAGCCTGACCTCATCATGCTGGGCAATGGCTCGGAAGTGTCGCTGCTGGCAGAAACGGCTGAGAAGCTGGAGCAGGATCGAAACCTGAAGGTGCGGGTAGTGTCCATCCCGTCGGTGGGAATATATATGGATCAGCCTGAAGATTATCGTCAAGGGTTGCTCACGCCTGGCATACCGCTGCTGGCACTCACCGCCGGACTGCCATCTGTATTACCGGTAACGGAAAATACCCACACGCGCATCCTCGGCATGGATCATTTTGGATACTCGGCGCCGGCAAAAGTGCTCGACAAGGAGTTTGGTTTTACTGTCGAAAACATTTTTGCGCAAGCGATGGATTTGCTGAAGTAAAGATTTTCTAAAGTACGGATGCAATCCGGCTGCCACCTGAAAACTGGCGCCTGCGCTACAATCCCAGCAAATTCTCCACCGGGTCGCTGCCGCCAAAAAGCATACGTGCCGGGTTTTCGAGCATCTCTTTTACTTTTACCAGAAAACTTACCGATTCGCGCCCATCGATGATGCGATGATCGTATGAGAGCGCCACATACATAATGGGTGCTATCTCTACTTTGCCGTTGACGGCTATGGGGCGCTCCAGGATGTTGTGCATGCCCAGGATGGCGCTTTGCGGTGGGTTGAGAATGGGTGTAGAGAGCATCGAGCCAAATACGCCGCCATTGGTGATGGTGAAGGTGCCACCGGTCATTTCGTCGATGGTGAGGCGGCTGTTGCGTGCTTTGCCGGCCAGGTTTTTTATCTCCGTTTCTATCTCATGCAACATCAGCTTTTCGGCATTGCGAATAATCGGAACCATCAGTCCTTTGGGTGCACTTACTGCAATGCCGATGTCGGCGTAGTTGTGGTAAATCATCTCGTTGCCATCGAGTTGCGCGTTCACCTGAGGGAAGTGTTGCAGCGCTTCGGTGACGGCTTTTACAAAAAATGACATAAATCCCAGCGAGATGTCGTATTGTTTTTTAAAAATCTCTTTGTACTGGTTGCGGATATCCATAATTGCCGACATGTTCACCTCGTTGAAGGTGGTGAGCATGGCGGTGTCGTTCTTTACCGAAACCAGTCTTTCGGAGAGTTTTAGGCGCAGGGTTGACATTTTTTTGCGTTCGGTGTCGCGGGTACCGCCCCAACCCGCTGCCGCAGTAGAGGCAGCCTGTGATGGGATATTTTTTTTATCATCAATAAAATGTGCTACATCGTCTTTGGTGATGCGCAGCTTTTTGTAAAAGTCGATCATCTCCTGTTCGCTCAGATTGTTGGCTTGCAGAAGTTTGCGTGCCAATGGCGAAACGTGAATATCGGTGGCGGGAGCGTGCTTTTGCTCTTCCTTTTTCGGTGTTGGTTCCGGTTCATTTTTTGCCTCAGGCTGTGGGGAAGTTTCAGCGGCTGGCGCTTTAGCGGTTTCGTCAGCAGCCTTTGGTTCCGGGGCGGCAGGCTCTGTTTTTTTTGATGACTCTTGTGGCGTACCTTTCGCCTCGGTATCGATGGTGCAAATTACTTTTCCTACTTCTACCGTTTCGCCGGCCTCCACCAGGATTTGTATTTTGCCTGATGCCTCGGCGATGATGCTGAGGGTGGCTTTATCCGAATCTATCTCAGCCAGTTCGGTATCTTTTTCTACATAGTCGCCATCTTCTACCAGCCAACTGGCCAGTTGTACTTCGGTGATTGACTCTCCGGGGCTGGGCACTTTTATCTCGATCATACCAATATTTATTTTATTAAAAAATTAATTTTTAAAATCTTAAAAAAAAGCTACTCCTGATTATTTAAGCTGATGTTCAAAGTTGGCTTTTAGCACCTTGTCGGGGTCTTCGGCAAAGGATTTCCAGTGGTTGCCGATACATATCATCCGGCACTCTTCTTTTACCATCGGACAGTTGCATTCGGCAAACGATTTATCGATAATCTTTTTTTGACGGATAGCATGGAAGCGGCTGCTACCGGTAGCCGGGCTTCCGCTGGCTGGCCGCGCCACTACGCGTAGCTTCACTTTGGGGAAATAATAGCCCATAAAATACCAGGCGCCCATATTCACCGGTTCTTCCTGCGACCAGATGTGATCGGTGGCGTTAGAATATTTGTTGATGATGCTGATGAGTTGCTTGGTGGGCAATGGATAAAGCTGCTCAAGACGGATGAGTGCTGTATTTTCGATATTTTTTTTCTGCCGTTCATCCAGCAAGTCGTAATAGAGCTTGCCGCTGCAGAATACCACACGCGTAATTTTTTCGGGATCGGCTTGTGCATCGTCTATTACTTCCTGAAACCGTCCACTGGCCAGGTCTTCGATGGGCGAAACCACCTGTGGGTGGCGCAGCAGGCTTTTGGGTGTAAATACGACAAGTGGCTTGCGGAAGTCGCGGTAAAACTGTCGGCGCAGCACATGGAAAAAGTTGGCCGGCGTTGTAGGATTCACCAGTTGCATGTTGTTTTCGGCACTAAGGGTGAGAAAACGTTCGATGCGTGCGCTCGAATGTTCGGGTCCCTGGCCTTCGTAGCCATGCGGCAGCAGCAGCACCAGGTCGTTCATCACATTCCATTTGTCTTCGGCGCTGCTAAGGTATTGGTCGATGATGATTTGAGCGCCGTTGTTAAAGTCGCCAAATTGTGCCTCCCAGATGGTGAGATTGCTTGGCGATTCGAGCGAATATCCATATTCAAAACCCAGCACACCATATTCCGAAAGCGGTGAATTATACACGTCGAAACGCGCTTGCTTGTCGCTAATATGATGCAACGGGATATATCGTTCTTCCGAATCATCCACACGTAGCACAGCGTGGCGGTGCGAAAACGTACCACGCTCTGAGTCCTGACCGCTCAGGCGTACGTCGCGTCCTTCGTTGACGAGGGTAGCATAAGCAAGCAGCTCGCCCATGGCCCAGTCCAGTCGGTTTTCTTCAAAAACCATATTGTGCCGGTCCTGCTGCAGTTTTACTATTTTGCGATAGAAATTTTTATCCTCCGGAAGGGTGGTAATTTTTTTACTAATTTCTTTGAGTAGCTTTATGTCCACACCGGTTTCGGGGGAGATATCGAAATCGGCAGTGGTAGCTTTTTTGATGTCACTCCAGTGTTCGCCCAGGAAAAAGCTGATGTGATTGCGTTCAAAATTTTTGGATTCCTCCAGGTTTTCTTCCAGCGTGCTGTTGATGTTGTCTTCGAGTGATTGTAGTTTTTCTTTATTAATAACATTTTCATCCAGCAATTTTTTGGCATAAATCTCCAATGGGTTGGGATGTTTCTCGATGATTTTGTAAAGCAGTGGTTGCGTAAAACGTGGCTCGTCGCCTTCGTTGTGGCCATACTTGCGATAGCAAAGCAAATCGATGAAGATGTCGCGCTGAAACTTGTCGCGAAACTCCATAGCAAAACGGATGGTATAGGCCAAAGCTTCCACATCGTCACCATTAACGTGGAATACGGGCGACTGCACCACTTTGGCCACGTCGGTACAGTAGATGCT
Source organism: Clostridia bacterium (assembly GCA_009928785.1). Lineage (GTDB taxonomy): Bacteria > Bacteroidota > Bacteroidia > Bacteroidales > 4484-276 > SABY01. Next base: position 2,002 of record SABY01000035.1, on the reverse strand, counting down.
GGAGCGCGCATCGAGGTAATTGGTGGTAAAGCCCACCTGGTTATTAACTACAATATGTATGGTGCCGCCGGTTTTGTAGCCGGTGAGCTGCGACATCTGTATTATCTCATACACGATTCCCTGGCCGGCAATGGAAGCGTCGCCATGAATAAGGATGGGAGCTACTTTCTTAAAGTCGCCCTGATAGCGATTGTCGATTTTGGCACGCACAATTCCTTCTACTACAGCGTCCACCGCTTCCAGGTGCGACGGGTTAGCCACCAATGTTAGGTCTATCTTCTGCCCGTTTTCGGATTGCCGCTGGCATGTGGAACCCAGATGGTACTTTACGTCGCCCAGCAGGCGTTCGTCGTCGTATTCTTTACCGGCAAATTCTGAAAATATTTCACTAAACTTTTTGTGCATGATGTTGGCCAGCACGTTGAGGCGACCACGGTGGGGCATCCCGATAACAAATTCGCGCGTACCCAGGGCGGCACCTTTTTCTATCACAGCATCCAGTGCCGGGATGAGTGTCTCGGCGCCTTCCAGCGAAAAACGCTTCTGACCCGGAAAACGCTTGTGTATAAATTTCTCGAAGTTGACAGCACGCGCCAGCTTTTTCAGCATAAAAACTTTGTTTTCATTGCTGAACTCCACGGTATTTTTGGTGCGCTCCATATTCACACGCAGCCATGCCTGCACGGCTACATCACGTATAAACATATACTCTACACCCACACTGGCACAGTAGGTTTGCTCCAGGTGATTGATAATTTCCTTTAAAGTAGCTTCACCAATTCCTATCTCGTTGCCGGCAGCAAACTTATGGTCGAGATCGTCGGGGGTGAGGCCAAAGTTTTCGATTTCGAGGGTGGGTCGGTACTGACGACGCACGCGAACGGGATTGGTCTTTGTAAAAAGATGGCCACGCCCCCGATAGCCGTTTATCAGATTAATAACTTTGAACTCGCTGGGGTAGTCTTTGCGCGGGTCGGCGCCATCGCCGTCGAATTGTGTCTGCGAAAATTCAAATCCCTCAAAGAAACGCCGCCATCCGTCATCCACAGCAGCGGCATCATTTCTGTACTGGCTGTAAAGCGCATCGATCATCGCCGGATCGGCATTGCTGAGATATGATAGTTTGTCCATAATTACCAACTTAAAAATAAAAATCCAAAAGTAAGGCTTTTTGTTATCGCAGCCATGCTGCTTTATTCCTTCAACAACAAAGCGCGGATTTTGATTTGGTTAGTATTAAAAACCTGTCCGCGAATTTCCGCTAATGAAACAAATTTCCAGACCTGTCCGCGAATTACCGCTAATGAAACGAATTTCCAGTCCTGTCCGCGAATCTCCGCTAATGAAACGAATTTCCAGACCTGTCCGCGAATTACCGCTAATGAAACGAATTTCCAGTCCTGTCCGCGAATTTCCGCAAATGAAACAAATTACCGCTAATAATTTTTTTAACCACAAAGCCACGGGAGGCACGAGGAACACAAAGAACAAATATTTGATATCACCCTCGCTGCGACGTCAAAAAGAATCACAAGTTTTTTTTCGTGATAATTCGCCTAATTCGTGTGAATTAGCGGATTGCTTTTAAACCTAATTCGCGTGAATTCGTGGATTGCTTTTAAACCTAATTTGCGTGGATTAGCGGATAATACTATCCAGCTATTCCTCAAAAAACTCGTCTTTGAAGTTGACCAGATAAACTGTTTGCGTGGCGCGGGTGAGTGCCGTGTAGAGCCAGCGCAGAAACTCTTTGTCCAAGTTGCCGTCGGGCAGCCAGGGCTGGTCGATGAAGATGGTTTCCCACTGTCCGCCCTGCGTTTTGTGGCAGGTGAGGGCATAGGCAAATTTCACCTGCAGCGCGTTGAACCACGGATTGTTTTTCACTTTTTCCATTTTCTGCTGCCGGGTGGGCAGGTCGATGTAATCCTGGAGCACCTCGTTGTAGAAGCGGCGGTAGTCGTCGTAGCTCAGCGCGGGCGTGTCGGCGGTGATGGTGTCGAGC
>SABY01000164.1 GCA_009928785.1 Clostridia bacterium | reverse complement strand
AACGACCCACGAAGTGGAGTCAGAAGCAATGACTGGCTGATAAGGCTGTGCCCAAGCCGAAAAAGCTACCAAAAGCAACACCATTATCAGTGTAGCAGATGTGGCGTTTTGAAGAGTTGTTTTGTTTTTCATCTCATTGATTTTTTTGTTAAACTTAAATTTGATTCGTCAAAGCTATAGTAAATTTTGCACAATGAGCAAGTGTTTTCAGATTGGGGACACAATATTTATGATAGTTTAACATATGTACATCTGAACGATCTGCATAAAGCATTAACACCAAGCCTAAATCCATTGAGCCGTTCACGATGGTTTACAAAAATCCACATGACTAATATCACCTTCAGGGCTTTTGATCCAGCGTAAAGTTAGTGTCATGTTTTTAGATTCCTTCCTTCAGGATTTGCTGAGCAAATCCTGAAGGATAGAATGACACGAATTGGTGTAAAAAAGCAGAGGAGGCGACTCATCGCCCCACTTCCACCCACTGCCCTGACGTACGGGCATACACGGCAGCGTCGTACATGGCGTGGCAGGTTACCGGCGGCAGATAATAGCGGCCTGTGTAGGCGGCATGCAACATTACGCTGTAGCGGCGCACGCCGTTTCGGTTGAGACTGAAGAAGGTATAAACGCGGTCGTCGCGGATGTCGCGATAATCGTAATCCGACGCGGTGGCATTGCCATCGCCCGCATCGGCATAGCGCGTGCTAAGAATTTCCCATCCTGACGGAAACACCTGGCTTAGCGCCATATTTTCGATATTTCCTGCCAGGCCGCTGTTGCGGATGGTGACCACCGCCTCGAAATCGGTTCCCTGCTTTATCCTCTCCACCGATATTTGCGCGCCACTCATCGTGTGGTACGAAACGTCCATTGTTATGTTTTTCGCTTCGGCAGTTTCGGTTCCGAAATTGGGCCGACCGGTGATGGTTCGGGTGAGGAACAATTTGCCGTCACCGGTATTTTTTACCGTCACACTGTTTTCGGCATCGGCAGCCTCCAGCGCAACGGTATATACCGGCACCAGCGAGCGCACGCTTTGCGTTTTTTTGTTTTTAATAAAATCAAAGGTAAAACTCTGGCCAAAGGTATCGTCGCCGGCAAAAGTGGCTAATGCATATAAGGCAAAGGCCGCCGACTGTGTGCTGAGCCAGTTGGTCTGCATTTTCTGCGCCATGCGGCTGGCCAGCTCATATGCCGCTTCCTGTTTATTCATCATCACCAGCACCTCCAGTATCATGGCCTCGTCGCGCAACTGCGAGCCAAATGTACGCCCCGGAAATGTGTATTTATATTGAACTTCTGCCGGCGTATTTTCGATAAGCGAAGCAGCTATTTCCGGTTGACCGGAAAGGTGATATGCCGCCGCCAGCCGCCAGCGTGCGGTAGCCAAAAGTTCCGTTTCGCGCAAGCGATTCATGGCGCTCATATTAGGCTCGCCGGCCAATGCCAGCGTATAAAGCCTGTAGGCCTGCATTAGCGTTTCATCGCTGTCGGCAAGGCTATGATTGTACTGGCTTGCCTTTTCGGTTTGCCAGTTGAGCCATTTGCGTTTAAAATCGAAGGGGATCAAATAACCTTTTTGTGCGGCCAGCAACATAAAGTGGCCGGCATAGCTGGTTCCCCATTCGGTGATGCGACTGTTGCCGGGCCAGTAAGATAAGGCGCCATTGGTTTGTTGAAAAGCAGCTATTTTGCGGATGCCTGCCATCACGTTGCGACTCACCCTGGCTTTTTGTTCATCGGTGAGGCTGGTGAGTTTGTCGAGGTAAAGCTGTGCAAAAGCGCCGGAGGTAATTTGTTCCACGCATCCATAAGGATACGAAACGAGATATTTCAAGTGTTGGTCGAGATGAATGGACGGGAACGACGAAACGGCTAGCGTGCCGCTATTGCTGCCTTCCACACCAAAGAAATCATACGGAATCGTTTTGGATTCTCCGGCGTCGAGCGCAAAAGTTTTGAGCCGCGTAACCGGCTCGATGGGATTGCGCACCTGCAGCTCGACGGTTTGTGATGTGGTTTCGCTGCCCGCTGTGGCCTGTACCGTCAGGCTCGAAAATCCTTCGTCACCTTCCGCGGCTTTCAGATGGAAATAGGCCGTTTTTTCGCCCGCCCGATCAAAACGGACGGTGGTGGTTTTGCTGTCGATCACCTGAAGCTTTCCTTTGGTAGTAAGCTGAAGTTCCACATTGCGGATTTCATCGTTCATGGCAAAGACGGTTACGGGCAGATCAAAGGTTTCGCCCGGACCGATAACTCGTGGGGCTGTGGGCAAAATCATCACCGGTTGCTTTACGGCAATTTCGGCTTCAGCCGATCCATAAGCGCCATTGTTGGCAGCAACCACCATTACGCGTACAGCGCCTACATAATTTGGCATGTGCAATTTATGCACAGCGGTTTTTTTGCGTGCCAGCTCAAAAGGCCCCAAAAAAGTCACCACCGGTTTGAAGCGGTTGGCTTTCTGCTCGCCATATCGCAGCGCCGACTGGTCGCCACCGATGGCAAGAACTCTTTGCAACCTGCCGCCATAGGCGCCAAGCACATCATCGTATATATCCCAGGTTTTGATACCCAAAGCTTCGCGGGCATAGAAATACTGCCACAGGTCGGGCGTGGAAAAACGCGTAAGCCCCAGCAAGCCTTCGTCCACTACGGCCAGCGTATAAGTCATAGCTCTGCCATTTTGTTCCGAAACTTTGATGGTATAAACTGCATCGGGACGCACCTTTTCAGGGGCTTCCACTTTCGGGTTCAGCCGCGAGGCAGACACCTCCATCATGATGGGAACTACGCCATACATGCGGATGGGTCGGTCATTGATAGTTTGTGCATGCGGCTGGAGCAGTGTGACGTATAAGTATGCATTAGGAGCCATATCAGCCTTAACGGCGAATTCCGTTTTCGTTTCGCCCGGTTTACAATTTACCCACCAATAGTCGAGTATATCGGTGCCGTTTTCGAGGCTTAGCAATGCTGAACTGTTTTCGGCAGAAGCAAAGGTTACCTTTACCATATCGCCGGGCTGATAGGTGGTTTTGTCGGTGGTGATGTCGAGCAGGGTAGCTCCGGAAGGGGTGCCACGGTTGGCGCGCTGTTCTTCGTCGGCCCAGTCGAAATATACCGTGGCGCCGGCAGTGTGGCCATAGCGGGTGTCTTCCACCTGAAGGTAGTAGCGCCCCCAGTCGTCGTCGGCAATGGTAAGGGGAACCGCGGCAGTGCCGTTGTTTGTCGAGAACTTGATATCCTGAATAAGATCGGCATCTTCGCCTTGCGCCCAGCGCGCCAGATTATCATTTTGTGCACTCCACCACCAGTTCCACGATACTTTATACACTTTTAGCCGCAGCCCTGAGGCCGAGACTGGAGCACCATTTTTATCCACAGTAGCAATTTGTATTTGGTGTTTCGTGCCGGTGGTAAGCATATTTTTGTAACGGCTGTCGTAGGGGATTTTTATTCCCACAAATTGCGGATAGGGCGCAAAAGGCATTGCCGCAACGTCGGTGCTTTGGTTGCCGCCGGTTTCGGTGACGCGGGTCGTAAAAACAGCCTGCAGCATGCCGGGCGCCTGATCGTTGATCTGTAGTTTGAGCGGGAAGGAAGCGTTGCCGTTGCCATCGAGCGTTCCGGCAAATACCACCTCTTCGTAGCCGCCATAAGACTTGGCCGGATCGGTAAAGTTGTAGTCTTCAAACTTATTAAAAGTATATTTGAAGTTCTGCAAACGCAAGTTTACAGTGGCCTGGAGGTTGGCTGCCACGGCACCATGCAGCCAGGCTGCCCTAAGTGTTGCAGATTGGTTTTGCGTTAAGATTTTGCTGCCAAAGGCCAAATCAATCTTCAGCCGGTTGGGCTTGATGGTTTCGATGCGAATGGATTTCTCAAAAGTGGCTCCGCCTACAATAATGCGTGCACGCCAACTGCCGGTTGGGTCCTTTGTATTGGTTACAGGTTTAAAAACATAAAATCCATTCAGGCCTTCGGTTTTTACCTCGCGCACCGAGAGCTGTCCGCGCGGATTGTAAAGTTCCAGCACCACCGGATGGTTGAAAGGCAGATTGGCGGAAATGTCGTTCATTACGAAAGCTAAAAAGAGTGTATCGCCCGGACGCCACACGCCGCGCTCGCCGTAGATCAAGCCTTTTATCCCGCCGCTCACCTTTTGTCCTGATACATCAAAGGTGCTCATCGAGAGTGCGCTTCCGTCGTCAACTTTGAGCCAGGCCTGCTCACCCTCTTTGCTGGCGCGGATAAGATAAGGCACCTGGTCGAGCGTGATGCGCGCCAGCCCATCAGAGTTGGTGGCGATGTTGCCGATATGCTGTTGCTGATAGTTGTAAAAATCGACTATGGCGGCCGCCACCGGAGCGGTGGTCAAAAGATTGGCGACAGCTACCGTAAATTTTTTGTTGTCGGAGCTTTTGGCGATGATGCCCAGGTTGCCCGCCAGCAGCGTGCGGCGCAGGAAGCGCTCGGGTACATAATAGGAATCGGTACAGGGATCGTCGCGCTGGGCCCATTGGTAATTTTCAGGAAATTCGTAGTAGTAACTGTCGCCACCATCCCACCAGGCTACTTCATCATCCGCGTAAAGCGGCAGGTTTTCGAAAGCTTTCAAAGCATCCTTCTCGCCGCCACCACAGTTGAACATGACGTATTCTTTGCGAAACGAAATTTTTACGTTATAAATGGCGCCGGGGTCGCGGCTGATCATGTTGGTAAGGTCGATGGAAAAGGCGTTCCATTGCTGCAGGTCGGTTTCCGGATTTTTGTCGAGGGACACCATTTTGCGATATACCGGACGGCTCACCTCACGGAGGTTGTAGGTTGCATTGTAGCCGTCGTTTTGAAAAAACTGCATCACGTTGTCGGAAAATATTTTATAAACGGTAACGTCAACTGCACGCAGGCTCACGCTGCGGAATGAAAGCATCAGGTTGCGGCTGTCGGGCATGATGTTGCCTTTGCCAACAATCTCCACCTGTGGCTTGAGTGCCGAGAGTGCTACCACCACTTCCTGGCGGCTGCCCAGGGAATTGCCTTTGGCATTGCGCAAAGCGGCATCCAATATAAGCGTTTCTTCGCCATCGATGCGCTGTTGCGGATAAATGAGCAGATCGGAGCCCTGACGTTGTATGCGTAGGTTTTCGTTGTCCTGCTTCAAACGCACCAGGCCGGTAAGATTTTGATCTGCATCAATGGGATCAGAAAAAGTAAGCCTGATAAATTGATCATTGTCGTCCTGATTTACCTGCACATTGAGCAACGTAAACTCGTTAACCGACGGGATGTGAATATCGAGACTACCCCGTTTGGGCAAACCCAATTCATCGCCATTCCATTTCAGAAGTATGTTGTAGGCTTCATCGCGGCGCGGGATATTGCGAATGGCGTAATTAAACTGACGGGGATTTTCGGAAATAATTTCGATTTTTAAATCGTCAACGGGCGAGGACAAGGTTAATAATTTTTGTGCGTCTTCCAGCTTCATGTCGTCGGCAGTAATCATCAGCCCCTCATAATCTTTCAGCTCTTTTTGGCTGCTGCGTGCTTGCATAAGACGTCCCGGAAAAACAGAGAAATCCTGTGCAATTACCATGAAATTAAAAACAAATTCAGCCGGCACGTCACTGATCTCGATCACTCTGTCGAGCTTCAGCAGTCCGGTGTAACGACTTCCGTGTTTTAGCAATCCCACGGGGCGATATTCGATGGTGTAGGCATCGGTAAGGTAGGCGTGACCGGCGATGGGCGGCGAAAATCGGAGCGTTTTTTCAGGAAGGCGTGTGCCGGGTTCATAGGTGGTAACGGCTTTGCTAAGTTTGATAACCACCGGCGCATGGGCTGAAATAACTCCCGAAGTGTAGCTGCTGATGTAGCCCGCAAACTGCTGTGGGTCGCTGGGGGTGTACTCCTGGTCGGTGCGCAGACACGATGTCCACAGCAACAAAACGATTATCAAGGTATTGGTGTAAATTATCTTTTTCATCCCGTTAAAAATATTAGGTTTGTGTTGTTTGTTTTCATCACTGCTCTGCCTGCCTTTCAGGAATTAGAAGCTAAATGAGGTCACTAAAGTAAGACTTTCCAACAATGGAAGAGAAAAAAGTTGAAAAATTCAATGTACGTGTTTATGGCTTGGCGCTTTCATCGGACAACAAAGTGCTGCTCACCGACGAGTTCCGGTTAGGGATGCTGATGACCAAATTTCCGGGTGGTGGCCTTGAACCCGGCGAGGGAACCATCGACTGCCTGCGGCGCGAATGCCGCGAAGAGCTTGGCAGCGAAATAGAAATCATCCGGCATTATTACACCACCGACTTTTTTCAGATTACGCGCCTGGTAGATCCGCCGCAGCAACTTATCAGCATCTATTATCTCATCCGAATTATCGATAACAGTGCCTTTAAAACAACAACCCGCCGGTTCGATTTTATGCCGCTTGATGGCGCACAGGCTTTCCGGTGGGTGCCGCTGCAAGCGCTGTCTATTGATGAGCTTAGCTTTCCGATTGATAAAAAAGTGGGCGGGATGCTGAAGGCGGAGTTTTTTTGACGTTTCGTATTTTGACGTTTCGAGGTCCTGCGGACGCTCGAAAGTCGGATGCTAAACGATTGCTTTTCCTTTTGCTTTTTTGTGATTTGTAATTTTCCAATTTACATCTTCATCACCAG
>SABY01000313.1 GCA_009928785.1 Clostridia bacterium | reverse complement strand
TTGCTCCATCACGCCAAGCTCCTCTATTATCTCCATCACGATGCGGTGTGCCGTGCCATGGCCGCAGCCCGGGCAGTACGACAACACGTTGTCGGTCATGAGTGGTGTTTTTTTATAAACAAGATTTTCTTCTTTTATAATATCTTTGAGTTCTATCATTTGATTAACCTCCGATAATTTGATTTTCTAATGCTTGCAATACTTCTTCAGGTGAGTGGATGATACCGCCGTAACGACCGAAATGTTCCACTTTTACTAATCCTTCCACTGCCAGTCTGATGTCTTCGACCATTTGTCCGGCACTCATCTCTACCGACAGAATGCTTTTGAGACGGGGTGCCAGTTCTTTGAGCACTTTGGAGGGGAAGGGGAATAGCGTGATGGGGCGCAGCAGGCCAACTTTGATGCCTTTGGCGCGTGCCAGCACCAGCGTTTTCTGAGCTATTCGTGCGCTGGAGCCATAGGCTACCATCAGGTATTCGGCGTCTTCGGTTTGGAAAGTCTCGTAACGAACCTCTTCGGCTTCCATGCGGCGGTATTTCTCCTGCAGGTGGTGGTTGTGTGCCTCCATTTTGAGCGAGTCCAGGTCGAGCGAGGTGATGATGTTGCGTTCGCGGGTAGCAGGACGGCCTGTGGCAGCCCAGCTTCCGTTAAGCTTTATCACTTCCTCATCGGTCCAGCGTGGTTTCTGTTCTTTCAGCTCTACCTTTTCCATCATCTGGCCTATCATGCCATCGGAAAGAATCATCACCGGGTTGCGATACTTAAAAGCTATTTCAAAACCCAGCTCTATGAAGTCGGCCATTTCCTGCACCGATGCCGGCGCCAGCGTGAAGAGACGGTAGTCGCCATGGCCACCTCCTTTTACGGTTTGGAAATAGTCGGCCTGCGAGGGCTGGATGGTTCCCAGTCCGGGGCCGCCGCGCACTATGTTGGCGATAACGCAGGGCAGCTCGGCGCCGGCGATATAAGAGATACCTTCCTGGTAGAGGCTGATGCCGGGGCTTGAGGAGCTGGTAAAGATTTTTTTGCCCGCTGCTGCGGCACCATACACCATATTAATAGCGGCCAGCTCACTCTCGGCCTGAAGCACTACCATACCAGTGCGTTCTTCCGGTTTTTCCATCATCAGATATTCGAGCACTTCGCTCTGCGGCGTGATAGGATAACCGAAGTAGCCATCAACACCTTCGCGGATTGCCGCTTCGGCGATGGCCTCATTTCCTTTCATTAATTTTAATTCACCCATATTCGATTCGAATTTTTAAAATGCG
>SABY01000163.1 GCA_009928785.1 Clostridia bacterium | reverse complement strand
CTCAGGACTCGGATATGAACAGGCGATGATTTTTTCTTGAGGTGCAGCGCACCGGAATATTTTTCATCAGGAAAAATACAACCACCTCAGGCTTCAGTTGTAGGTGATTGGACGTGGCTGAGCGTCGTCTTTTCCATTTTTTTAGGCGCTGCCTAAAGAAATTTGAAACTTTCCCACCTTTACTTGTTCCGCTCCACAGTGTAACGTACCAATTGCTCAAACGAGCGGCGCATGGGCGTATCGGGGAAGGTGAAAAGCAAATCGAAGGCTTTTTGCTGGTATTCGAGCATCCGCTGTCGGGCATAGTCGATGCCGCCGCTGTGGTTTACTTTGTCGATTACCTCACTCACCTTGTCGGGATTATTGTTGTGCCGCTTCACCACATGTATCACCTCGCGCTTCCGCGCCTTGGGGCTGTGGTTGAGCATGTATATGAGCGGCAGCGTCATTTTTTGTTCTTTGATGTCGATGCCATTTGGCTTTCCGGTGGCAACGTCGGCGGTGTAATCAAACAGGTCGTCTTTTATCTGGAAAGCAACGCCCACGTATTCGCCGATACAATACATTTTTTGAACGGTATCGGCGTCGGCGCCGGCAGACTGCGCTCCGGCGGCACAGCAGGAGGCGATGAGCGAAGCCGTTTTTTTGCGTATGATCTCAAAATAAATCTCCTCCTTGATGTCGAGGCGACGTGCCTTTTCTATCTGTAGCAGTTCTCCTTCACTCATTTCGCGCGTAGCCGACGACACAATTTTGAGCAGTTCAAATTCGTCGTGCTCCAACGAGAGCAGCAGTCCACGCGAAAGCAAATAATCGCCCACCAACACAGCAATTTTATTTTTCCATAAAGCATTGATCGAGAAAAAACCGCGGCGCATGTTGGAGTCGTCCACCACATCGTCGTGAACCAGCGTGGCGGTATGGAGAAGTTCGATGAGTGAAGCGGCCCGATAGGTAGATTCGTTGATGGTGCCGCAGATGCCTGCCGAGAAAAACACAAACATAGGTCGCATTTGTTTGCCTTTGCGGCGAATGATGTATTGGGTTATCTTGTCGAGGAGCGCTACGTTGCTCTTCATCGACTTGCGAAACTTTTGCTCGAAAAGCGTCAGGTGGTCACTGATGGGGGCTTTGATTTCTTTCAGATCAGGCATTTCACATTTTTAGCTTTCAAAAGTATATTTTTTCGGCAATAAGCTGTTTATTTGCTTTGGCAATAACATTCAGCTATCTCTTTTGTTTGTCATCAATGATAGCCAATTTTATCAAAGAAACCAGAGATCATGTCCACTTTTCTTTTTAATGAGCTCATATTTGGGCCGGTACGCAGCCGGCGTTTGGGTGTGTCGTTGGGCATCAACCTGTTGCCAGTAAACAGGAAGATGTGCACATTCGACTGCATCTATTGCGAGTGCGGCTGGACCCCCGACGACGATACGGCAGCACCTTTACCATCCCGCAGCGAGGTAGCTGAAGCCCTCGAAAACCGGCTGCTCAAAATGAAAGCTGCCGGAGAAACACCCGACAGCATCACTTTTGCCGGAAACGGCGAACCTACGCTGCACTCAGCCTTTCCGGGTGTTGTGGATGACACGCTGAAGCTCCGGGATCAATACTTCCCACAAGCCGAAGTAACGGTGCTCTCCAACTCCAGCACGCTACACAAACCGGAAATTTTTGCCGCGCTTAACCGAATCGACAACAACATCCTGAAACTCGACGCCGGACTGGAAGCTACTTTTCAGAAAATCAACAAGCCGCAGGCATCAAACCTTACGCTCGACAGCATTGTACAAAACCTGATGCAATTCCGCCAGAAGGTGATCATACAAACTTTGTTTGTAAGAGGCGAGATTGACGGCGAGAAAATCGACAATACCAAACCCGCTGAGCTACATGCGTGGCTGGGGCATATCCGACAAATACAGCCGCGGTACGTGATGCTTTACCCCATCCACCGCGCCACACCCGCCAAAGGTTTGGAAGTGGTGGACAAAGAAGAACTTTATAGAATTGCCGATATGCTGCGCACCCTCCGCATCAAATACAGTGTTTATTAATCGGCGATTGGCATCTATAATCTGATGCAATGATGAAGCATTTGTATGAATATGACATCAAAATTCTGCTGGCTTTGGAGCGTTCCGTTGCCGGGAAAGAGGATTTCCTGGTCTGGCTGCTCACGAACGGCTACCCGGAGCTGGCCGCCCTGGCCAATGCCATACGGGGTAACGGCGATGCCATCCGCTGGCTTATCAGAAACGGATATAATCATTACGCAGCTTTCGACGCTGCGGCTGTTGACGACGATCGCGCCCTGCGCTGGCTTGATGATCACCATTTCGATTTCTACGTGCTATTAGCGCAGGCCGCACGCAACGATCAAAAAGCAATTGCCTGGTTTCGCAGCCGGAAGTTGGAAATATTTGTGCGCATCGCCGAACAGATACGGCACTTTGCCGACGGACAAACTTTCGACCATCACAAAATGCCCTTCTGAGTTTTTGCTTTTGAATCGATAATCCGATACCCAAGAACGAGAATCAGAATTGCTAAAGCGAACGTTGTTGGTTGCATCCAGGACACATACCCTATTATAATTATTTGTACCAGCAACCAATTTAGCACCACCGTGCCTGTGAGCAGCGACAGAAAGCGACCGCCCCGCCACCTGCCAAAAACAGCAACAGCAGCCACTGTTGACAATCCGCCAATCACACCTAATAAAAACAATCCGGGGATAAAATAACTGTGGAACGGACTTCCCTCCAGCCATTCCAAAGGAACTCCTTCGGCACCAGCCATAGCATAATAGCCGCCACCAAAGGCATTGAGCGCCAAAAATGAAAGAATCAGCCCCAGCGTGATCCGGACAATGCGTTCAGGTTTTGATCGTGTCATAAATAATAGATTTTAAAAATTTTAGAATTTAAAAAAAGAGAGGCCTGCTTTTCAACCAACCAATCTTCGGTAAAGCGACAGGCATTGAATACTGTATCTGCCATGACTTTTTTAAAAAATGGTGTTGTAAAAATACAATCTCTATTATTAATAAACTCCCTATAAAATATTTGTGTAAAATGTGGCTCAATACGAACGCAGAGTGGTGATGAGTTTAACAACTTCGATTTCGACCCGCAATGAACAAATCAGGGCATTCGATACTTTTTTAATAAACAAATTTGAATATCAAAACAAACCAGACTTTACAGCTATGAAAAAATTTATAATTGAGATAAAATGGGCCTTAATCTTTGTGGTGATGATGCTGCTTTGGATGCTTTTGGAGCGGCTCTTTGGTCTTCACGACCGAAACATCGAATATCATCCGCTGGTAACCAATTTTGTAGCCATCCCCGCAATCATTGTATATGTGCTGGCGCTCCTCGACAAACGACGCAACTACTATAATGGTCAGATGAGCTATCTGCAGGGGTTTGTGTCGGGCGTCATTATTACAGTTATCGTCACCCTGCTTAGTCCGCTTTCGCAATTGATTACTTCCCTTGTTATCACGCCCGACTATTTTCATAATGTAATCGAATACACAGTAACTACCGGCACAATGAGCCGTGCAGAGGCCGAAGAGTATTTTACGCTCAACAATTATTTGGTACAAACCATCATGTTTACGCCGGTGATGGGAATATTTACCAGTGCAGTAGTGGCTATTTTTACGCGCAGAACAAATTCCAATCGGCAATAAGCAGCCGGCAGTCTTCAATCATAGATGGTAGCGTTTGGCCAACAGAAAACAAAAAACTGATTATATCGCCAAGTTTCTCAATTGTTCCCTAATTGAAAAATCCCACTAACCGTTCTTAGCGTCAGTAAACCTGACATGCGGTTTTATTTTATAAGCCTGGAAATCTTCTTAAACTCCTCGGTACCTGAGTAGCGCAGCAATTCAAAAAGTATCGACTCGCTGGTAGTTATCACCGCGCCTTCCTGCCTCATGCGACGGATGGCCATTTTTTTATCATTGGGGTTGCGCGATCCTACACAATCTTCAACTACCACCGGGTGATAGCCATTGTCGATCAGGTCGATGCATGTTTGTAACACACACACATGCGTTTCGATGCCGGCAACTATTACATAGCGTGGATTTACCAGCGAGAGCTGCTCGTAAAAAGCTGGCTCGTCGCAGCAGCTAAAAGCCTGTTTCTCCACAAATTTAATTTCCTCCAGCAACTCCCTGAGCGGAGTTATGGTAAAGCCCAGTCCTTTGGTGTATTGCTCGGTTACCAGTATTTTTATACCTATGGCTTTCAGTCCTTCTATAAGGATGCCCGTGCGGCGGGTTAGTTCGTCGCGCTCAGCAATGTGGGGATAGAGCCGCTCCTGCATGTCGATGATCAATCCGACGCTTTCGTCTGCTAATATTCTCATAATTTTGGGTATTTAGTTTTTAATAAAAAAACAAAAATAGAAATAGTTTATTTCCACAGACGCACCAACAACACTTCAGCAAGCAAAAAACCAAGCGCTATCACCACAAAAAGTTTCCAAAGACGCACGCCACTATTGAGTTGTGCCACAGAGGCTGTGAGTGCCTGCTGCCGGGGCTGGGCAAGCACACGGAAATGCTGCAGGCCGGCATCAGCAATTGCATCTTCGATAGCGGCAGCACTCATCGTGCGCACATCCGATTCGGTGCGGTCGTAGTTGAAAGCCGCGGCTGCTACTTTTGTATCGTTGGTGGTGATGTCGTAATTGCCGGCTTTATTTACAGCCCCTTCCACATAAACCAAAAGTTGTGAGCCGCTGCGGCGTAATTGTGGAATAACACCAAAAGTGCCGTCCTGGCTGGTGATGTGTACCACCTGATCGGCTTCGGGGGATTGGGTTTTGAGCAGGATGGCAGCACTTGCTCCGGCTACATAGTAAAGTTTGGCAGGTGGCTGGCTTTGCAAAGCGATGTTGTAAATAGTAGGAACAAATAGCGCATGCTTGGGCAGATTGCTCCACGACGGGTCGAGTGGCGCAGCAGCCAGATACACCATCCCCTGCCCTGCCGGCTCGCGTCCCATAAAAATGTCACCATCCTGCAGCTCCAGCAATGGCTCCAGCATAGCGGTGGTTTGTCGGCGGAGTGGGTAATGGCTGAAAACAACCGGTAAATCAAGATTTTCGGGCAACGACTCAAAGACGTCTTCGTAAATGCTGCTTTGCAGATTGATGCTGCTGATGCTGGTTCGCGTGGTGTCCACAGGCATTAGCGTAACGGTTTGCAACGTCATCAGCAGTTCGTTGTAGCTGTCGATGTCGGCTTGCGCTGCAGGGAAAACTAGCAGGCTGCCGCCGCCTTCCACATATCGCCACAGCTCACGTGTCAATCCTGTCGAAATGTGTTTCAGGCTGTTGAGTATTATCAGGTTTTGGTTGTTAAAGGCTGCATAATCCAGATAATTTACCTGGGCGTTGGTGACAACAAAAGCTGAATCGTCAGAAAAAAGAGCCTTCAGAAATACGTTCTCATCCTTATCATTGATCACCAAAACAGGAATTTCGTTGCGGATAGTCAGGATAAAATAAAAAACGTCGTCGTAGGTAATGGGAGAATCAATAATGCTAAGCTCGCCGTATTGCAGGCCGGTTTCGAGAATGGAGAAAGGAAGATTGATGAGCGTTTCCTGATTTGCCTGGATATCGAAGCTAGCAACTGCACGTTGATTGCCATTTATTAAAAGCTTTAAAGGGATTTTTTCCAGATTTTGATCAGAGGCGTTTTTGATGCGAATGGTAAGAGTTGCAAGCTGGCCGGCGCGAAATACCGGAGCGTCGAACCAGATGCTGTCGATATACAGATTGGCTATCTGATTGGCAGCCACGGGCACCAGAAAACTCTGCACAACTGTATCCTCGGCAATACTGGCAAAATCGGCAAAGGCAGGCTGGAAGTCGGAGATGAGATAGGCCGCAGGAGATAGATTTCGGTCTTTGGCAAATAGCTCACGCTGGCGCAGCACAACTTGCGACACTGGTCGTGTAGCTGGTGAAATCTCTACGGCATCTATCAATTCCAAAAACTCCTCGCGGCTAACGAGGCGTTGATGCTGCGCTTCAAAGTCGTTGGTAAGCAGTTGGAATCTGTCGGAGCTTTTGTAGGCCTGTGCTATCTCGGCGGCTTTGGTCACCGCTTCGACCAATAAACTCCCATCGGGCGAAGCTGCCTGCATGCTGTAGGAGTTGTCCACATAAATGCTCACCAGATGCCCCGCCTGCTCGCGCGTATCATCATTGCCGGAAGGCAAATATGGCTGCGCAAAAGCCAGCACCAGCGCCGTGATGGCCAGGATGCGCATGGCCAGGATGAGCAGATGCCGCAACTGCGACTGCTTCTGGGTTTGCTGCCGAAGCTCTTCGATAAATTTTACATTGGTAAAATAAACCTTGCGGAATCTGCGAAAATTAAAAAGATGAACAATGATGGGTATAGCAATGGCGGCAAGTCCAATAAGATATAGCGGGTTTACAAATTGCATACAGTCGTGGCTGAATTAGTGAATTATCAAAACAAGATAACGAGGGCAAAAGTAATTATTATCTAAAACGATGATTCTCTGAAACCTGTTACTATATTGATGAAAACCAAGAAAAACCACCAAGACACAACGACACAAAGGAAGAAATTAAAAAAATAATCTCTGTGCCTTGGTGCCTTTGTGGTGAAAGGTATTTTTGTCTTTCTCTGTGCCTTCGTGCCTCTGTGGTGAAAATACAGAAAACCAAGAAAAACCACCAAGACACAACGAC
>SABY01000162.1 GCA_009928785.1 Clostridia bacterium | reverse complement strand
CCATCGGAAAAAATCCGTAGTCCCCCCTACAGAAATTTTTAAAAATGATTCATCATAATATCAAGAGGTTATAACCTTTTCCCTGCAATGTGGGTTAAACGCTAATAGTCATGGCAAAAATAAATGTAAAACATACCGATGTAACCATTTTGAAAATTAATGAGGATGATTACATTTCGTTAACCGATATTGCAAAATTTAAAAGCGATGACCCTGCTGCCGTCGTTGCCAATTGGATGCGAAACCGCAATACTATTGAATATTTAGGTATTTGGGAAACTTTATACAATCCCAATTTTAAACCCCTCGAATTCGAGGGGTTTAGAACGGAAGCCGGGTTAAATGCTTTTACACTCTCACCTCAAAAATGGATTGATGCTACCAATGCCAGAGGAATGGTTTCTAAATCAGGACGATATGGTGGCACTTTTGCACACAAAGACATTGCCTTTAAGTTTGCAGCCTGGATTTCTATTGAATTTGAACTCTACTTCATTAAAGAATTTCAACGCCTCAAAGAAGAAGAACAAAAACAACTCGGTTGGACTGCCAAACGCGAACTTTCGAAAATTAATTACCACATACACACCGATGCCATTAAACAAAATCTCATTCCGGCTAAACTCAAGCCACAACAAATATCATATGTTTACGCCAACGAGGCCGATGTGCTAAATGTAGCCTTATTTGGTGTTACAGCCAAACAATGGCGTGATGCCAATCCTGAATCGAAAGGAAATATTCGCGACTATGCCAACATTAACGAACTTATTTGCCTCTCGAACATGGAAAATCTGAATGCAGTTTTTATCAACGAAAACATGCAGCAACGCGAACGTTTGGTAAAACTCAATCAAATTGCCATACAACAAATAAAGATTCTGCAAGAAGTTGAAAACAGAAAATTTTTGAAATAAAATGGATAAATTTACCCTTGTAGCCGAAAACCCGGAAAGCACCGTTGTTGCAGAATATCAACCTGGTTTCAGAAGAGAGCGCACCTATCAGTCGGAGGCCGCGCTCGAAAAGGCATTTATCGAACAACTGCAAACTCAGGCGTACGAATATTTGCACGTCGTTTCGGAAGAAGAATTGGTTGCCAATCTGCGCCTTCAATTAGAAACCCTGAACAATTACAAGTTTACGGATGCTGAATGGGAGCAGTTTTTTAAAAATAAAATTGCCAATCAAAACAACAGCATTGCCGAAAAAACAACCATCATTCAGGAAGATTATATCCAACTACTTACAAGGGAAAACGGTTCTGTAAAGAACATCTACCTCATCGACAAAGAAAATATCCACAACAACCGGTTGCAGGTGCTAAATCAATATGCAGTTGATGGTGGTGAGCGCGAAAATCGGTATGATGTCACGGTTTTGGTAAATGGGCTGCCTATGGTGCATGTAGAACTCAAAAAACGGGGCGTGGATATCAAAGAGGCGTTCAACCAAATAAACCGCTACAGCCGCGAGTCGTTTTGGTCGGGCAGCGGACTGTTTGAGTATGTGCAGTTGTTTGTAATCTCCAACGGCACCTACACCAAATATTACAGCAATACCACACGGTTTGCTCATATCAGAGAATTGAGCGATGGTGTAATAAAAAAAGGAAAACGCACCAGCCATAGCTATGAATTTACTTCGTGGTGGGCCGATGCAACCAACCGGCCCATCATCGACCTGATGGATTTTGGCCGTACTTTTTTCGCCAAGCATACCCTCCTTAATTTAATTACAAAATACTGTGTTTTCACTTCCGAAAAACTCATGCTGGCCATGCGTCCGTACCAAATTGTAGCTACCGAGCGCATTCTGGGAAGAATCAACGTTTCCTACAATTATAAAAAATATAGCACAACAGAAGGCGGTGGCTATATCTGGCACACTACCGGAAGCGGCAAAACGCTCACTTCGTTCAAAACTGCTCTACTGGCAAGTAAGTTGACATTTATTGATAAAGTGCTCTTTGTGGTCGATCGCAAAGACCTCGACTACCAAACTATGAAGGAGTACGACAAGTTTGAGAAAGGAGCCGCCAACAGCAATACCAGCACGGCCATTCTTACAAAACAGCTCTTAGACCCCAATGCCCGGATTATTATTACCACCATACAAAAGTTGGCGATATTAATAAAGAAACATAAAAGTCATTCATCGTTTAGGCAGCATGTGGTAATCATTTTCGATGAGTGCCACCGCTCACAGTTTGGCGATATGCACAGGGCAATTACCAAGACTTTCAAAAAGTATCATCTGTTTGGTTTCACAGGCACCCCTATTTTTGCTGTTAATTCGAGCAGCGGCAGCCATGTCGATTTACGCACCACCGAACAAGCCTTTGGCGAGAAGCTGCACACCTACACCATAGTAGATGCCATAACCGATAAAAATGTGCTGCCGTTCCGCATCGATTACATCCGCACCATGAAGGAGCAGGAGGATATACGCGATGAAAAGGTGTGGAACATCGATAGGGAAAAGGCGCTTGCTGCCCCCGAGCGCATCAGCAACATTGTGACTTATATCCGTGAGCACTTCGACCAGAAGACCAAGCGCAACAGCTTCTACAAAATAAAAGACCGCCGGCTGGCCGGTTTCAACTCCATTTTTACGGTTAGCTCTATTGAATTTTCTAAAAAATATTATGCTGAGTTTCAAAAGCAAATGGCTGGTTTGCCAGGCGACAAGCAGTTGAAAGTGGCTACCATTTATAGCTTTGGGGTAAACGAAGGCGACCCGGAATTGGATGGAATTATCGAAGATGAAAACCCTGAAGATACCAGCAAGCTGGACCAAAGCTCACGCGACTTTCTCCAAGCCGCCATTCAGGATTATAATAAAATGTTCAAAACCAATTTTGATACATCGGGCGACAAGTTTCAGAACTACTACAAAGATATTTCGCAACGGGTAAAAGAGCGCGAATTAGACCTGCTCATTGTTGTAAATATGTTCCTCACAGGCTTTGATGCAACCACCCTGAACACGCTTTGGGTGGATAAAAACCTGCGCTTGCACGGATTGTTGCAAGCCTTTTCGCGCACCAACCGGATACTGAATTCAATAAAAACTTTTGGTAATATTGTTTGCTTCCGCAATCTCGAAAATGCAACCAACGGAAGCATTGCCCTGTTTGGCGATAAAGAGGCCGGTGGTGTTGTGCTGCTCAAAACCTACGATGAATACTACAACGGCTACAAAAAAGGGGATAAATATATTCCGGGCTACGCCACATTGGTAAACCAATTGCTGGAGAAATTTCCGGTTGGCGAAGCGATTGTCGGAGAGCAAAACCAAAAGGATTTTATCAGACTTTACAGCGCCATCCTCAAGGTTAAAAACATAATCTCCACATTCGATGAGTTTGCCGGCAATGAGCTGCTGACGGAGCGCGATGTGCAGGATTACCACAGTATGTACATCAATCTTTACAATGATTTTAGGAATAAAAACAAGGGCGACAACGAAAATGTGAACGATGATATCGTCTTTGAGATGGAGCTGATAAAACAAGTCGAAATCAACATCGATTATATCCTGGCACTTATCAAAAAATACCACGAGGGACATTTAAAAGACAATGAAATTGTAATCAGCATCCGCAAAGCCATCGA
This sequence comes from Clostridia bacterium, assembly GCA_009928785.1. Taxonomy (GTDB): domain Bacteria; phylum Bacteroidota; class Bacteroidia; order Bacteroidales; family 4484-276; genus SABY01. The sequence goes on along the minus strand of SABY01000162.1, from coordinate 3,148 downwards.
TTCGAGTGTGGAGCTTCGCAACAAAAAGGAGCTGATCATTCAATTTATCGATTCATTAACACCGTCAACCAATGTGGATGACGACTGGCACTCTTTTGTGGATGCAAAGAAACTGGATGAATTAGACAGCATTATTATAGCCGAAAATTTGGATAAAGAAGAAACATACAAGTTTATAAAAAATGCTTTTCGCGATGGCTATGTTCAGGCAACAGGAACCGCGATAAGCAAGGTCATCCCTCCTGTTTCAAGGTTTACACCCACAGGCGACCGCACCAGGAAAAGAGAAACGGTGCTCGAAAAGCTCTGTGCATTTTTCAATAAGTTCTGGGATATTTCGGGTGGCATCTTTTTACAGAATTAGTAGGTTCAAACCTCCTGTTGCGCCGTAAAGTTATTGTTGCATTTTTTAGATTTCTCCCTTCAGATTTGCGAGGCAAATCTGAAGGGAGAAATGACACGAATTGATGTGGAAAGGGGAGGCCGGATCGGGCGCGTAGCGCCCGATCCGGCCTCCCCTCCCATTAGCGTCTGCGCGCGGTCATTCCGATCCGCAAACCGGCGGAGAGGAATCTCATAACTATCCTTATCAGCTTGAAAACACAACATACAATCTGTAAATATTAATTTAGTACGAAACTTTTATTAGCGACAATGTGAATTATGATAAGCAAGTTGCAACTCGCTGAAAAACAATTAACAGGTCAGGATATCTGAAGTTACCGACAAATTCATCTCCATCGCTACAGTGTTAGCAAAATGTCTGGATTTTGATTTTCAGCGGAGGAGAGCATTCTCCAAAGGAGAATTTCCAGAAATGGAATACCAACCATACCCGTGATAATTGTAGATTTGGAGCGTTTTAAAAAAAAAGTAGGGTAGAACGATGCGAAAAATAATCACCGCTGAATATTTCCAGGCATGGCAACGGATGTTGGATACCGACATTGATGCCGGGCTTAAAGCAATCCAAACGATGGAATTGGAGCCGCATAGTTTTACTTTTTACACTTCGGTGTCGGTGATGGCATCATCCAAAATTGAAGGGGAGCAGCTTGAAATCGACAGCTACGTGAAACATAAATTGCTCAATATAGCGTACCTGCCTGAACTTACCGAAAAGCCAAACGACCTGTACAATGCCTATCTTTTCGCAAAAGAAAAGCAGCTCAATCGACAAAATTTTATAACGGCTCATACGCTGTTAGCCGCTCACTTATTACCCGAAAAGCAAAGAGGTGCCGTCAGGACTTCGGAAATGCTTGTGACGGAGCATAAAACCGGCAGGATTCAATACACGGCTTGTCCGCAATCGATGGTGGAAAAACAGTTGGATTTACTTTGGGACGAAATCGACCATTTGTTAAAGCAGAAGATGACCAACGCCGAAGTGTTTTATTACGCAGCGTTTATTCATCTGGTCTGTGTGAATATTCATCCATTTGGCGATGGCAACGGACGCAGTGGCCGGCTGCTCGAAAAATGGTTCCTGGCAGAAAAATTAGGCGAACCAGCCTGGTACATAAAATCAGAGAAATATTATTACAAAAACGTCGATGGTTATTACAAAAATCTCGCACGCTTAGGAATGTTTTACGATGAACTCGATTACCAAAAGTCGTTGCCATTCCTTTTGATGCTCCCGCAAGCCTTAAGTTTTGAGAAATAATTAACTTCGCACTAAATACTGACAACGAAATCCAACAGCAATGAAGAAATTATTTATCGGACTAATTCTTCTAAACAGCAGCCTGGTTTTGTTTTCTCAAAATATAGAGGTGTTTGGAGGTTTAAATCAAAACACATTTTTTGATTTTCAAAAAAATGAAGGACATTTTCATTCATCCTACAACGGTGACGAAGGATATGCGATTGGGATTGGCGTAGATAATATTAAAGTTGATAAGATGACTTTGCGATTCACTTTAACCTACGACAAGTACGGAGGAAAAATTGAAGCAAGCGATGGCGGTCTGGGTGGAGGATACACAACAAGAGCTGAAATTGATAAGTCGATTCTTTCACTTGGGTTTTTTCCCTTAAATTTCAGATTTTTCGACCGGATTGATTTAAATTTTGGATTTGAGGTATCAGCATTGGTTGTTGATGATTTTAAGGGTAGGAGCAGTGGTTGGATGATGGGCACCCCCGGCTGGAGTTACGATTTAAATGAAAAGTATAACCGGTTTAGCGCTAAGAAGTATTTTGGGCTTCGCGGCAGGATTGCTTACGATTTTTATCTAACCGATAAAATAGCGGTATCTCCTCAATATTCTTATTATTTTGGATTATCACACGAATTTGACGAGTTCCCGGAAGAAACCAAATCGAAGAGACATTATCTTTTTATTGGAATTAAAAGAGTGATAAAATGAATGCATTTTTCAGCAGCACCGAAAAATAGTTATTTCCGGCCTCCATCCCCTGTGTTTTCTTACTTGTAATTGGCTTCGCAGTTGGAGCCGTTGGCGCCAATCTCGATGTAGTAGTTCCACAGTATGCCGTTGCCCTGCCAGGTGCCGGTGCCTTGCACACGCCAGTTGTCGCCGATGGTTTGCAAGGGCAGCGTTATCACATTGCCACTCACAGTACCATAGGCTGGTGCGTAGCCCGGACCGGGAAAGGCAAAGTTTTCGATTAGCACACGCGTATCGCTCGACGGGTCGGCAATAATCACAGCTTCGTAATCGAGGCGTATGCATGATTCGTCAACAGTCCATTCGCCCAGGAATTTTGCCCGGTCGTCGGCAGGGTCGATGGTGTCGTCGTCGATACAGGCTCCAAACTGAAATACCACCAGTGCAAGAAATGCCAGGAGGGCAAATGTTGTTTTTCCTATTGCTTTCATATTTTTATTATTAAAAACCAGATTAAAAAAATGCGTTGTCAAAGATGCGAAAAATTAGCCATTAGAAGCCAAACTACTTTTAGTTTTTTTATACAAACAAAAGTTGCTCACAGTCCACAGCCGGCAGTCAACAGCCGAGGAAACACCAAACACCAAACTTGAGCGTAGCGAAATCCCGAGAGCTTTGCGATTCGGGAAACAAACAACGAACAACAAACAACGAACAACAAACAACGAACTTGAGCGTAGCAGCCTGCCCCGACCCATCGGGGAAATCCCGAGAGCTTTGCGATTCGGGAA
>SABY01000312.1 GCA_009928785.1 Clostridia bacterium | reverse complement strand
CAACGATGCAAAACGATAGAGAAGATTTTGCTGCTGATCAACAAAAATGTCAGCATAACGAAACTGCTCAAAATCATAGCGTTTATGGTAAATCATATTACTGCTGCTGTCGGTATCGAAAGGAACAGGTTTTTCTTTGTATTTGCTAATACACGGATAACCAAACCGAATGGCGTTTCGTGTATCATAAAAATATAGGGTATCCGACAAGCCAAAGGAAACCACCAGCGCTTCGCGATAGTGATCGATAAAAGGAACGACATCCAAATAAAAATCCCCGGTTTGGTAAATCTCAGGAAATGCCAAAGGCAATGAAGCCCATTCGCTGGTACTGATATCGAGTGACGCTACAGGCTGCACCTGCGAAAAGTATTGTTTCCGCTCATCAGGTTTTAGGAGGTCGTACATGCCTGTGATTGGAAAATAAAGGTGCTTGCCGGAAAAAGTAAATGGTGCTATGGAGGAGATTTCGCCAGCAAAAGTGGATGTGCTAGCGCCGTTCCAATCATTAAACACCCTCCCCTTATCATCCAGCAAATAAATATGGTTGCGATACTGCACAAAAACAGAATCCCGGTGGTGAACCACAAATCTTGAAAAATACCTCTTCTCGCTTTTATTTTTTAAAACTCCGTGCAAAGGGATTTTTTCCCGAATGCTCATGTCGGCAAGATTGCGAAAAGCAAGCGTTGAATCAGCCTTATTGAACATCACCATGCTTCCGGTGCTGTCGTTTTTAAAATAATCGACGAAGTTGCTATCGATATCTCTGGGGATCACATATTCTTCTGCAATTTCAAAAACCTGTTGGTTGTTGTTGCAACTAATAATCAACCCGATGGGGATGAAGCACATGAAGAAAAGAATATAACAGAAGCTTTTCATAAGATTTTTATCTTTTACTTTTTTCAAAAAACAAATTTAATTGCTTTTCTTGACAAACATTTACTTTTTACTTTGCACCGTTGGCCGAATAGCTTTTGTGTCAAAGAGAACAATGAATAGTTACACAGAGTAATACCGTGTAACTAAAAAGCCACCGGTTGCCCTGATGTTGGTCAAAAGGGATATTATCCTTGTGTCGCTCCTATGGAGCTTTGGAACAGGCGGTTGATGCTGTTTTCTACCATAATGCCGCTCCTACGGAGCTGATTGTGTCGACCAAAGGCTTACCGACTGCCGGTTGAGGACTTCCTACCTCTTCTCCAGCCACAAGGTTTGATAAGGATCTATTACGAATGCGCCATCTATTATTTTTGGTTTTTGATGGGTGAAGAGGTCGATGGTGTTT
>SABY01000311.1 GCA_009928785.1 Clostridia bacterium | reverse complement strand
TCTTGAACAGCCAAAGCATTTCTATTCATCAACTACACCGGCAATTTAAACCGCATCACTACCTCGCGCAACACCGTTTCGTAATTTACAATAAAAAAGCAGTATTCTTCGCTGAGATATTGCAGTTTGCGCTCGCCGGGAAAGCCCTGAATTACCGTGGCTTTTTCATCGGTAAACTTCTCAATTTCGTTTTTCCATTGCGCTTTGAGCGAAGCCGGGCATACGACCAATGTTTTTTTAAAACCAAATATTTTCTTTTTCAAAATAGCTGTGCCGATAGCCTGAATCGTTTTACCCAAACCCATCTCATCGGCAATGATGGCCGCCTTTCGGAAAAGCGCAAACTCAATCCCTTCTTTTTGATAATCGAACAGCGCAAGATTGATATCGCTAAAGTCGGGCGAGTGAATGGCTTTGAGCTGCACAAGCATGGCATCCTCGAAAGCGTCGGCCAGTTTTTCGCGCACCTCCGGACGAATGCGAATCATATCCATATCCTGCGCTGTCTCGATAAATCCGAGGAAATCGGGAATCTGATCATTTTCGATGTGTTGTGCGTTTTTGAAATATCTCGAAATCAGCAACTGCTCTTCCATCGGCAGCGGATGCGGATAATGCCACGATATTTTATAATCGTTGAGCGGGTCACAAAATATTTCGACGAACGGATAGGTCTTGCTTAGCCGTTTGTAGAGGTGCTCGTTTTCTTTGAGCACATTAAAGGCATACATGATGTGCTTGGTGGTGCCCAGCTTGTTGAGCCTGGAATCCATGCTGTCGCTGTATCCGGTTTCATTTTCAAAATCGCGCAAAAACACTTTGTACTTCACGCCTTTTTCGTTGGTAAGGATGTGGTCGCCGTAAATATTTTCCGCCCACTTGATCCGGTATTCGGCGGCGTTGGCTTTTTGCCATCGCTCCAGCAGCACACGCCTTATCATGCCCTGGCGTGTGTATTTTTTGTGCTCCATTTGCTCCCTGGGATCGAGCAACTGCATTTCATTTTCTATTTGCAGCAGGCAGGCATAAGCCTTTCGGTCCCAGTCGTGCTGGCTGTTTTCCGAAAAAGGGAAAATTTGTCCATCTTCATTAATGTTAAGAATGTACTCCGCCATTTCGCCGGTTGCATCATCGCTCACGATAAGCTCAAATCGGGCAGGCGACTGTGTGAGAATCTGGCAATTGCCATTGTTAAAAATAATCTCTCCCCAGGCCCACTCCTCATTTGTCAGTTCCGCCCTGAGTTTTTCTTTTTGCGTAGCAACGATCTCCTTAAAATTCATAAGCCATTG
>SABY01000161.1 GCA_009928785.1 Clostridia bacterium | reverse complement strand
ACGAAGAAACAACACATAAAATTATAGGCTGTGCAATGAAAGTACACAGCACATTGGGTAATGGCTTTCAGGAAGTTATTTACCAACGGGCTTTGGCTAATGAAATGGAAAAGCAAGGCTTGAAGTTTCAACGTGAGATGGAAATGAAGATTTATTACAAGAATAATCCTAAAATCATCAAATCCTAAAAATCCTAATCCTGACAATATGAACGAAGCAGAAACACGTGCGGAACTCATCGACCCTAAGCTAAAAGCTTGTGGTTGGGGCATTGTAGAAGGCTCTAAAGTCCTGCGTGAGTACCACATTACCCAAGGTAAAATACTAACTGGCGGTAGGTTCGACGGGATCACTAACCAACGTGGCAAAAAAGAAATTGCCGATTATGTGTTGGTACACAAAGGCATCAAACTGGCCATAGTAGAAGCCAAAAGTGATGAACTGGAGGTTGGCGAAGGTGTGATGCAAGCCAAGAAATATGCCCAAAAACTGCAATTAGAAACCACCTACAGCACCAACGGCAAAGCCATTTACCAAATCTGTATGAAGTCGGGCGAAGAAGGTTTGGTAATAGATTTTCTTAGCCCCGAACAACTTTGGAACAAAACTTTCCCTTCGACAAGCTCAGGGTTTGATACTGAAATGGAGTGGCGGGAAAAATTTGCCAATGTGCCCTTTGAAGACAAAAGCGGAAGTTGGCAATTACGATATTATCAGGAAATAGCCGTTCAACGCACTGTTGAAGCCATTGCACAAAGCAAGGACAGAATTTTACTTACTCTTGCCACAGGAACAGGAAAAACGGCAATTGCTTTTCAAATAGCCTGGAAACTGTTTCAAACCCGTTGGACTTTGCAACGTGATGGAAGCCGCCGACCGCGTATTCTGTTTTTAGCCGACCGCAATATTTTGGCCGATCAGGCCTTTAATTCATTCTCGTCTTTTCCGGAAGATGCTTTGGTGAGGATTAAACCAAAAGAAGTGAATAAAAATGGTCGGGTGCCAACAAATGGAAGTGTCTTTTTCACCATTTTTCAATCCTTTATGTCAGGAAGAGATACAGCAGGCAATCCCGTTCCAAACTACGGACAATACCCGCCCGATTATTTCGATTTCATCATCATCGACGAGTGCCACCGTGGCGGAGCTAACGACGAAAGCAACTGGCGGGGAATTTTGGAGTATTTCAGTCCGGCAGTGCAATTGGGTTTAACGGCTACACCCAAGCGAAAAGACAATGTGGACACGTACCGTTACTTTGGCGAGCCTGTTTACATCTATTCTCTCAAAGAAGGTATCAATGACGGTTTCTTAACGCCTTTTAAAGTAAAACGCATCAAAACCACTTTGGACGATTACCGCTACACTTCGGACGATACTATTGTGGAAGGCGAAATTGAAGAAGGCAAACTCTACGAAGAAAAAGACTTTAACCGCACCATTGAAATTGTGGCACGAGAAACCAAACGAGTAAGCATATTTTTAGATGAAGCCAACCAAAACGAAAAAGCAATAATTTTCTGTGCCAATCAGGCACACGCTGCATTGATACGGGATTTGGTAAACCAAAACGCCAAAAGCAAAGACCCATTTTATTGCGTTCGTGTAACTGCCAACGATGGAGAGGAAGGCGAAAGATTCTTGAGAGAATTTCAGGACAATGAAAAAACATTGCCAACCATTCTCACCACTTCGCAGAAACTCTCCACAGGCGTTGATGCACGGAACATTCGCAACATCATTTTGCTTCGCCCGATCAATTCGATGATTGAGTTTAAACAAATCATAGGGCGTGGCACGCGTTTGTTTGACGGCAAAGAGTTTTTTACCATTTACGACTTTGTGGATGCTTACAAACATTTTAGCGACCCCGAATGGGACGGCGAACCTTTAGAACCTGCGCCAGGAGAGCCTAAACCTTATCCAACCTCCGATCCTGTCACTCCACCGATTGTTTCAGGCGCTGATGAGCCGAAACTTCGAAAGCAGAAAATCAAAATCAAATTGCGTAATGGAAAAGAAAGAGAGATCAAACACATGGTTTCCACTTCGTTTTGGAGTGCCGACGGCAATCCCATTTCTGCAGAAGAATTTTTAAATAATCTGTTTGGGGAATTACCCAATCTTTTCAAAGACGAAGAAGAATTGCGGAAACTTTGGAGCAGTCCGATAACCCGAAGGATTTTATTAGAAAAATTAGATGCGGCAGGTTTCCCCAAAGACGACTTGCTGACTTTGCAAAAGTTGGTTGACATGGAAAAAAGCGACTTGTACGATGTGTTGGAATACGTTTTCAATGGCGACTATATCGCAATGACCAGAGAAGCCAGAGCCAAAGCAGCCGAAGCGACAATCTTTGCGTTATTAAACGACCAGCAAAAAGAGTTTATCAGTTTCGTGCTGAGCAAATACATTGAAACAGGAGTTGACGAACTCGACCAGGAGAAACTCCCAATCTTGCTATCAAACAAGTATCAATCATTGGAAGATGCGAAAGAAATTTTAGGAGACGTTGCGAACATAAGCAGACTGTTTATAGGATTTCAGGAACATCTTTACAAACAGAAAGTTGCCTAATGATTGGAATACTGGAACATACAGCCCACGCTTCACGACCACACACATTGCCTAACCGTACATGCCAAAGCTAAAAACAAGTTTAATCTTCAATCGTTTATTAAAATAAAAACAAATGAACATGAAAACAATTTACTTTTTCTTCTTAGCATCGCTGACCGCACTACTTTTGAATACATCTTGTAAAAAGGGACAGATTCTCGCCCCCAATGTTTTAACCAATGAAGTCAAATTGGAATTAGCGGATGCTACCGATAAGGTTTTCCTGGAAACTGCTACTCCCGGGCTTATTGCACTGGTTTCTGTTGAAGGTGAACCTGATTTTTTGATAAAAAGAGGCATGGGGAATCTTTTAACAGCGGAGCCTATTAATGAAAACAACGCTTTCAGGATTGGCAGTGTAACCAAGACGTTCACCGGCACAGCGGTGCTGATGATGGTAGATGAAGGTTTGATTGACTTGGACAATTCCATAGCGTCCTATTTGCCAGAGTTGAACATCCCTTCGGGCGACGCCATTACCATTCGGATGCTGGGCAATATGACCAGTGGGTTGTTCAACTACTCAGAAGACCCGGATTTGTGGGAATCATATATTGCCAGTGCATACACCCAGTCTTTTCAACCTGATTCACTGCTTGCCATAGCTTTTCGTTATCCACTGAATTTTGCCCCCGGCACTGACTATGAGTATTGCAACACCAATACAGTCCTTCTCGGAGTATTACTCGAGAAATTGACAGGAAAATCTGCTTATCAGGTAATTACCGAAAAAGTAATATCGCCCTTAAATCTAACCAATACTTATTTTGGAGGATCCTTTTTCATGCATGAGCCTTATTCGAAAGGCTATAGCTTTGAGGAAGAAGGATTGTTGGATGCAACTAATTGGAACCCTTCTTGGGGTTACACAGCCGGAACAATGATTTCAAATATTGAAGACTTGAAAAAGTGGGCACGTCATCTTGCAAATGGAGATTTATTATCGGAAAACATGAGAGCAGAACAGTTTAACTTTGGTTCAGATAACTATGGTTTCTGTGTTGAATCGATTAAATATAAAAACGATCGCTGGATCGGCCATCCCGGAGTCATTTCTGGTTATAATACTCAACTCTGGTACAATCCGGCCAAAAAAATAACCTTGGCAATCAATTCAAATACTGCTGATAATCTTCCGGCTCAAAGCCTGCTGATAGCATACATCCGTATTCTTGAAAATTTATAAAATATAAACTGCCATCTGGTCACTAACCCCGGATGTCCGGGGGTGAGAATAGCAAAAACACTTCAGTGGGCTTTAGCCCAAATAGATAGAATGTTATGATAGGTTCGTGGAAAGAGTCAGTTGAAAATTTTAACCCGCGATGAGAAAAAATTAAAAACCTCATTCAAATCAATTCAGCTATCCGGGTTTGGATTTTAAAAACAGTTTTGTCGCTTAGTTTAGAAAAAATTTCTATTTTAGCGCCACCTAACATTTAAAAATTTAACGCTATGGAAGAAACAAATGCAACAACAACAAATTACCAAACCAGCTATGCACCGCCGGTGCAGCCTCCTGTTACCGTCGGCGACTGGGTAGTAACGATTCTTATCACCGCCATCCCGCTCGTGGGAATAATCATGCTTTTTGTGTGGGCATTTTCGGGTGGCACCAACGTGAGCAAAGCCAATTGGGCCAAAGCAATGCTAATCTGGGCGCTGATTGGAATTGTGCTGGGCGTATTATTCTGGGGAGCGCTTGCCTCAATATTTATGGCAAACTATTAAACCAGCGCATCAGTTATCTTCGGCATACCATTCGGTATAGGAGGTAACGGTTTCCCAAAGTTTCAGGTGGTGGAGTTTCACATGTGCGGGCAAAGCAGCCTGGATGCGGGTTGCAAAATCGATAATCAGATTTTCGCTCGTAGGCTGATACTCCACCACTACTATTCGTTCGTATTGCTGCTGCATCAGCTTCAATAGCTCTGGCGGGGTGTCGTTGCGCAAAACCAGCGAATGATCCAGCGCATCGGTGATCAATCCTTTGATAATTCGTTTCAAATCTTTAAAATCGATGACCATCCCCAATTTTGGTGAGGCACTTTCGGTTACCGGCTCGCCAATGAGCGTTACCAACAATTCGTATGAATGTCCGTGAATGTTGCTGCACAGACCGTCGTGGCCTGGCAGGGCATGGGCCATGTCAAATTTATAGGCTTTGGTTATTCTTATTTTTGCCACCGGTAATTGGTTTTTAGTATTAATGAAAAATCTTATAACTGATACTTTGACCTGAAGCCTGATCGGTGATATGCAGCAGATAAAAGCCACGTGGCAAGTCCGTAAGGCGGATGCTGTTCAGCTTTTTGCCTTCAGTTTTTAGGATTGTAATAATGCGTCCGGTGGCATCCGAAAGTGAATAGACGAGTGGCTGCTGCGCCATTTGCTCAGTACTGTTGATGTAGAGAATATCGGCAGCAGGATTTGGATAAACCGAAAAGTCGGCTGTGCTAAACCACGGCTCGTCGATGCCGTCGGGATCGAACCACACGATTTCGACAAAGTCAGGATGGTCGATATAAGGGTTGCGGTTATTTTGAATGGAATAAACCGCGTTGTTGCGTGCTATCTCTTTGTCGCTCACCGGATCGTCGAGATGCCAGGTGTGGAGCATTTGCAGCGCCCACGCTTTGGGTTGCGAACCGTTTACCATCGGGCTGCCAGGCCATCCGCCGTCTTCGCCCAGATAGCGCGTAGCCATGTAAAAATAGGTGCGGGCAAAATCGCCTTTGTAAGCGTCGATGGGTTCAAACACCTCACCGGAATAGCCCGGCGTACTACAACTTCCGAGTTTGCAGCCGTTGAGCGACGTCCAACTGGCGGTTCCTACTTCGCCATACGGATAGTTGCCACGTTTGCCATTTACGTATCCGTCGGTAGGATATACCTGAAAAAGGTCGGTGTTCATAGGTGCCACCGTGCCGCCAAACCAGCTCCGCGGAAACGAATGCTCCCGGTTGTAGCAGTCGCCTTCGCTGTTGTAGTTGCCACACTGATCCGAAAAAAACGTAAACTGATAAGGTGGCGTGCCGCCGGGAACATCCGAGTACATATCCCACACTTTGCCGTTGGGTTTTTTGTCGGTGTCTTCATAAGCATTCCACAGTGCGCTGTAGCTGATGGCGTTGTGCCCGTCGATGATATTATGAAGCGCCTGCTGCAGAGCGGTGCCTTCCAGGCCGGCGGCACTGTTGTAATAGCCGGCAGGCTCCTGCGCTGTTGCAGTTACAAAAACAAAAAGAATCCACGAAAAACAAAATTTCTTCATTATAAAAATTATAAAATATTAAAACGTTCCAAAAGTAAAAATATGGCGATAATCATCACCAATACGCCGCCGGCAAGCAACACGCGCATTGCCAACAAAAACCGGTGGCTCTTGCGGCCAAAGAAAAAAGCAATCGCTACCGCTGTCGCGAAAATAACAGCAACGGCAATAAGCGTTTCGACGAAGGAGGCGTAAAGGAAAGGCAGTATGATGCCCAGCATAAAAATGTTGATTCCCACTGCCGCTGCGTAGCCAAGCATCACCGGCATGTTGGTAAGCTCCCAGGTCATTTCGTGAAACTTGTGACTGAACGATTTGATCACAATTTTTAGCCCCAGCAGAAACAAAATGGCCGGTGCCACCACCAGCATGTTGCTACTTATGAGCGAACGCAGCCACAGTCCGCCCGAAAATCCCAACCCGGCATAAATAAGATTTATTAATACGATGCTTATCGCAATATTGAACACATAACGCTTGCGTGCTTCTTTCAGAAAGCCGTTGAGATAAATGGTGGCAAAGACGTCGGTGGCCATGCCCGCCAGGATCAAAATCAGCAAGATGCTATTCAAAATCAGTAGATTATTAATAAATTAATAAAGGTGGCAAAAGTATCAAAAAAAAGCGCCTTCAACTGCTTTCGATACCTTACAGCGCTTTGCAATGCTAGTTAATCGCATGTTTTGGATTGGCGTCCTGGCCAGTAAACCCAGGCGTAAACGCCTGGCAATGGATCGAGGGCAATTTCATTCATTCGATAAACCCAGACGTAAACGCCTGGGCTATGGATCGAGGGCTTTGCGTGAACGACTTTTTATTCGCAAACCCAGGCGTAAACGCCTGGGCAATGGATTAAGGGCTTTTCGTGAACGACTTTTTATTCGCAAACCCAGGCGTAAACGCCTGGGCTATGGATTGAGGGCTTTGCGTGAACGACTTTTTATTC
>SABY01000310.1 GCA_009928785.1 Clostridia bacterium | reverse complement strand
GGTTGGAATTTCTACCATTTCAGTTTCTGTTGCAGCCGGAGCCTCCTCTGCCGTTTCCGGTCTAAAAGTTTCTTTGGTCGGCTGCCCGCCTTCGTCCGACAGTTTTCGCGCTTTCGACATATCCGCGAAAGCGCCTTCCAGATCGCCCAGCTCGGTGCGGGCAGCGCCACGGTTGAGATAGTACTGCCGCTGCGGCTCCAGCTCAATAGCCCGGTCGTAGGCGGCTATGGCAGTTTCAAAATTTTTTTTATTAAAATAAACAGCGCCCAGATAACCATAAGCCGCTCCGCTGGAAGGATCGACATCCACCGCCTGCTGTAAAAGCGATAGCGCTTCATCGTTTTCACCTTCTGCCATTTTCTGGTTTGCCTGATCTACGTAATGCTGTGCCAGCAATGCGCTCACATCCTGATAAAGCTGTCGGGCTTTTTTATCAAAACCTGTTGTATCCACAGCTTTATACTGTTCGGCGGCTTTGCTGGTTTGGCTGGTGGCCAAATGGGCTTTTACGACGTACAATGCAGCGCCGGTTTCGGGCTGCAACTGCCGGGCGCGATTGAAATTATTGATAGCGGCAGTATAGTCGGCATTTTCATAAAATATCAATCCTTTTTGGAGGTACGCTTTCGCTAAATTGGGATCGAGCAGGATGGCTTCGTTAAAACGATCAAAAGCTTCGTCAGGATTTTTTTGCGAAAGCAAACTCATTCCTTGCTCGTAATATTGGTTGGCTAAGGCCGACTGCACCGAGAGTGCCTCTGAATTATCCGTGTTGGTTTCGATGCCGGCAAGCGAAAGATCGCGGCGGGCAGCTTCGGCATTTCCAAGTTTAATAAAGGTTTCGGCGCGTTGCAGGTATAGTGGTTGGGAAGGTTCCAGCGAAATAGCAGTATCAAGAAAGGCGCGTGCCTGGGTGTAATTTTCCTGTTGGTAATAAATGTCGCCCGTTTTGGCGAAAGCCACAGCATAGTGCGGGTCGATGGCGATGGCGCGTTGTAATAATGTAAGCGCTTCATCGGTGTTGCCGGCACTGTCGGCTTTGGCAGCCTGGTGGGTAAGACGCACCGCCAGATGCCGGTACGCAGCAGCCTCATCGCTCACCTGACCCCACAGCAGCGAGGTGAAAAATAAAAACCCGATGAAAAAAATGTTTCGTTTCATTGTCTGGCAAAATTAATGAAATGAGCCAAAGTGCGTAGCATTTAGTTATTAAAATGTTATTAACGAATTTTAAACAGGTTCTTAATTTCAAAAAATCTTAATTGTTGACAGTCTCGTTAATTTTATTATTAACTTCGT
>SABY01000034.1 GCA_009928785.1 Clostridia bacterium | reverse complement strand
ACAACGAACAACAAACAACGAACAACAAACAACGAACTTGAGCGTAGCAGCCTGCCCCGACCCATCGGGGAAATCCCGAGAGCTTTGCGATTCGGGAAAACGAACAACAAACAACGAACAACAAACAACGAACTTGAGCGTAGCGAAATCCCGAGAGCTTTGCGATTCGGGAAACAAACAACAAACAACAAACAACAAACAATTCCTTTCCCTCCCCCGACATTTATCAATGAGAATCGTTACAATATCAGCGATGTGGTTTCCGAAAGTTACCCTATTTTTGCAAAAATTTAAACAAAGGATAATTTTAGAACTTAATTACTTAAATAACATGACAATGATAAAACGGATAACTTCTTTATTAATGGCTCTGGTGTTGATCGCCGGAGTAGCCTTTTCACAAGACCAACCCGCCATTCACGATGCCATCAGCATGGAGCCGGGACGCACACACGATGTATATTACAGCCTCAACTCCGGAACCTCCACCCAGGTGCAGCGCGATGTGTGGGATATCGCTTTCAGCACCAGAACTATGGACGTAACCATCCTCACCAACGGAGCTTCCGGCGTGCAGCTTTACACTTATCCCAACAGCGGCACCGATGGCTGGGAAAGCATCGACACCACCGGGATGTATCTGTGGCCGTTGATGTACAACGACGATACCGACTGGGAAAACGGCGCCTTCAACCGCAATGGCACCGGCTCAGAACTCGACTATGGCTGGGGCGTTTACAACACAATTACCCACATCATCAGCGGCGACTCACTGTTTGTGATGCAGATGCCCGACGGCAAAATCAAAAAGATGTGGATAATGAAAAAAAATCCCATTACCAACGAATACACTTTTAAATATGCCAGCCTCGACGGCACCGACGAGCAGGAGATGGCGATTGCGCTGAATGATTACAACACAAAGAATTTTATTGGCTACAGCATCGCCAACAATGCGATTGTCGATTTCCAGCCTGCAACCAACGACTGGGATTTGCTTTTCGCAAAATACATAACCTTTTATGGCGGTGTGATGTGGTATCCGGTAACGGGTATCAAACAAAACTATAACGTGCAGGCTGCTGCTTACGCAATGGCCGATACCTCCATGATCGATTATAATACCCAGGATTTCGACTCTGCCAACATCACCACCATCGGCAACAACTGGTACACGCTGCAGGGCGGAATGCCACCCACGTATGCCATTAAAGATTCATTGGTGTATTTTGTCAGCGATCGCGAAAGCAGCATCTGGAAAGTGGTTTTTGAAGATTACCAAAGCAGCCAGGGCATAATTGGCTTCCGCAAGCAACTGCTCGAAAATCATGCAGGAATTGCTTCGCCACAGATTGCCACTTCCGGCTACATGGCGGTTCAGCCCAATCCGGCATCGGCTACCAGCGTGGAAGTGATGTTTGATGCCGATGACAATGGCCTGGCACAATTGCGGATTTTCTCCATCACCGGAGCCAAATCTATCGACCAAACCGTTACCTATAGCCGCGGCCTCAACCGTCACCAGATCGATATCAGCCGCTTACCGGCAGGAGCTTATGTAATTACACTCACGGTAGGAGCTACCACCTTGCGCAACAAGCTGATAGTTCAGTAATTGGTTTTTTAATAAAATCAAACACTAATTTAGGTAGTATTGCTTGCGATAACTGTTTCAATCTTTTCGTTGCCAAAGCACCATCCCCGCTCTCCCGATAATCGGGACAGGCATTCTCCGCCGATTGGCGGAAAGGGAGCTCTCTTACGTGGCATAATGTGAAAACCTAAACCAAGCGCGTCGTTTAACGAACTCTCATTTAGCCAGGCAGAAGAGCTCCCCTCTCCAATTGGAGAGGGGGCGGGGGTGAGGTGAAAAAAAGAAGCCATTTGCGCCGCAATCATTCAAATATTCAGTTACAGATAAACATTTATAAAATTTGACATTAAATCGTTTGAAATTTAGAAAAACTGTAATACTCCGAACTGCCTTGTTTAGCTTCCTGCTAATGACAGTTGGCTTGCTTCAGGCGCAATCGCCGCACATCACCATTCTCGACAAAAAAACCGGTGAACCTGTGATTTATGCCAACGTTAGCCTGGAAAGTCTGGATGGCGGAAAGCCGCGTTATCTGGTAACCAACGACGAGGGCATCATCCCAAATATTGTGACAACGAAATCCTCCATTGCCGTTTCGTTCGTGGGCTATCACGTGCTGCGCGATACCGTTATGCCCGGACAAAGTCGCATCTTTTATCTGGAGCCGGCAATCCTCAACATGGAGGGCGTGGTGATTACCGGGCAATATACGCCGGAGCGCTCGGACAAATCCATTTACAAAATAAAAGTGATAAGCAAGGAAGACATGGCCGCACAGGCTGCCGTAAACCTGCAGGAAGTACTTTCGACGCAGCTCAACGTAAAAATGACCCACGACGCTGCCCTCGGCTCAAAGATGAAGCTGCAGGGCATCGGTGGCGAAAACGTGAAAATACTCGTGGACGGCGTGCCGGTGATCGGCCGCATGAACGGCGACATCGACCTGTCGCAGATTTCGACCTCCAACATCGAGCGTATCGAAATTGTAGAAGGCCCCATGTCGGTGAGTTATGGCACCAACGCGCTGGCGGGCGTTATCAACCTCATTACCCGCGACGTGGTGGCCGACAAAACCGAAGCTCAATTGAACACGTATGCCGAATCAGTTGGTCAATACAACATCGATGGCAACGTGGGCTTATACAAAGGCAAAAACACGGTGCTGGTGAGCGGCGGGCGCAACTTTTTTGACGGCTATTCTGATGACGACACTTCGCGTTACCTGCAATGGAAACCCAAGCGGCAGGCTTTTGGAGAAATAAAATACAAACGGCGAATCGGCGATGCCAACCTGCGTATCGCCACCCGCTATTTCGACGAATACGTGCTCGACAAAGGCACGCCGCAACTGGCCACCGACACTGCCGCCGGATATTACTATTATAAAGCACGCGATGGTCATTGTTATACTACCCGCTGGGACAACAGCATTGCACTAACCGGAATGGTGGGCAACCAAAAATATATTGATGTTATGGCCGCCTATTCCTACTATAACCGCGAGCGACGCACCACACTGAAAAATCTGGCTACCCTCAGCGAGCAGCCTTCGGCATCAACTGCCGACTACGACACTACACGCTTCGATGCCTGGACTTTCCGCGGTACGCTGAGCCGCTTCCGGATGGATACTGTGACTTTTAATTATCAGGTGGGTTTTGATATTAATCTCGAAAATGGAGAAGGCGCTAAAATCGATGGTGGCACGGCAGGCATTCAGGATTATGCGGTATTTGGCAGCGTAAAATATCGCCCCTGGTCAAGCCTTACACTACAACCCGGATTGCGTGCCGCATATAATTCCAAATACGATGCGCCGCTTACACCCTCTATCAATGTCCTCTACGAAATGAGCGACCGCTGGACGGTGCGCGCCTCCTATGGCCGCGGCTTCAGAGCGCCTTCACTCAAGGAGTTGTATCTCGATTTTGTAGATTTGAATCATAAAATATTTGGCTCCGATTCGCTCAAGGCCGAGCACTCCAACAGCTACCAGCTTAGCTTTGCCTATTATTCCCAAACGGAAAAAGTGGCTTTTAAAATAGAACCCGATTTTTTCTACAATGCCATGCGCGATAAAATCGATCTGCTGCCCAAAACCGTTATCGGAAACAACAACGACACAACCGAAGTGTGGGTTTATACCAATGCCGATGCTTTCGAAACTTACGGCGGCCGCCTCAACGTAACCTATCGCCACAAAGGCATTTTCAGTCTGGGATTTGGTGCAGCCTACATCGGCATCTACAACGTATTTGATGCCGAAGTAGAGGAAGATAACAAATTCTATTATTACCCTGAGTATGCACTCAACGCTACTTACGATCACCGCCTCACCGGTGTGCGGCTGGGTGTAGTTTATAAATACACAGGCGAAGTAACCCGCGATCGTATTACCAGCGGCGGTAGCACCGAAAAATACACAGAAGCTGCTTACAACATGCTCGACGTTACGCTTTCGCGCAATTTCTTCGGCGAGCGGGTGATGCTTTCGGTAGGAGCCAAAAATATCTTCGACGTCACCGATCTGAAAACGACTGGTGGTACAAGTGGCGGCGTGCACACTGGCGGAAGTAGCATGCCCATCGCCTGGGGGCGCAGTCTTTTCGCAGCTTTGAAGTTTAAATTATAATCTTCATTTTTTTTGATTCTAATTTTATGAATAATAAAAAACCAAAAACTACTTTCCTACTCATCGCCGTAGTACTGCTTCTTTTCAGCATGTCGTCGTGCATGAAGGATTTGCAGGATGATGTGACCCTTGAAACGCATCCCATCCCCGAAGGTGTCAAATCGGGCAGCGTGGCGCTGGGCGCTGATTATTCCATGCACACTTTTTACGATCTGGATGCCAATAAAGTAGTACGCACCGCCAACAACTATCGCTACGATTTGGCTTTTGAAAGTGATGCCAGCGGCTGGCATATCCTGCTCAACAGCGCCACCTTTACACTTGCCGGAAATGCCGGCACCAAAGATTTCGACGCCGTGACGTCCACCCAGGGCTTGACCATGACTTTCGATGCGTCGAGTGGCCACCTCGACTCTACGGCCATTGGACGCTACTTTTCTATTAATGACATTGATACTGTGCTTACGCAAAATGTGTATTTAATCGACCGTGGCTTCGATGCCCAGGGCAGCCCGCGTGGGTATCGCAAGTTTGTGATTCAGAATTTTTCGGCTACAAATTATACCCTCCGATTTGCCAATCTCGATGGCAGCGACCAACACATCGCTATCATCCAAAAATTGCCGGAATATGATTATATCGGTTTTTCGTTTGATGATGGCGGAAAGCAGGTAGTGATCGAACCCGATACCGACAATTGGGATTTGTATTTCGGACAGTACACCACCATGCTTTATTCTGAAGGCGAGCCATATCCGTATCTGGTGCGTGGCGTGCTTGCCAACCGCAATGGCACACAGGCAGGGCTGCTGAGTGATGTAATTCCTTTTAACGAGGTCGATTATTCCTTGGCTTCAGCATTTCCGTTTACTGATGCTTTGGATGGCATCGGTCACGATTGGAAATATTATAACCTGGAGCAGGGTTTTTATGCCGTCGAAAGCGAGAAGGTTTTTATCATCCGCACGGCCGAAGGCGTATTGTTCAAACTCCATTTCCTCAGCTACTTCAATGATGAAGGCCAAAACGGCTACCCGCAGTTTGAATTTAAAAAGCTGGAACCTTAGGGAAGTCGGCAGTCCACAGCCGGCAGTTTGCAGTCCACAGCCGTCAGTCAGCAGACGGGGAAACAACGAACAACAGTCCACAGCCGGCAGTCAGCAGACGGGGAAACACCAAACAACAGTCCACAGCCGGCAGTCAGCAGCCGAGAACAGTCCACAGCCGGCAGTCAGCAGACGGGGAAACAACGAACAACGAACAACAAACTTGAGCGCAGCGAAATCCCGAGAGCGCAGCGATTCGGGAAACAAACAACAAACTTGAGCGCAGTTGCCTACCCATCGGGGAAATCCCGAGAGTCCCGAAGAAAATCGGGATAGACTCCGCGATTCGGGAAACAAACAACAAACAAAAAAAACCTCCCGCGCACCAATGTCACGGGAGGTTTTTTTATTAAAATCAAATGTGGATATTATTCCGTTTTTAATACTTTAAAGATTTCTTTTTTACCACCTGAAATTATTTCTACAAAATACACCCCGCTGGTAGAAACACCCGCAGAAGTGCGTGCATCCCACACTATTTTATTTTGCGAAAGCTCAGCACCGGTAAATGCCTTCACGATTTTGCCATTGATATCCAAAATGCGCATGCCGCTGATGGCGCTGCTATTGAAATCGATGGTGAGCCTGGTAGCAAAAGGATTGGGATAGCAACTGACAGATGATGCTGTTGGCTTGCTGATGCTTTCGATCAAATCCCAGTCGAGCGCAATGTTTTGGATTACCACTCCTTCGGAAGTTATGATATTAAGGTAATCATACACCATATTTGCTTCTGTAAAACCATATAACGAAGTAACGGTAAACGTGAGTTCTTCATCAGGCTGCAACGTAAAGGGGAGTTCTTCAGAAAGATCGCTAATTATCCACTCGAGATAACCAGATTCGGTAATTTCCTCGATGGTAACAGGCGCGCCGGATGGGTTGGCTATGTGCGCTGTTACTCCATTCATAAATTGATCATAATCCAGTATCCACAGCGTATCGGGCTGACAAACAACATAGCCGGGCGCCAATACCTCAAGCGTGGCAGGAATTTCCACGAGTGGCTGGTTCGGGTCGTTGGAAGCGATGTTTACAGCGCCTTCATAAACGCCTGGTAACAGATCGCCGGCATTGAAAAGAACATTAATATCGACACATTCTCCGGGAGGTATAACACCTTGCATCGTTGCCGACAGCCATCCAAAAGTATTGACGTTGCTGGTGAAGGTGATCTCGATGTTGGTAGCCTGATGGCCGCCGTCGCCGTAAGTGTCTTCTATCCACATGTGCCAGGTGCCGTCGCCCTGCTCATTTATAAAATCCGACATAATTTGTACGTAGTTGCCATTTGGTTGCGCCGATGCAACTACCGCCACGGTTCCTTCCGGCGACATCAGGTGCAGGCTGCCTTCCTCGGGATAGCTGTCGGTACTCCAGGTGTAGCTTACCTCAACAGATTCCAGCATTTCTGTACCTTCCACTTCAAACGCTATCCAGTTGGATTCGTCCCAGGTATTATAGTCGTAGGAGGTAGCTCCAGGGCTATCTGCCACATCCACCGCGATCTCCTCAAATATTGCCGTATTGGTGGTAATGGTATAAGTAAGGTCTATTTCACCGAAGTTACAAATTGTAAGCGGTTCCTGGCTGGTGCCACCGGGAGGTAAAATAACGCTAAGACTTTCGGGTGTTACGCTTATTTGCGCAAAAGCCTGCTCGTCCACAAAGAAAAAATGCGGGTCGGGTGCGCCGATAAAAGGATGTGTGATACGGTTGCCGGCCTGGTCGGCAGCGAAAAGATAATAGTCGATGCGGCTTCCCGAAGTGGTGGCAGGAATTGCGCCACTCCATTGCTGGCCGCCGGTATTGGTCATCGGCGCGGTTTGCCAGGCTCCTTCGTTGGCACGATAAAAAATCAAAACCGAATCAGGATTTAGTTCGCTTGCGCTAAATGCTTTGATGGTAGCCTCTAAAGGAAAACTATTTTGGTATTGAACGTTTCCCGATAGCGGGATGTGGCGGATATGCACCTGGTTGATGTCGGCGAGGCCTTTGGTGCGGCAGTGCAGCGCGTCAGTCGATTCCCAACTGCCCGTAAATCCCAGCACTTCGTAGCCTGGCATGGCTTCCTGGTAGCTGGCCAGCGCCTCGTCGTCCCACGGCGAGTTCATGGTGGGGACGTAAACCCGTTTGTTCAGGATCAAAGAATTGGAGTACGGCTGGTTATTGGGAGTGTAAACGCGGTAAACCTCAAAGGGAGTTCCGTACGAGGATGTTTGCTGGGCGAAATAGTCGGCAGTGGCTTCCAGTTCATCGTATTGCGGGTGGCTCGTAGGCACCGAGCGGATCAGCACTTTGTTGATGTCGAGAAATTTGCCCCAGCAGTCGATGTGGTCGATATAGGTATTGTTGGGATCATCAAGCACGTGATATGTTTCAATGCCGAGATAATCGTGGAAGATGTTGTCGATTTGCTGGTGGCTATGCTGCGGGTTTTCTTCCCAAATCAAATCGGACGAAGCTGAAATGCCCATGCCGTTGGTCATGTAATTGCCACCGGCAGTTTCGATGTCCATCTCAAAAAGATTGATGCCCATCGTTTGCGCCACCTTGGCGGGAATGGCATTGTCGGCAGGCCGCGGACGGTTGTAGGTAAAATCGACGATGCCAAACGCATCATTACCATCAAAAACAAACCAGGGGCCGTAGTCGCGCGTCCAGTAGCTGTTACTGGGAGCAAGAATAAATTCGCAGTTGGCCAGGTTAACGCCCTGCTGCGTGTATTGATTGGTGACGTAGGTTTGTTCGCTGGCATTGGATACCAGGGTGGTAACCATACATTTTTCTGACATGGCCGCTATCAGGTTGTAGGGGATGCCAAAGCTGTAGCGGATCAGCACCGACTGCATCTTATCAAATTCGGCGATGTTGGTAACAGGCGCCGGCGGCGGGTCGGTAACTTGCGCGTCTTTCCCGATCAGATGCTTTAGCTTGGCCTCTTCCGCGCTCATGTAGTGCTTCAGCGTGACGGGTTTTGCTTTGTTTTGTGCCAGTAGTTGCTGCTGAACCATAAAAAGCGGGAGCATCAGCAAAAGCAATGGCAATACGTAAATTCGTTTCATAAAATAAATTATGGATGGTAAAATGTTAAAATTTGTTGCTGGCAAAATTAGATAAAAAATGGGAGTGCTCCGGCGTTTATAAATCTGGTTTTTTGTCGATTTACTATGCTCAATCTATTACTTCTGTAGCCAATTATGGATGTTGTTTTTTTATTGTGCTAAAGCATAAATTATACTTGCTCTAAATTATTAAAAATCAATAGCTGACAGGCAAAGATGACAAAGAAGTTTCTAATTTTGCACCGTCATTGACACAAATATCTTTCATATTAATAAACTGAAAAACGAAAAAAGAATCAGCTATGGGAAAACGAACAATTGTAGCAATGCCCGGCGACGGCATAGGAAAAGTAGTATTGGATGAAGCCATCCGCGTGCTGGATGCTGCCGGCTTTGAAGCCGAATATGTACACGCCGACATCGGCTGGGAATATTGGTGCAACGAAGGCAACCCGCTGCCCGACCGCACCCTCCAACTGCTCGAAAAACACAAAATCGGGCTTTTTGGCGCCATCACCTCCAAACCCAAAGATGCCGCTTTCGACGAACTGAAACCCGAACTCAAAGAAAAAGGTCTGGTGTATGCCAGCCCCATCGTAGGGCTGCGTCAGCACTTTGGCCTCGACATCTGTATGCGCCCCTGCCACACCTACAAAGGCAATCCGCTCAACTTTATCCGCCGCGGTGTGGGCGACGCCATCGAAGAGCCGGAAGTTGACGTGGTGATCTTCCGCCAAAACACCGAAGGCCTTTACGGCGGCGTAGAATGGAGCGACCCGCCACAGCAAGTTTACGAAGCTATGCTCACGCATCCCAAGTTTAAGAAAAACTTCGGCATGCACCCCAAAGCCGAGATTTCCATCTCTACGCGTATCTTCTCCCGGAAACATACCGAACGTATCCTGCGCGCTGCCTTCGAACATGCCAAAAACTACGGCTATAAATCCGTTACGCTGTGCGAAAAACCCAACGTCATCCGCGAAACTTCCGGCATGATGTACAAAATGGCCAAAGAGATACAAAAAGCCGACTATCCCGGCATCGAACTTTGGAACACCAACATCGACGCACAGATGATGTGGCTCACCAAAAACCCCGAAAACTATGGTGTGATCGTGGCCGGTAACATGTTTGGCGACATCGCTTCCGATGGTTTTGCAGGCCTCATCGGCGGACTGGGCTTTGCATGCTCTGCCCAGTTCAACCCCGACAGCGGCGTGGGTGTGTTTGAGCCTACCCACGGTTCGGCGCCCAAATATGCCGACTATCCCGTTTCTATTGTCAACCCCATTGCCATGATCGAATCGGCATGCATGATGCTCGACTTTATCGACGAAAAGAAAATGGCCGAACGCATCCGCAAAGCAGTAGCCGAAGTAATTGCCGAAGGCCATGTGCGCACCTACGACATGATGAAGATGACCGGCCGTGCCGACGTAGTCGAAAAAGGCGCCGCCTCCACACACCAGATGGCCGACGCCATTATTGCAAAACTTTAAAAGCATTTGATTATGAAAAAAGAAATATTGGATTTGTGGCCCGAGATGGAGTGGATTAAAGACGAAACGCTGCGTGAACAAACCGCCCGCACCTGGGAGCTGGCACTCGAAAAGAGTGTGCTCACCGCCGACGACCTGCGCCGCATCCCTTTCACGCTGCTTTGTGGCCCCGACCTCAAAGTTACTTTTATGGAGCACAAACGCTCGGTGGTGCACATTGCCCGCGATGCCGGCAACACCATCAACGGCATGTACAACGGCGAACTTACTGTGGATATGGATGTGCTCCTCTCCGGCGCCATCCTGGCCGACGTGGGCAAGCTGCTCGAATACGAGCTTGATGCCAGCGGAACGGCAGTGCAGGGAAGCTATGGCAAATATCTGCGCCATCCCTTTTCTGGCGTCTCACTGGCCGAAGCCTGTGGCTGTCCGCCCGAAGTGTGTCATATCATCGCCACACATGCCGGCGAAGGCAACCTGGTGAAACGCACCACCGAAGCCTACGTGGTGCACCACGCCGACTTTATGACCTTCCTGCCCTTTAAAGAAAGATTGAAAGTTTAGGGTTTTAGTTTTTAGAATAAGTTTGAAAAAAGGCTGCTGCATCAATTTGCAGCAGTTTTTTTCATTTTGCCGCCGATAAGGTATCCAGGCAAAGTAGCATTTACCAACTATTCCTTCACAAACCTCACTTTGCCGCGGACGCTGCCGTTAACATTGATTACAGCTATGTACATACCGGGACTCCAGTCAGAAACGTCGAGGCGGGTTTGCTGCTGCCCGCGGTAAATCTTTTGGCTGTGCAGCAGGCGGCCGTAGCTGTCGTAGCAGCGCAACTCCATCAGGGTGTGGTGCTGGGTGTTTTCAAATTCCAGGGTTATGACATCCTCTTTTACCGGATTGGGAAAAGCGGTGATGGGTATTTGGCTGATGCGCTCGTTGTATTGCTGTGGCGTGGGTATTTCGTCGATGCCCACAAACAGACCGCAATCGCTAAGTGAGATAAACCCGGTTTGCGGCAGCCCGGGCGTGGCGCAAAGGCTGTCGTAGGTGTAGGCGCCGGGGTCGAGGGTGTCGTATTCGAGATTAGAGTTTAACTTTGCCAGAAAGATATCCCTTGAACTATAGAGGCTTGATGAATTAGTTAGAATTTTTTTGTTGTTGGTTTTCCTCATCGAATAAGGCTCCTCGCCAAAATGACTTTTATGGTTCAATACGTTAATAGTATTAAAGATATTAGTATCTAAAATTATTTCAGTAGCGAGGCCTTGCTGCAGGGTGCCATAAATGCCACCTAAAATAAATACATTTTCATGCTTAATAAAATCCAGTGGAACACCTTTTATAATATCTGGGCTAATGTTTGCATTCTCAATCTTAACGTACTGCAAAACTTTTCCAAGCGAATCAAAGTTGACCAGGATTGTTTGCATGCTTTCTATCGGCCACTTATTTACTATTCCGATAAATGAACCATGACTTCTTTCGTAAATGTTATATCCTTGTCCAAATATGGTATCTGCCGTGCCAAAAGGAAGTACCCATTCTTCGTTACCTGTACTATCAATCATAACAAACATAGATCTAATGCCTCGCAGGCCACCCGGGTTCCAGGCGTCTTCCCAATAAATATGGCCTGTGATTAAATACTGATTACTCGAGGTTATAAGAATCTCATTCCCTCTGGGATTAAGGCTCCCCGGATGCTCATAACCACTGGCATAAGGATTTCGCCACAATACATCGCCCGAAGCATTAAGTTTAAACAGGTGCAAGGTATTTATGGGATGGTTACCGTATTCGTTTACCAGCACCACAATATCGCCTGATGGCAATTCTTTTATATCCTGCGCCCAGGGGTAACTGTTTTCATGGCTTTCAGCAAAATTTATACACCACTCCTTTTCGCCACAGGCGTCAATTTTTATTACATATGGGTCAATCTTGACGCCTTCAGTTCGTTGATTATTTCCACAAATCAAAACTCCTCCATCCAGAGTAGGATCAAGGGCAGAAGATTTGTTATAGTAGCTATTGAAAATCTTTTCCCAGATTACTTCTCCATTCACGTTTGTTTTGATAAGCCAGGTTTTTGGAAGTGTGTTATTGGAATAATAATAACCTAGTATAAAATATCCTTTATCGTAAGCCTCTGCTATATCATAACTATTATCATAACGCGTGGGTTCACCGTAAAACTTTGGCCATGTTTGTGCATGCAAATGCATATTTCCGGCAACAATTACCAGCAGCAAAGCATATCGTATCGTTTGTAAATTTTTCATCATTTGTAAGGTTTTAGTAATCCGGATAGCTCCATTAATAGGAAGCTATCCGGATTGTTTACTTTATCTGTAAATACTTAACTTTTTTGCTGCAACCTGCTGGTTGTCAACAAAAACAGTCACCACATAAACTCCCGGTTTTAACCCACCGGTACTGATCACCTTTTGCCCGACGGAGCCATCAAGCGCAAACTGGCTGACCACCCTTCCGTCCAATCCCGCAATTTGGGCGGTGCCTGAAGCGGCCGGCTCTTCCAACGTCCATTTGATAATGAGGTGATCGGCCGCCGGATTGGGATATACCTCAAGTTGATCACTGGCTTCGGCCAGTGCGCCGCCGTATGGATACTGTCGAATGGCAACTGATTTGGTGGCGTCAGGAAACAATACCGGCTCGTTGTAGTCGATCAACTCCATTGCCAGCAAAAGGTTGCGCGCAAAAGTACTGGCCGGGCCTGTGCCATATAGGGTTGCATCCATCAGCCACGCTGCCTGTGTGCTATCGGGTACACCCTGTGGCATGGCAGTCAGCAGATTCATGTAATCCGTCAGCAGGGAATGTTCGGCCAGTTGCTGCTCGCCCATCGGATATTGCTGCCGTATGGAAGCCAGAACGCTGAGTGCCGCCGCAGTATCGGTTTGCTGCAGGTAGCAAAAAGCCAGATGTACCTGTGCATCCAAGGTTTTTTCGTTTTGCAATAGTGCCATCAGACTGTCCGTGGCTGCCGGACTGAGGGTATCGGAAGCATAGATATGTTTCAGCACCCTGGTAGCAAAAGCCATGCGGTTGGTATAGAAATCCTGAGCAGCCATCAGGTCGCCATAAACGGATATCAGGCTGCGCCCCTGCAATATCTGTCCCAGCATGTATTCGGGCATCGGATTGGTGCGCTCCTGAAGTTTTTCGATCAGGGCATCGTTTTTGGCAGCCTCAGGGTTGGCCACCATCACATCCCTGATCATGGCATCGGGCAGCACCTCTTCTTTGGAAATAGCTGTGGCCATTACTGTATCGCTTACGTAAGGCGACGTATTTAATAGTTCGCTGTAGATTTCATACGATTGTTCCGGCAGGCTCATATCCACATCCCATTGCAGGCTCTCGGTATTTCCGGCATCTTCGAGCGCCTGTAGCAACTGGCTCACAGAATCGGCTTGTTGCTCTGAGGCAGCAAGGAAGCTTCGTATATTCTGCTCAATAACCCCTACGCTACCGGGGGGATTTAGAGAAGAAACACAACTGGTCGAATCCCATAAAGCATCATAGTTTGGAACAGCAGTAACTTTTAATGGATCGTAGTATATTGGTTCCAAAGGTTCACTTTGATTTACATGATAAAAATAGGTAAAATGGAACCCCAGGTTATTAATATCTGTAAAAATGCCTTCAGGACCTCTCCAGCTAAAGCGGTTGCCGGCAGGGGCATCGGGCTGTGGTGCCGACGAACCCTGGTAGCGCGCTATGCCAAAATTGGTACTGCCTTCGGTAGCCGTCACCACAATATCGTATTCACCTAAGCTAAAGTTGTTGCATTTGCACTCCAGCCCTTTGCCGGTGCGCAGGCTCCGGTTGTGCCCCTGTGCCAGTATGCCGTAGTTTACTTCCTCAAAGGTATTGCGGTAAATCTCATTGGGGTCGTTGCCAGAGTTGTTTACCACAATACCGGCAAAGTCGGTTTCGGCCTGTTCGGAGATAAAATAATTGTCTTCCACATGATAACCGGTGCAACCATCCAGATAAAGTCCATAGTCTCCAATACTATTAATTGTGTTGCTTGTCACTTCGGCCAGGCTCATGCCGCTGAGGTAGATGCCTCTTTTGTTGCGGATGAAGCTGGTGTTGTCTATCGCAACATGGGTAAGCGGTGTAGTGGCGAGGGCATAAATGCCATATTCGAGTTTTTCGAAGGTACCGATTTTCCAGTTGATGCAGTCGTCGCCATACAAAGCGTTGCAGTAGCGGTTTACATAATATTGGGCATCGTAGGAGCGGATACCAATACCTATACTCCCTGCTTTTGTGTTGTTAATAAAATCGCATCCGGCAAAGCGCACGTGCTTTACCTTCTCGAGCAGTGCCATGCGAAACGTTTCGTCGGGTGTAAGGAGGTTGTCGTTCAAAAAGGTGCATTTCAAAAACCGGCTGGTGTTGTGTTGGGTATAGGGTACAAAACTTACACCGGTAATATTATTTTCAAATCGAGCATCGGTAGCCACAATGATGCCACCGCCTTTGCGGTCTTCGGGTGGCGTACTCCCGCCGTCGGGTGCTGCCATAGTGTTGTGTCCTGCAAGTGCTCCCGTAAGTGCATAGGATATGGTGGCACCATTTTTCATCACCAGTACCCCCTGGTTAGATGATGGCGACTGGCCAAGCTCCTCGTTGCCCCAAACCTCTATGCCTTGCCAGCGGTCGGCACAGCGTCGGGTAAGCAAACAACTGTCGAGTACCAGCCTTGCGCCGGGCTTTACCACCACTTTAGCCGAAGGCGGGAAATACACCTCACCACCGGCAGCTATTGTAAGGGTAGCACCTGGTGCTACTACTATACCACATTGCAGGGGAATTTTGGTGTTCCAGATGGTATCGGTAGAAATGACAATGGGCGATGAATTGGTAATACATGGCAGATTAAGTTCCCAAACTCCACGGCCAAAAGTGGCAACACGAATTGTACGGCTATGGAAACTGATTTCTATCCCCGTAGGTCGAACATGTGGTAAACCTATACCGATAAGTTGCCATGCATTTTCCGGATTTTCCATTAGTAGGTTGTCTGTATAAAAAACACCATATTCTGTAGCTATGTAAATCCCCCCATTGCTATGCTTATCAACCGCAATACAATTTTTATTTATAGAAGTTATTGGCAGGTTGTAAGTGATGGGATCAATAATTGGACTTGCAGGATTGGTATAATCAATTTTAAAGATCATCGAATCAGAAACTGATTGGATGGCCTGAGTAGTATATGCAAGGATAATCTTATCAGCTTCATCCGGATTGAATGCTATGCCTGCAATACTTTTTTTATTAGTGGGGATTGTTAGCTCATGCCAAAGAACTTGCTGTGGATTAACTCTGTTGGCGTTTTTTGTACGCATCAGCCGGAAAGTACTATAAAAACCTGAGAGTGAGTCACCTTGTGTAAATATCATATTTGCTATTAGTAAGTCTGCATCAGTATATGGTGTATAAAAACCGAAAGTGATGATTTTCACTGGACTTTCGACCATACTCTGAAAATTTGATATTGTTCCATCAATTGATGAATGATCCCAACACTTGCGTTTGACATTCTCGAAAGGCTCGGGATCATAATTGTTCATGAAAAAAACATTAGGGTTATGCTTATTGAGTACTCCAATTCCCAAAAAGTCTGCGTTGTTATCAATTCTGTCACTTGTTTGAAATGCGTCTGTTGTATACAACCAATCACCCCATTGTCCGGAAATAAACATATGATCAGCATCAGTATTATCAATCACTGGTTTCATTCCGTCACACATTAGTAGTTGTTTCCAGTCGGTTTTCCAGCCTGGTTGATAATGAGCTGTTGTCATTTGATTTCCATCGTGATATAGTCCAGATAGTATAGGCTGTGGTTCGGAATAAGCCGTAGCAAATCCTTCAATCTGCCCCACCCCTAATCCATTGTATTTATGGCTAAATTTTGTACCATACGCGATTAATTTCTCAACACCTCCATGCGTGCATGCCCATACTTCTCCGTCCAGATACGGATGATAAACTAAATCCTCGACATCTGCATGAACCATAGAACATACTTTTTTACCTCCATTGAAAATGTTGTATTTATTAGCATGCTGCCCATAAGAGACAAAAATTGTGTCACCTGATCCGGTTTGTTCTACACCAAATCCATGTCCGTCTCCGTACCCATGGCCATCGTTAAATGTTACAATATGTTGCCACGAAAATGTACTATCCATGTTTACATAATACAATGAGTGATACGAAGTATCTCTTGTAAAGCAAAACAAATACCCAGGACGAGCTTTGGATACTTCAATAGTAAAGTGTTGCTTCCTTAGCCATTCATCATTAAGGTATTCAGGTTGCGACGGGGGGGCTTCCCATGTTAGAATGTCGCCATTGTTTTCGGAAATCATTATCTTCCATTGTTTGGCCACCTTATCATAAATTGCAGCATACATTACCGAATCAATATCTGGCCTGAATTCAAGGTCATAAATAAAGCCATCCAATACTTTCGTCCATGTTGGCTCGCTGATATTACATGCGTCAGTTTTCCATAAACCTGCTGATGTTGAAGCATACATTATAGTAGGATCCGCTGGGTGAAGAGCAATTTGATAGATTTTAGTCCATTTGCCAAAATCATTATAATCAGCAATTGTGTGCCAGGTTTTTCCTTCATCAGTT
Organism: Clostridia bacterium; assembly: GCA_009928785.1. Lineage (GTDB taxonomy): Bacteria > Bacteroidota > Bacteroidia > Bacteroidales > 4484-276 > SABY01. Next base: position 15,422 of record SABY01000034.1, on the reverse strand, counting down.
GTTCTTTGTATTCCTCCCAACTTCCCTATCCACATTGCTTCGGTACTGGCAGAATTTCCTGAACTTGCAGCATACCAAATGCGATGATTATTTGGATGGAATACAGCCCAACTGCAGCCAGACTGAGGCCAATCATCGGTACCTGTAGGCTGCCAGATGTTACCCGTATCAGTCGAATAAAACAATCCGCCTACGGTGGAGCCTGTGAGCATAATAAAGGTAGAATCCGCTGTGCCATTATCATAAAAGGTTACAAACTCCACTGGGCCGATGCCGCTATAAGTAGTTTTCGGGCCGAGATCATGCCACATTTCTGTTGAGTAGTAGGTGTAATCAATCCTCTTATTATTATAATAATCAGCCATCGCGTCATAATACATCGAAAAGTCACCATGGGATGAGAGTCTTGGTTCCCATACGCTTTCAAATAACTTAAAACGCTTGTATTCGCTGTCGCCAGCAAAAAAAATAGCGCTATCCATGGTAGTTCGTAAGCTATCAAGATAGTGGTTCATACCGGAGCGGATGTCATAGAAATCATATCCCTGCTCCATGTTGTTGAGATAGGTGTCGAGCTGACCGTACCCGCCGGAAGCCATCAACACAACAAATGTGATGCACAGCCAAAGCCTCCGGATTGGCCGCAGCATCCTGCCGATAGTGTAATTTTGTTTCATGGTATGTAAGAATTTAAGTTTATGATTAAAGAACAAAAAGAACTTCACTCCCGGGGTCACCAAAAAGCCGCTACACGAAATCCACGCCTGTTGTTTTTCTCACAAAAACCACATCTGCCAGCGGCCAACAATAATGACAACGAAATTAAAAAAGTATTTCGAAACTACAATAAAAAATTATCAGAATTTTTTTTTGCCTGCCTGGTTTTTTTTCAAAAAGCAGTAGTAAAAGGTGCTTCCCGGGGAAGGAAAACGTAAAAGATAATTTGCGTTGGGGAAAGCATTATCCACTTTGCGTTTTTTGTCCGGGAGGCTGAATAAGAGGCAGACAATTCTTTGGAGAAGGATCGGCGAATGCAGGTGGTCGTTTTCAGGTTTATTGAGGCAAACTGAAATTCCACTTCATTAATGCAGGATGTTCCGCTCAAACAGCGCATCCTTCAATTCACTGAAATTGACCGGTCGTGCCAGGATAGTCTGGTCGCTGAAGAGCAGCAGCATGGTGGGCGTGGCGTAAATGTCGTATTGCTGTACCAGCGCTCCCTGCCATTTCTGGTAGTCGGCAACCTGTAGCCACGGGTAGTTGCCCTCACTAAGAAAACTTTGTAGTTTTTCGGGATCATCGTCCAGCGAAATGGCGATAATTTCGATCCCTTTGTTGTGTGCCGGTTCGTAAATGGTGGCAATATCTCTGACCAACTGCGGACAATGCGGGCACCAGGTAGCCCAAAACAGCAGAAGCGTGTAGCCGGATTCCATTTCCGACAAGGTGATCTTTTTACCCTCCATAGTGGTGGCGGTAAAATCGGGTGCCTTTTCGCCTATGGCAAATTTCTTAAAACGCTCCACCTTTTTCTCAAGGGCTGCCTTTCGCTCACTGTTTACGCAGGTTTCGTCGAAGGTGATATGGTCGGCAATGTAGTTGTTTACTTTATCAAATCCATAGCTCTCAAAGCCGCGGATCAGGAAGTCGAGCGCATATTCGTACATCAGTTGGTTGACGCTGGTAACCGCCATAATACGATCGACGGCTTTGATAAACTCTATCTGAAGCTGGTCTTTGGTGAGCCGCTTGTTTTGATACAAAGAAAGATATTGCAGAATTTTATTGGAAACCACGTTGCTGTAAAGCAGCGTCGTGTCTTCAAAATCGACATTATCAAAAAAATGCGCGCGCAGGTATTGTAATTGATCATCGGGCGGCAGGCTTTCGGCAGTGGGCGGAACATAATCGGCCACGATAAGACGGGTGGCAAAGTTGGCTGGGTAGGCAGTTGTTATGGAATTTACCAGATCAGGCAGTTGCAGCAGCACAGTTTCGTGCTCTTTGCGCACGGCATCGTAAAAAGAGGTGCTATCGGCAGGATAATACGACAGCACCGGCTCAATCAGCTCCAGCTTAAACTGCGTCATGTTGCGCAGATTCAGGTATTGGTAATAAAGCTGGTTTTGTAGAGATTTGATAAACACGAGGTTGTCGATTAAGGCGCTGACATCCGTTTTAAAAACTACAGGCTGCTGATCCAGAATGATGTCGAGGTAATCGCGATCAGTCCAGCGCAGCCGGTAGAGACCCGTGGGGCGCTGTTGCGAAAAGGAAAAGCTAAACATTCCGTCGGCATCCGTTTTCACGGAATCGACAACGCGGTTTTCGTTGCCGTAAAAGTCGATGATTTTGATGGTGGCATCCGGCAAACCGGCAATGGTTCCTGTAATGGTTGCCTGCTGCGCCAAAAGAGTGGCGGGCAGAAGGATGATTATTAAAAATAAAAAGTTTCGTTTCATAAGTGTTCTCACTTTTATCGGCTTTGGATAGTTTTTCGTTGTTTCCATTTTCTTCATTTCATTACAAGTTTTCAAATTACAAATTTCCATTATTTTCTACTTTCTAATAGGCATAGCCTATAAAAATAGAAATGACGAAGCTCAGCCTCGTCCAAACATCGGCTTTAACCTGCAACACTTTTATATCAATATCTTTCCATAAACTCATAATAACTTCAATTCGTTTGGGCTAAAGCCCACTGCTTTTTTTTTCTTTACCCCACCCCGGCCTAAAGGCCGGGGTTAGTGATCAAGTAATTCATCTTTGGTTCCAATTCAGCCATTTCATTACTAAATTTTCAAATTACAAATTTCCATTATTTTCTACTTTCTCATTGGCATAGCCTATAAAAATAGAAATGACGAGGCTCCGCCTCGTCCAAACACCGGCTTTAGCCTGCAACACTTTTATATTAATATCTTTCCATAAACTCATAATAACATTCAATTCGTTTGGGCTAAAGCCCACTGCTTTTCTTTTCTTTACCCTCCGGCCTAAAGGCCGGGGTTAGTGATCAAGTAATTCATCTTTGGCTCCAATTCAGCCATTTCATTACTAAATTTTCAAATTACAAATTTCCATTATTATCTACTTTCTAATAGGCAGAGCCTATAAAAATAGCAATGACGAGGCTCAGCCTCGTCCAAACACCGGCTTTAGCCTGCAACACTTTTATATCAATATCTTTCCATAAACTCATAATAACATTCAATTCGTTTGGGCTAAAGCCCACTGCTTTTCTTTTCTTTACCCCACCCCGGCCTAAAGGCCGGGGTTAGTGATAGAGTGGCTATAAAATGGAAAATAAGGTTTCTCATTTTTTTAATAAGTAATCGTCGCTTGATTTTGCAAAAAGATAAAATAGGATTTTCCGGGCAGCAGTTCCGGTAAGGTTTCTATGCCTTTGGCAGGCCAATACACCTGCATTCCGGCAGCTTCTTTTATAATCACAATACTGGCGGCCGGCTCGCTGGTGAGTGCGGTTACGTTGATGGCAGTATCCGACAGTACAGGCATCAGGCTCCAGCCTTCGGGCAAAGAAAAAGATGTGGTTTTCTTTTTTTGCCCTTTCACCTCAAGCGCGAAAGGTGCAGCAGCTTTGATGAGGTAGCCGAAATCCGAATCCCAAACATGGAGTGTGCTATTGGCGTTGCCAGGCTGATAGAAATCCTGATCATCTTTTAGGAAAATGACTTCACCAAGATGCTCACCGAAAAAATCGGGTAGCGCCGGAGCGCCGGAATACAAATAGCTGCTGATGCCCGACCAGCCTTCAGGAACCATGATAAGTTGCTGCTGCTCCACGTTGGTAAGGGTTTCTATTTGAAAATCATCAAACCAAAAACCTGCCTTGCTAATCTTATTGTCGCTGATGAGTAAAAAGCCAAACTGCAACGCGATGGTATCTTTTATCGGCACCGGCATCCACTCCTCTACCCATTGGTCGCATTTATTCATAAAAACGGGTATTTGTTTGTTGTTGTCCAGGGCAGGCAAGGTATAGCGCCCGGCGAGCGACTCCCAACCGTTGCCACCATCGTGCGACACGACAAACCTAACATAGTCGCGGCCGCCGTCCAAATCCCACTTTGCAAAAAAGCGCACCCACAAAGCGTCCATCCCGGCAACGGGAATGGCCTCTTTAAGCACTATCAAAGCCTCCTGGCTAACAGGATAATAGGACCCGCTGTTGCTGACAATACTGCCAGGCTCGGAATGAGCATGAAATTGATCGCCCACCCATGTAGTGCTGGTCCAATGGCTTGTGTCAGTGCAATCGTCGTAAAAGAGCGTTTGCTTTTCGCCCCGGAATTTAGTTATGGTGTCGTGGCTGACAAACCGGTCGTTTTGGATGGTAATCACATATTGTATTTCCTGCCCCGAAAGCCCCGGTTTGAGTTGGTACGCTATCGAGTCGATCACCCGCTGGTGCAAAGGCAGCGAGGGAATAATTTTGGCGGCACCCACAGAAGCAAAAGTTTCTGTGAGTGGCGCTATAGAAATGGTTACCGGAGCGTCCACCAATCCTGAACGATTCAAACCAATTTTTAAATAGCCATTATTTTCATGAAGATTGACGGGCGAAAAATCGCGTGCCTCCACATACGATCCGGCCAGCCGGGCAGCCTGAAGGTTTACATTCAGCATCTGCTCGCACAGCGGAATAATGTGCGCTATCGAGGGCCAGAAACCATCGGTGTTAGAACCTATTTCTGCCGTGTAGGTCAATGCCATGGGTTTGGTGGTGTCGGCGTAAAACCAGTCGGTAGCATCGCCATTTACCAGATAAAGCAATCGTGAGGTGGCTCCGGCGGTAAAGGTGCTCCAGCCGGTGAGCCGGTCGGAGGTATGCCGCAGCAGATCAAAGTCGTAGGGGTTGACGGTGTTAGAATAGCCAAAAGGATGCAAGAGATAATTACCATATGCATGGCAGTTGAGCACGATGGCAAATTGATGTTGCAATGCAAAATCGTGGATTATCTGGCTCTCCGGTTCCGAAAATGCGCTGGTTCCACGATAGGTGCTGCTACCGGGAACAGCCGACGAGCCGTAGTTATCAAAACCCCACTTGTAGCCGAAGTTGCGGTTGAGGTCCACGCCCACCGGCTGATTGTTTACAAGTCGCCGGTTTTTGCGCCACATGCCGCCACCGTTCGGGTTGGTATTCTGGTTGTGAATGTAGCCATCGGGGTTGATGCAAGGAACAAAATACATCTCGGTATTATCCACCAAACTGCGGATGGCAGTGTCGGTATAATAATTCTCAAGCAGGAAATACATGTAGTAAAGCATTTGTTGCATCGACACAGGTTCGCGGGCATGGATGAGCGCGTTGTAAAAAACTTCAGGCTCCGGTTCGTCCACACCAGGATTGTCGGAGATACGCAACCAAAAAATCTCACGCCCCTCTATGGTTGTTCCCGGCAAAGATTCCCGCGCACTTATCAGCTCCGGATATTGGGCGTGCATGTTGTCGAGGTGTGCCAGCATTTCGGAGTAAGTACAAAACCCACCCATGCTTCCCAAAGCAAAATTTTGGGGAACCCGATTACTTTTGGCAGCCCTAAAACTCCTGGTGATTTCAGCCGGATTCATCTTACTGTTGCGATCAGCATAGTATCCCGCTAAGTTTGTGATAAGTATTTTATATGGGATATGATGATGGTCGAGCAGCTTCAGCTCGTCAGCGGAAAGTTCTAAAATTGTGGTTCCATCCGCCAGTGAGCCGTCGATCGAAATTCCCATTTCGGAAATCTCGCGCAGCAACGCTGTATCTGAATTTAATTCTATGCGGTAGTAATCAGTCGTCTGTGCAGAAAGAGCGCTTGCTGTTCCGCACAGAAATATAAAAAAGAATAATCGTCTCACCATGCCTTTGGTCTGTATTTACAGGCAAATGTATTTAAACTATTGGAATGGCGGGAAAAAATTACGAAAGATGAATTCCAGTTTCGGTTTTTGGCCGAGGTGGTACCTTATCCACATCTATTCTTACAGCCTTTGCCTGTTAAACTAAATCCCCAAATCCCCAAATCCCCAAATCCCCAAATCCCCAAATCAGCAAATCATCAAATCATCAAATCCGCCCCGCTCTTCACGCCATCAACTATTCCGCACGTCGATGATTTTGGCAAGGATGCTTACAGCTATTTCGGCAGGCGTTTGTGCATTGAAAGGAATGCCGATGGGCATATTTATTTTATCAATAGCCAGTTGATCGAGGATATTGTTTTCGAGATAATACCGCTGCGCCTCCGCTACCTTGCGCCGGCTACCGATCATGCCCAGATATCTGTAGGGCTTTTGCGCCAAAATTCCTGTAACTTCCTGATCGTATTTGTGCTGGGGCGTTGTCACTACCAAAAAACGCTGCTCATCTGTAGCAAGGTTATTTGCAGCAGTAATGTAGTCCTCTGCGATCACCTCAAAACCATCGTCGATAAGTGGTTTGGTAAGATTTTCACGATGGTCCACCAACGTTACTGCAAAGCCAAGCATGCGTGCCAGACGCGCCAGGGAAGCACCCACGTGTCCGGCGCCAAATATCACCAGTTGCTCATCGGGCAGCAGCGGCTCCACATACACCGACACACTGCCACCACAGTGCATTGCCATGTCGTCTTTCAGATCGATATGCAACGTAACGGGTTGCTGCCGCTGCCGGCATAATTCAAGTGCCTTTTCCGTTACCTGTCGCTCCAACTGGCCACCGCCAATGGTGCCGTACCACACGCCTTGCGCCGTTACAATCATCTTGGCGCCCGCCTTACGCGGCGCCGAGCCGCTGGTAGCCGTAACAATACACAGCGCCGCCACTTGTCCCGAGCTTTTTATTTCGTCTATTTTTGCAAAAATGTTCTCCATACCAAAAATCTGGTTTCGTTTTGAAAATTAAAAGCAACAAAGTTACAGATATCAGGGCAACCTATACCAACAATCTGCGGCAGCACTATCCTGAGCCAGAGGCAAACAGCCTGTTCGATATTTTGCTCCAGGAAACTGCCGGCATCAGCCGCATGCAGCGTATTGCAAATGATCAGTTACGGCTTTCCGAATCCGAAATTCTTAAAATCCACTTTGCCTGCAAAGAGCTGATACAGCACCGTCCCATCCAATACATTCTCGGTCAGGCCGATTTTTATGGCTTGCGCCTGAAAGTGGATGAGTGCGTGCTGATACCCCGACCAGAGACCGAAGAACTTGTGGAATGGATTGTTAAAACGTACAAAACCGTTGGCCCAACGAGGATTCTCGATATAGGCACCGGCAGTGGTGCCATAGCGCTGGCTTTGCGCAAAAATTTGCCCGATGCCGAAATTTGGGCGATGGACGTCAGCGCCGAAGCCCTCGAAGTTGCATCCGCAAACGGTGCCGCTTTGCTGCTTCCGGTAAAATGGATTAATGCGGATATTACCAACAGCAATCATTACCACCAGTTCCCGCTGTTTGATGTCATCGTCAGCAATCCGCCTTATGTCACCGAATCGGACAAAGCACTGATGCAGGCCAATGTATTGGATTATGAACCGGCGGGCGCGCTGTATGTAAGCGATACCGATCCGCTGGTGTTTTACAGACATATCATAGCCTTTGCGCAAACGCATCTAAAATCAGCGGGGCAAATTTTTATGGAGATAAACGAACGCTTTGGTGATGAGATGCGCGAGTTGTTGACCGAATCATGTTTTCAAAATATTGAGCTGCGCCACGACCTGAGCGGGCGTATGCGCATGGTAAGGGCGCAAAAAATCACCAATTTCATCCCATCCACGCCGCTACACAAAGTTTGAGCGCTGAGCGGCAAGTTCTTTTTTATACCAATAATAAGGTAATAAGGTTGGGAAAATCTTATTAAATCGGATACTCTACTAAGGTTGTTGAAATAGAATAAGGTTTTTAATGTCAAAGACCACATCCCCTGGCTCCGGCGCACAAGCCATAGCAGCAGCCAGTGCGCTGGCGTGCTCTCCGTAAGCCGACAGAGGAGTTAGAGGTCGGGGGGCTGATAAGGCCGCCAATTTTAACATGGATGATCAACAAATGCAAAACAATTACTAAATATGGTAGCACCACCGTTCCTTTGGAATTCTACCAAGGGGCAGCCATAGGTTGAGCAGGTTATTTATTAATCTCATTTATAAAATCACGCTGCGACTTCAATAGGTTGATGGAATACAGCAACATATTTTTGGTCTCCGCCAAAATATCCAGAAACAGCAGGCTGGTGCGCGGGTGCTTATCGTCGGTGCGGATGCGTTTTACCTGGTTGATGCGTATCTCATTGATCAAATCCAGCAATTTTTGCTGCTGCAGCAGGATGTTTTCGAGTCCGGTATATTTGCCCGAATCGATGGTTTTGATAATATCGTGGTACATTTTGGTAATACCTTTGGCGAGTTGAAGCATCTCATCGGCCTGTGTTTCGTTGAAACCAGTGTGGTTGTTGCGGATGTGCTCGAAAGCCGGATTGACCATGTAATTAAGACAGTGAGCAATTTCGCGCTGATAGTCCACACTTTGCACATAGAAATGGCCGGTATCGATCTGGTCGAGCTGCAGGTTGCGCAATGTTTCGTCGATGTTGTCTTTGGCCTTCTTGGTCTTCTTGTTGAACTTCTTCACATCTTTTTTAAGCTCCTTGAGCATCAGGCGCTCTTCCTTATTAATACTATTAATCAAAGTTTCGAAAAATTGCGGCACTTTGGTAAGGGCGTGGGTAGTCTGGTATTGGCATTCGGCATAAACCGACGACATGTTTTGAATTTCGTGAACGTGCAGTTCTTCTTTTTCCTCTTCAAGTTTTTCTGATTCTTTGGATTTGTGCAGCGCATAGGTGCGAAAAATCAGTACCGACGCCAGCAGCAGCATGATGAAGATAGCAGCCACGCCGCCCCAGTAAATCACGTTGGCAACAATGAAGGCAACCGTAAAAGCCATAATTGCCGTAAGGAACCAGCCGCCGATAACCGAAAACACACCTTGTATGCGATATACTGCGCTGTCGCGGCTCCAGGCACGATCGGACAATGAAGTGCCCATGGCTACCATAAAAGTAACGTAAGTAGTCGAAAGCGGCAGCTTAATGGAAGTACCAAAAGCAATAAGAACACTTGCCACCAGCAGGTTCATCGAGGCGCGGATAACATCAAACGATGGAGCCTCTTTGGCTTTGGCTTTCTTTTTCATGTCCTTGGGAAATTCAAAACGTTTTTCTAAACGAGCACTTAAAGAAGGAGGAATGACCTTTGAAATGCTACTGTTGATGGCCAGGGCGCCACGCACTACCGACCGCGAAAGACCCGAAGCACCAAAACGTTCGTCACCATGACTCTGGCGGCTGAGGTCGATGGTAGTTGCAACCACTGAACGGGCTTTTTTGGAAAACCAGAGTGCCAGAATCATCACTACGCCGGCCAGCAACAAGATGTATGTAGGCGTATTTACGGGCGCCGCCAGCGCTCCCATCAGGAAGTTGCCGGGATCGGCGCCAGGCGTGGCCATAAATACCTGATACGATTTCAAGCCAGCCAGGGGCACCCCGATGAAGTTTACCAGATCGTTGCCGGCAAAGGCCATGGCCAACGCAAAAGTTCCGATGAGCACGATAATCTTGGGAGAACTGATTTTGAAAAACCAATACAACAATTGTAGGATAATCGCCCAGCCAATCAGGCTATACATGATGATGGTAAGCGTATGGTTTTGAATCCATACATTCATCTCCTCGGTGATAAAGCTGGCTCCTTTGGCGCCTTTTATCAACATAAAAAATGTAATGGCGGTGATGGCTATACTGCCCCACACCGAGCCATAATATTTAAGTTTCTTCTCAAAACGAAAGGTGAAGAGCAGCCGGGAGAGATACATCACTACTGCCCCCACAATAAAGGCTATGATCACCGAGAGTAGTATCCCTGTAATAATAGCCAGCGCCTTTTCGCTGTTGATGTATTTGCCAATGTCGTGCAAGGTTTCGACCGGCGATTGGCTGATCTTGATTACCGACATGGCTACGGAAGCTCCCAATAACTCAAACACAATGGATACCGTAGTTGAGGTGGGCAATCCGAAAGTATTGAAAAGGTCGAGGAGCATGATATCGGTCATCATTACCGCCAGAAAAATGATCATAATTTCCGAAAAGGCAAATTGCTCAGGGTGAAAAATCCCTTTTCGGGCTACCTCCATCAATCCGCTCGAAAAGGTGGCGCCAATAAGTACACCCACGCTGGCAATGGTCATGATTACATACATCGGTGCCACGCGCGCGCCGATAGCTGAATTAAGAAAATTGACAGCATCGTTGCTTACGCCAATCACCAGATCGGAGACGGCCAGCAACAACAACACCACAACAATAATCAAGTACAAGGTTTCCATAGCTTTTTGTATTAAACTTTTAAAATCGTTTTAGGTAATAAAATACTTTCGTCAAGCCCTGCAACGGCGGCTTCGATAATCGAAATAAATTCGCCGCAACTGATGATCAAAGATGCCATTTGCTGGTAATAGGATAAGGCATTGGAGCCAATTTGAGCTTCTGAAAAATCCGGCTGTGCCGCCAGCGATTCGAGGCTTGTCTTAAATTCGCTATTCCGGGTATCATTATAATCAAAAGAATTATCCTTAAGCATTTCGCTTGTTTGCGCCAACGATGCATCGATGAGCTGCAGGCTCCGGAGCAACTTGTTTCGCAAGTCCTGGGTAAACCAGGCTTTTTCTTTATTTTTATTTTCAATCAAATTCACAATGCTCATTTTCAAGATGGCCACCGACTTCAGGCTCTCACTTATTTGCGCTACTGCTTTCACATGTTGCCGCCCGGCGGGCGTGAGTTCTTCCTGCAAAAGATTTTGCAGATATACTGCAATTTCCTGATGTGCTTCCTTAGCTGCCTGATAATTGCGGGCTACGCGTTTGTACTTCTTTGCAAACTTCCGATCGTCTTTTTCATTTAATAACGATGACCCGACTGTAAACATATTGGATACAATTCTGGTAAAATCGCCGAGCTTTTTCTTGTCCTGAAGGATATTAAGCTCGGCTGTCGAAACAAGGTTGCCGCTCAAAAACTTTAGCGAAAAACGCCGGGGAGTTTTTCTTTGTTCGGGTAGCAAAGCGTAGCACATTTTGCCGAAAGGCGACAGCAAAGCCACAGCCAGCAATGTGTTTATAACATTAAATGAGCTATGAAAAATTGCCACCCCCAGCGGTATTGAGTTTTCAGGATCAGCCACAAGTGTTGTAAAACCTTCGATATAATGTGTGAGAACACGGATAAAAGGGATAACCCATACCAGCCCTAAGATATTGAAGAGCGAATGGGCCAGCGCGGTTCTTTTGGCCGCCCTGTTGGTGACTATTGCAGCCAGGTTAGCAGTCAGGGTAGTTCCGATGTTTTCGCCCAGCACCATGGCCAGCGCTGTGCTGTAAGTAAGCCAGCCCTGCGTTGCCAAAACCATTGTAAGTGCAATAGTAGCACTCGACGATTGGAATAGCAGTGTAATGAAAATGCCGATAAGCACAAAATAAAATGTGTTGAAATAGAAATTATCCGGGAAAAAACTCTGGTGGAAAAGGGCAAAATTTTCGTCGATGGCGGGCACCGTCTCACGGAAGAAGGCAAGGCCTAAAAAGATCAGCACGAAGCCGATCATCATTTCGGCGAAAGCCTTGTTTTTTACTTTGCCCACAAAAAAGAGTGGCAAAGCCAGCGCCGCTAGCGGCAACAAAAGGGTTTCTATATTAAAGGCATTGCTAAATCCCAGACTATAAATGAGCCATGCGGTGATGGTGGTGCCGATGTTGGCGCCAAAGATTACTCCGAGCGATTGGCCAAAAGTGATGAGACCGGCGTTGACAAAACTCACCAGCATTACCGTTACAGCCGAAGAAGATTGCAGGATGGCCGTGACTCCAAAACCGGCAACAATGCCACGGGCGGTGCTGGTGGTGATGCGCGCCAGCAAGCGGCGCAGGCGCTCACCGGCGAGTTTTTGCAGCGCTTCGCTCATGGTCTTCATACCATACAGAAATATCACCAATGCTCCTGCCAGCGATAGTATCTGTATTATTATCTCACCCGGGGTCATTTGCTTTTGCTTCTTGTTTGTTTCAATTGTTGGCGAACGCACGAAAAAGAATGACGCAAAACTCCTTCTTTCACTTCGGGCAGCAAAATTTTTGGTAAAAAATTAAGGATTTGTTAATATGAAAAGAACCCCGAAAAAACAAGAGACCGCCGCGATTGTCACAATCAGCGCCGGCCTCTCTTTTAAAGGTTAATAGAAATTATCAATTGCCAGACAACACTTTCTGGTCGTCTGTTAGTAACGTTATTCTTTCTTTTTGAAATAATCTTCTTTTCCTTCGTTGCAATCGCGTTTTTGCACACACTGCGCGTCTATCACAGCCACCATCACCATATTGATGATTTCCTGCACGGAGCTTCCCATTTGCAAAATATGCACTGATTTGTTCATGCCATTTATTACCGGGCCAATCACATCAAACTTGCCCAACTGATGCAGGAGTTTGTAGGCGATATTTCCGGCGGTGAGGTAGGGGAAAACCAAAATGTTGGCCGGGCCACCTACAAGTTTTGAGAAAGGAAAGTTCTCTTCGAGCAGCTCCTGATTGAGCGCTACATTGGCCTGCAACTCTCCATCCACCACCAGGTCGGGATAGTCGCGATGCAGAATCTTCACGGCATCGGCAGCCATATCGGGAATACGGCCACGGTTGCTGCCAAAATTGGAATAAGTAACCAACGCCACACGCGGAGCCAGATTGAACTGCTTGACAGCATAAGCAGTTTGCAAGGTTATCTCCACCAGTTTTTCGGTATCAGGATTCTTATTAACGGTACAGTCGGCCAGGAATATCGGCCCTTCCTTGGTGTTGACGATGTACATGCCCGAAACGATACTGGCGTATTTCTTTGTCCCAATCACTTCTACCGCCGGACCGATGGTAGCCGGATAATTGTTGGTAAGCCCTGACACCATTGCATCGGCATAGCCTGTTTCGACGAGCATGGGTGCGAAATAGTTGCGGTTGTTCATACGCCCCAGGGCGGTTTGCAAGGTAACTCCTTTGCGTTGGCGTTTGTCGAATAGGAGTTTGGCAAATTGTTCGCGGCGGCCGGTTTCGTTTTCGCTGGTAGGATCGATAATTTCAATGCCGGGCAGATCGAGTTCGTGTTGGCGGATAAGCTGCTTTATTTTACTTTCATTACCAAGCAAAATGGGTGTAGCCAGTTTTTGGTTGAACACATGCTCGGCAGCCTTTAGCATCTTATAATTTTCGGCATCCGAAAATACAACGGATTTGGGTTCGGCCATTGCGCGGAAGCGCAACTGGCGTAACAGCGGATTGCTAATGCCGAGCATTTTCACAAGTCGTTCGTTGTAGGCAGGCCAGTCGGTAATTTCTTTGCGGGCTACACCGGAGGCTATGGCTGCTTTGGCCACAGCCGGAGCCAGCCGCGTTATCAGGCGCGGATCGAAAGGCTTGGGAATAATGTACTCGCGGCCAAAAGTAAAGTTGGCGGCATGATAGGCCACATTTACCTGATCGGGCACCGGCTCGGTGGCCAGATTGGCCAGCGCATAACTTGCTGCCAGCTTCATCTCGTCGTTGATGCGCGTGGCGCGCACATCCAGCGCTCCTCTAAAAATAAAAGGAAACCCAAGCACATTGTTTATTTGGTTGGGATAATCGCTGCGACCAGTGGCCATGATAATGTCGGCGCGCGTTGAAGTAGCATCTTCATAAGTAATTTCAGGATCCGGATTTGCCAGGGCAAAAACGATGGGGTCTTTGGCCATCTTGAGCAGCAATTCCTTTTTGAGCACACCTCCTTTGGAAAGTCCCAAAAACATATCGGCACCGTCGATGGCTTCGTCGAGGGTATGAATGTCTTTGTCGGTGACAAACTCCTGCTTGGTGTCGTTCAGGTCCGTGCGATCGCGCCGCAATACACCTTTGCTGTCGAGCATAGTGATGTTTTCGGCTTTGGCGCCCAGTTTAATATAGAGGCGCGAACAGGAAATAGCCGAGGCGCCGGCTCCGTTGACCACGATTTTTAGGTTTTCGATTTTCTTTTTGTTAATCTTTAGCGCATTGAGCAGCCCTGCCGAAGTGATGATGGCGGTACCATGCTGGTCGTCGTGCATGATGGGAATGTCAACCGCCTCCTGAATTTTGCGTTCTATCTCAAAACATTCGGGAGCTTTGATGTCTTCCAGATTAATACCGCCAAAGGTAGGCGCAATGGCAACCACAGTATCGATAAATTTTTGGGGGTCTTTAAGATCGACTTCGATATCAAAAACATCGATGTCGGCAAAAATCTTAAAAAGCAGCCCTTTGCCTTCCATAACCGGCTTGCCGGCCAGCGGGCCAATGTCGCCCAGACCCAGCACTGCGGTCCCGTTGGAGATAACGGCTACCAGATTGCCTTTGCCGGTGTATTTGTAGACATCATCCGGGTTGTCGGCGATTTTCAGGCACGGATCGGCTACTCCGGGAGAGTAGGCCAGTGAGAGGTCGCGTTTAGTGCTGTAAGGTTTGGTGGGGATTACTTCGAGTTTCCCCGGGCGTCCTTCCGCATGATACGAGAGGGCGTCTTTTCTGAATAATGCATCCATAACTTTTTGGTTAATGTGTGTTTTTTTGTTTAGAAAGCGATTTTCGGACAAATTTATAAATAACTCGGCGCAAATTACCTTTTATTCCTTGTTATCAATTAATTAATAAATCAGTTGGATGCCTATTGTATTGTAAATCAGCGCACAGATTTCTAATTAGAACCTTTATAAATTTCAAGCAGCTCTCAGTTTGACCAATCAGTTTGGTGGTTGACAACAACTATCTTTGTCAGCCTATTTTGACGATGGAGGTTAAAGTTTGGAGGGCAGAAGTTTAGAAGATAGAAATCACAGTGTTTGGACGAGGTTGTACTGGTGTTAGGACGAGGTTGTACCGCGTCCACCTTATTCTTACATGCTCTGCCTGTCGAAATAAAATCCCAAAATTCCAAATTCCAAATTCCAAATTCCAAATTCCAAATTCCAAATTCCAAATTCCAAATTCCAAATGACAAATAAATCCCAAACCTCAAATTCCAAACCCCGGAACAGTTTGTATTTTTGATTTTTTTCCTATTGAAATTTATTTGGAACTGTTTACTCCGACCACTGGCGGATGTTTTATTGTCTTTTGGAATTTATTTGGAGCTTGCTTTATTGTCTTTTTGAATTTATCCGCCGGTGTTTGGACGAGGTTGTACCTCGTCCACTTTATTCTTACAGGCTTTGCTTGTCGAAATAAAATCCGAAATCCGAAATTCAGAGATTAACGGTGTCGCTCAAAGCGACGCCGTTAATTGTCATGGCCATTTGGAATTTATTTGGAAC
>SABY01000160.1 GCA_009928785.1 Clostridia bacterium | reverse complement strand
TGGTATTTTACAGGCAATTACCCCACGCCCGGCGGCAACAAAGTGGTGAACCGTGCCTTTATCAACTATGTCGAAAACCGGAATGTGCGGGCGTATTAGGTGTAGCGCAATTGTTAGGGGTTGAAAATCTAATTTCTGGGTTTTCTTTCCGATACTATGCAAATCCTTTTCCTACCGGGACGGGCGTAATTGTTGCGACCATAGTTTCGCTTTTTTCTGATCCCCGGTTTTTTGATAAAAATCAACCAGAGCATAGATATAATCCTGATTGGCAGGCTCGATGTCCACTGCTTTTAACAATGATTTTTCGGCTTTCGCCGGATTGTTTTGGTATTGGTAAATCAAACCGAGATTATAAAAAATCCTTGATCTTTCGGGTAGTAAAGCCGCAGCTTTTTCCAGCATCTCTGCCGATTCGTTCAATTGGTTCATCTCGGCCAGCAAAAGACCCAGTGAGTAATAAATCTCACTTTGTTCGGGGTGCTCTTTGATGACCTCCCTGAAAAGCTGCGCTGCTTTTTGGTTTTGATGCTGTGCGTTGTAAAGCATGGCCAGGTTTACTTTTGCGGGGAAAAATTCATTATCGGTGGCAATGGCTTTTTTGTAATTCAGCTCGGCCTGCTCTGGCTTACCTATTCGGGAGTATAGGTTGGCCAGGTTGAAACTTCCGCTGGGGAAATCGGCGGCATAAAGCATCGCGTTTTCATACTCGGCCAGCGCCTCGCGATAGGCTTGTGCCCAGGCGGAGTCGATGGCCTGAGCCGGCAGTTGCGACAACTTGAAAGCGGCCTCTGTCCTTACTGCTTTAACGGGATCGTGGAGCATGGGGACAAAAGCAACGATAAATTCTTCGGCGGAAGCCGGGTTCAGACTTCGTACGGCATAATGTCGCATCAGCGGGTCGGCATTTTGCATCAGTAGCTTTGTTGTATTAAAGGCTTTTTCATCCGAATAGTTTTCCAGCAGCGAAAGCCCCGTTGCCCGCACCATGACGGGGTACAAGTCTTCGGAGGCGCTGGCGATGGCAATCAGGCCATGAAGCGCAGCAGGATCGCTGTCTTCGCCACCGGCGATGGTGGTGCCGTAGTGTGCCGCTCTCTTTTTACCATACCATTCGGTGATGTATTTTTCTGACCATTGTGCAGTCTTGTCGGTGTGGCAACTGTTGCAGGCATTGGGTACACCCAAACTTAAAGTCAGGTCGGGTCGCGGAATCCTGAAACTGTGGTCGCGACGGTAATCCACGCCCATATAAAAGCCGCCATCCATGTGACAATTGATACACAGTGCACCTTCGCCATCCCGATTGTACATCTGGCGGTGATTGCCTTCCTGCAATTCGGGATTGTCTTTTTTCTTATGAAAATGATGGTCGTAAGAATCATAAACTTCCGGCCGGTGGCATTGCAGGCAAAGGTCGTTTCCGGTTTTCACGAGTTTCAGGCTATGGGCATCGTGGCAGTCGTTGCATTTTACATCGTTGGTAAACATTTTGCTCTGCAAAAAAGAACCATACACATAATCCTCTTCCAGGATTTGCCCATCGGAATAATAGTAGGGTTCGCCGGTAAGCTGCGGTATGTAATGATCGAGCAGATTGCCGCCAAAATGATCGTAGTCGCTCAGAGCAGAGCGGCGCAGATGACATCGGGCGCACAAATCCACATATTGGCGGGTATCCTGGTTGCGGGTATTTACAAGCAATGCGGTATTGTTGTCGGTGGGGCGAGCCATTTCGGGGAGCTTTGCCCAGTCGAGGTGGGCCGAGCCAGGGCCGTGGCAGGCTTCGCAGTTTACGTTGATGTCCAACCAGGTAGTTTGATAGCTCCCGTTGCTGTGGTCATAATTTTTTTGCAGATGCGTAGAGTGGCAGTCGGCGCACATGCCATTCCAGTTTTGAGCCTGGTTGGTCCAATGGAGCCAGTTGTCGGGATCAATATTTTCGTGCGCATACACCGCCGCCGACATATCGTACCACTTGTTGTCCCTCGAATCCCAGGTAAGGTTCAGGGTTTGCATTTTGCCGTTTTCAAAAGGAATAAGGTATTGCTGCAAGGGCCACCAGCCGAAAGTATGGGTAATTTCAAATTCGCCAAATAAGCCTTCCGGCCCACGGGTGCTCACATAAAACTTTCCGTTTCTTCGCTTAAATCCCGAAGTGTCGCCTTTGTGCGAAATGAATAGCGCATCATCAAAATCGCCCAAAACGGTTTCATCGCTGGCTACCGTCATCGCCAGGTCATGGTCTGACAGTTTCCACAGGTCGTATTCAATTTTATGGCATTCGATGCAGGTTTCGCCACCCACAAAAAGAGGTCTTTCCGCACCCGGCAACCCCCTTTGTTCAGAGTTTTGATATTTCATCCATTGTGCCGGGAAGACCAGAACGATGATTAAGGTTGAGACAAGGCCGATGATTTTCCAGGTGTTTGTCAAGGTGTTTAATCGTTAATGGTTAACTGTTATTTGTTATTTGTTAATTGTTATTTGTTGAGCAAAATTACTGAAAAAGGAAGCGTATTCATTTGCTTAAAATCCTTTTTCTGAAAACAGTGCGATTTCAGACTTTCCCTGTTCTGAGTTTCTGTACAAATCCCAGATATAAATAATAATTTTCGATTCACGATTTTCGATTTTCGATTCACGATTTTCGATTTTCGATTTTCGATTCACGATTTTCAACTAACTTTCGATTCACGATTTTCGATTCACGATTTTCGATTCACGATTAACGATTTTCAACTAACTTTCGATTAACGATTAACGATTAACGATTTTCAACTAACTTTCGATTAACGATTTTCGATTAACAATTTTCGATTAACCATTAACCAACACCCATCACCCCTCATACCACGCCTGCCCTTTCTCAAACGCCTTCCGCTTCATTGCTTTTCCGATATCCACCTTCACTATTCCTTGCTCCACAATTACCGGATAATAATCCAGGGCACGTGGTGCGGGCGGGTTGATAACATTACCCGTCATATCAAATTGTGAAGCGTGGCAGGGGCACACGAATTGCTTGCCGGCGGCATCCCACGAAACCGAACAGGCCAAATGGGTACATTTTAGCGACAGCGCGAGCAGACCACCATCTTCAAGTCGTACCAGGTAAAACTGTCCGCTGCGAAATGGCGTTACCGAGCCTTTGGCAAGGTTGGCAATATTGCCCACAGTTTTGATGCTGCTAACGTTTGCATTTTCCAATTTTCGCCTGGGCGACAAAAACGAGGCGAAAGCCCAGATTACTTCCAGGCCTGCCACGGCACCCAGCCCCCACCAGGCTTTCTTTATAAAAGCACGGCGGCCAACTTGCGATTTATCTGAATCAGATGCTTGGCTCTGAACAGGCCTCTTTATGGTTTTTTTGTTTTGTGGCATCTTTTCTTTAATAAACTAATTTTTTCTTTTAAAGCATCATTTGAGTTTTTTTTGATATTTATAAAATGAGTTGCATCCCTTCGCCCCTGAAAAATGTTCCGATAAGGGTGAGCACAATGTAGGCTGTTGTAAATAGGATGAAAAGAGCCAGGACGATATCTATTTTCTTTTTACTAAATTTTAGTCTGATAAAAACTACAAAGGCCCAGGTGAGTCCGGCCAGGAATAGCAGTGAGAACAAGCCTTCGCTAATCCATGAGGGGATGGCTGTGGTATGTTGCTGGAAATGCAGGAGATATTCATCCACCAAAACCAGCACAGGCGTTACGACTAATCCCGTTAGCACCGGTAATACGATTATAGGTTTAAAAGTAGCGGCAGTAAAATCAAGTTTCCCGGTTGCGTTTTTGTAATTAAAAAATGGAAACAAAGTAAAACCCGCCAGCAGCAAAAATGGAATTATTAAAACTGCAAACACCGGATGAAAATGCAGCAATAGCTCCTGTATGCCCTGAAAATACCACGGCGATTTGGCCGGGTTGGGACTAAAGGCCGGATTGGCTTTTTCGAGCAGGGGAGCGTCAAAAAATAAACTAAAGACCAGGATAAAGGCCAGCAAAGCCAGAGCTACAACCATTTCGCGGTTTACCAGATGTGGATAAGTGTCGGTGAGTTTTAAGCCTTCTTCGGTGGTGTTTCGCGGTAGGATGACTCCGCCATTTTTGCGAACTTTCCAGAAATGCCACACCAGAAAAATGGTGATCAAACCCGGCAAAACGGCGGTGTGGAAGGTGTAGAAATTGGTCAGCGTTTCGGCTCCCACTCCTGCACCGCCGCGTATGAGTTCTTTAATTCCCTGGCCAACGAGCGGCACATAATCAAGCATGCTGGTGCTAACCGTAACCGCCCAATACGAAAGCTGATCCCAGGGCAGAAGGTAGCCGGTAAAGTTGATAAACACTACCAGCAAAAAAAGGACGATGCCAATCACCCAGTTCCAGTGGCGGGGTGGGAGGAAGGCTCCGCTTAAAAAAACCCGCAGCAAATGCAAAAAGGAAATAACGATCAGAAACATTCCCGACCAGTAATGGATATTGCGAAAAAGCTGCCCAAACACAATATTGTTTTGGATAAATTGGATGGACTGATAAGCCCCGGCAGGGGTGGCATCGTAATGAAAACGCAGCAGGATGCCCGTAAAAACCTGAAGCAAAAGGATAACCAAGGCCATGCCACCCAACCCAAAAGTGTGCGTGAAGCGGAGATTGGCAGCCGGAACCTTGCCCGGATGAATAGCCAGAAGCAAATTTCTCACCCTTGTATTCCGCTGTGCTTTATAATTCTGTGATGTTGCCAAGAGCCGTCAAAGATTTTTTTCGGGCTAAAAGTAATTTTATTATTCGAGGTAGGATATTTTTGCCTGGATATTTAAAATCACTATAGATAGTGAAACGGCAACGAATAATAATAAAAGGGCATACGGAAGATTTCTGGTTCCACCCCAACTTGATGATCCACAAGTAAAGTTCAGGTTATCAAACTCCTCCTTGGTTAATTGGAACATAAAATCTTAAGCAAAACGCTATAGATTTGTTTTAACTGTAACCGTTGCCATCTACTACCACGCGGCCTTCGGGGGTGTGCAGGTATTGCAGTTCGCCATCTACAAATAAAAACCATCGTTGGTAAAGCCGCCGGGTGGCCTCATGACGGTTGCAAGCTATTGCGTAAAATGGACTTTTATTGACGATCCTTCCATATTTTTGAACTCCTGCTTGCATGCTGAATAGCCAAAACATAAACAGTGTATTCCTCAATGATAAAGAATATCCCATATGGAAAACGTGCTGTTAAAGCTCTTCTCACCTTTTTATAGATTATCTGGAAAAGATATGGATTCCTTCGAATTGCATTAAATGTCGCATCCAAAGCCAATAAAAATTCATCTCCTAACCCTTCTCGTTTATCGGTGTACCAATCGAAAGCATCAGATGCATCTAACGCAGCAAAGGGTTTAATGATAAGACTATGCATCTGACTTGTTTTTTATCCTGGCTTTAACCTCGTTCCAATCGTAACCTTCGTGTGGGTATTTTCGATGGTTCTCAAGTCTATCTTCCAGCATTTGCTTGATTTCTACAGATAGCTCTAAATGCTCATCGTTTTTTGCAATGCTGTCCCATATTGCTTCAACCATTAAAATGCGTTCTGAAACGCTGAGTCTTAAAATGTCATCCAATATTTTTGTCATCTTGCACATTTAATATTTATCTTTTTAGTCAATGCAACGCTATCCTCACCTAACGCCGAAACATCGTTAATATTGGTAAGCCAACTGCGAATGTTGTAGGTGTGGTTTATGGTTTGCAGGGCAGTTGGTTTATTATGGCTATAGCTCAATTGTTCTCCGAATTAATTGTGCCTATTTGCTTTTAACTTTCATTTTATCTTTAGCAAATCTTCAGAATTGGTTAATAGCCTGCTAATATTAGGATTAGTCCAGGCATACACTACTTCACAGCTATCACCAATATTAACAACCTGCAGGTGTGGCATGTAATCTTGATCACCAATATAGAATTTACCGTTTGCCCAAAATTTGTACTTTACATAATCTCTGGCCTTTGCTCCGACATAGGTATCAATAACTATTGCAATGCTATATTCTGGATTTTTTTCAAGTTCGTTTGATCTTATTTTTGATGCAATTATAACGAAAATAATAAATCCAAATAATAAAGTTAAAAGTACCACGAGTGTAATAATAGTTCGCTTTTTATTTTGTTCCATAAAGCATTGTCCGTTAAGATAAATTTTATTTATTGATTACATATTCCATTCAAACCTAAAATACAACTATTAATAGAAGTCGCCTTCCTATCGCCGCTGATGCTCCCACACTTGTCCAGTCAATGTTAGTTGCAGCATTAAAAAAGCTTTGATTTCCTAATGACATACTCACAGTCATTTGGACAGTAATATCAATGCCAGCACCTAAAACTGCTCCGATGGCGGCTCTTGCAGCTAAAACACCTAATGTAAAAGGCTCAGTACCGTCAGGGTCAATCGACTTAATAGGATTATTTAATACATAATTATATGGTGACCATTGGTTATACTTTTCCGCCATTGGATCCACCGTAGTCCAATGCACGCCTGTGGGGTCATAAAACCTGGCTCCGTAATCGTACCACCCCAGCCCAAAATCATCTTGCAACTCTTTTCCATTATAACGGTATTTGTTTGGTAAATCTTCGCCGCTTTCGTGGCTCAAACCGGCCATGTTCATGCCGTATGGATAATAGCTGTCTTCCTGGACAATGGAACCACTTTCGTTAAAGGTAATTCTCGTATTCCCCAAATGATCCTTTAAAAAATACTGGTACTCGTAGTTGCTGCCATCTATTACCACGCGGCCTTCCGGTGTGAGCAGGTATTGCAGTTCGTCGTCCACATATACAAAGCTGCCCACGTAATCGGTGGTGTGGGTGGGGTTGTAGTCGCGGCGG
>SABY01000309.1 GCA_009928785.1 Clostridia bacterium | reverse complement strand
ATCGAAATGAAAACCCGCAACAAACCCATGATGTAGTTGTTTTATCTTTGCTTACGCAATCACTTTTCTCCTAACTTCCACAAAACTATGCAACATGTTAAAAAAGATGTTTTCAGGAAAGCCATCAACAAAAACAACAGATGCCCGGTTTGAGCACCGTCAGCCTTGCGTTGCCGGGCAGTTTTATCCGGCTGATGCCGAAACGCTCCGCCACACCCTTCAAAACTATTTTGCGAAAGCAAAACCACGAAATACACAAAACGTGCGTGCCATTATCACTCCTCACGCCGGCTATATATTTTCGGGGCAAACGGCTGCCCACGCCTTCAACCAGATAGACCCCAATCAAAAATATAAACGAATCTTTGTGATCGGTAGCAGCCACCGCGTGGCCTTCAACGGAGCTTCCATTTACAATCGGGGACATTACACAACACCACTCGGAACTGTGAAAGTAGATTTGGACATGGCCAATCAACTTATCGACGATAACAAGTTTTTCGCTTTCCACCCCGACGCACATCATGGCGAGCACAGCCTGGAGGTTCAGTTGCCATTTTTGCAAACTCATCTGCAACACGAATTCCATATCGTTCCCATCATAATAGCTGCACAATCGCACGAAACCATTCGTAAAATTGCTGAAGCGTTGCGCCCTTATTTTACCACCGAAAACTTATTTGTCATCAGCAGCGACTTTTCGCATTATCCGGCTTATGCCGATGCTGTTGCCAACGACCGCCGCACCGCAGAAGCTATCGAACATAATTCGCCACACGACTTTCTTGACACGCTTTCGCAAAATGAAAACCTTCGCATCGCCAACCTGGCAACAAGTATTTGCGGCTGGTCGTCGGTACTGGCGTTGCTGCATCTTACCAGCCACCACCCTGATATCCGCGTGCAACTGATCGACTACACCAATTCGGGCGACGCACCCCGGGGCGACAAAAATGGCGTAGTTGGCTATTGGGCTATTGCTTTTGATGAAAATGCTGAGCAACGCCGGGAATTTATCCTCACCGCCGACGAAAAAGAAATGCTGCTACAGATAGCCCGCGAGGCAGTGAGTAATGTGGCAGGTGGCAAAAGACAGGTAGCTTATGATCGAAAAAATCTTCCGAAAAAGCTCACCAACCCTATGGGCGCTTTTGTTACCCTGCATCGGCAAGGAAATTTGCGTGGATGCATCGGGCGCATAGAAGCAGAGATGCCGCTATGGGAAACGGTGCAGCAGATGGCCATTTCGGCTGCCACCCGCGATCATCGTTTTGAGCCGATAACCAAAGCGGAACTTGCCCACCTG
>SABY01000308.1 GCA_009928785.1 Clostridia bacterium | reverse complement strand
ATAATTTATCCGATGATGCTGAGCTATGCACCTTTAAAATTTTCCACGAAAGACAACATTTTTTGAGCAAAAAGTGGCAAAACCTGCTGCAAAAACTTGCCCCAACTGACGTTGCTTTTTGGCTCCCTAAAGTGCATAGCTACAACACATTGGAGGTGCCGGCCGCAGTAACGCACTGTAACTGACCTGGCGGAGCTGTGTAACCGGGCAACCAACGAAAACCGACGGAAAGGGCCTGGCAGCAGTGCAGCGGATTTAGGTTTGAAAAAAGAGGTTTTTACAAAAAAGCATGAGGAATCGTTCATTTTCAAATGATATCTATTTTTAGTTTTGCTGTCTAAAAATCGTCCTTCAGGCAAATGAAACGTACTGCGATCGCTTTGGCCTATTGCACCCACCACGACACACCCGCGGTAAGCCTGCGTTTTGAGAAGGATCTTTCTATAATCAGCAAAGTAAAAACGCTCAAAGGGGCAACTTGGAGCCAAAGCCAGGGGTTTTGGTTCATTCCAAAAAGTGATTTTAAATTATCAAAAGTTTTTGATGCTTTACAATCAGTGGCATACTTGGACTACTCCGGATTAAAGGAAAATGCAAAAAGCATAATAAATGAGCATGATAAGCCAAAAGATAAAAACAGCGTATACCGGAGTGTGTCAGATAAACTTTCCCCTGAAACAGTAAGTAAAATTGAAGAATTTAGCAAATGGATGATCCATAAGCGTTACAGCCAGGCGACCATTAAAACTTACATCGGAACTTTGAAGAATTTCTTACTTTTTACAGCCAAAAAACCAGTATCAGAAATCACAAATCAGGATGTGGTAAATTACGTTAATGATGTGATTATCCGGAACAACCTCAGTTTTGCATATCAGAACCAGACGGTTAATGCAGTGAAACTTTTTTTCAGGGAAGTGATGCATGCCAAAATTGAAACCGAAAAAATTGAGCGACCACGCCCTGAACATAAACTTCCCAATGTGTTGAGCAAGGCAGAGGTAAAAGCCATACTGGAAGCGCCGGGGAATATAAAACATGAAGCCATGCTTAGTTTGATTTACGCCTGTGGACTTCGGCGCAGCGAGTTGCTCAATCTTAAACCCGGTCATATTGACTCGAAGCGCCATTTGCTGATAATAAAGAACGCCAAAGGACGCAAAGACCGGATAGCACCCATTCCGGAAAAGTTAATTGTACTACTACGCGATTATTACAAAAAATTCAAACCACAATTATGGTTGTTTGAAGGGCAAAAAAAGGGAGAACAGTACTCAGCGACAAGTTTACAGCAAGTATTAAAAGGTTC
>SABY01000307.1 GCA_009928785.1 Clostridia bacterium | reverse complement strand
CAATCACCAGCTCGCCCTGCGCATTTTCTACCACCTGAACAAAGACGTCGCCACCCTGGTACTTAAAGTAGCCTTTTAAAGTATCGGGGACAAGTTCAAAAGGAACGCCCATTTTAACAGCCAGCAATGGGCTGCCGATGGCGGCGCTGACATCAAAAGTTCCCATAAAAATATTACCTGCTGCGATGGGTTTTTTAAACATGATGCCCAGTTCGCCTGTGCGACGGGTGGTTAATTTAAGCGCCCGGCCGGTGCGCCCGGCTTCGGTATAGGTGGTAGGATAGAGGCCGGGTGGGGTTTCGCCCGCAGTGATGGCAAATCCTGCATTACCACTTGCCCAGTCCATAAGATTATCTCCGTTTTCGTTTACCTCGTAAAACACGTGGTATTTGCCACTCTCATCCAGCCTGAAATGCTCAAAACCGTAATACGGTGATAATCCCGCAATGATAAAAGTGACCGTGTATTCTTTGATGTTTTTGCCATTCTCTGAGGTAACGGTGTAAACCTGTGGCCGTGTAAAATCGAGCACTGTGCCGTTTTCGGGAGAGATGAAGGCTCCTTTGGATAAGGTAAACACAGGTGCCTGATTCACTAAATCGGTATCGGGTTTTACCCGTATGGTGACGCGGTTGTTCTCTACCACAGGATCCGCTTTAAGGATTTCCTGCGGTACGATGACCGAAAGAATATCCGCTTCGCTATTCAAAGCCTCGTCTTTGGTACACGACGAAAATGCCAAAGCTGCAATCAGAAAGAAAAACAAATGTCTTGTTCTCATAAGAAAATGATTTATCAATTTTTAATCAATATCCGTTTTATCGTTGTCCCACGCGGCAAAAGTACAAGTTAAATCGAAACATGCTCACAATTTTTGCTGCAGTAAGCGCAACGGTAAAATTACTACAACGAACACCTTCTGGCCATTGGTTTTGCAGTGCAGCTTTTCTCCAGGCCACAGTCACGAAGGGAATGCTGCCAAAGCCGGAAGCCTCAGCTCAAACTTTGGCATGCTGGCCGGGCGATGCTCGCGGTGGGGCTTTCCTTTAAGCAATTTACAAAATGGTTTAGAAATAAAAGTTTTTAAAGCCTGCGAACGGTAAGACCAATCTCAAGAATAGGCTGAACCACTTTTTTGATGCTGCGGAGTAAAAAAGATGCGCAATTTACCGGAGGATTTGGAAATAAAATTATTTTTGTGCGATGAAGACAAAAACAAACGATAAAAGTATGATCACGAAAAAGAGCAAATGTAAACATAATGTACCAGATCTGGTACATTTAAAAGACACAAAGGGGTCATAAAAACAAGTT